>NZ_QFDQ01000033.1 GCF_003270085.1 Streptomyces triticisoli | reverse complement strand
GTCCCGAGGGCGCGCGGCGGCCGGCCGCGGTCGCCATGGCGGCGCCCGGTGAGCCGGCCGCCGGGTCCGGTGGCGGGATCCCGGTGCGCGGCGTCGTCCGGGGCGCCGAGAGCGCGCCGGTGCCGCAGGCCGTGGTCACGCTGATCTCACTGGCGGGCCGCCGGCTGGGCCGGTCGGTCGCGCAGGCCGACGGCGCCTACACGGTGGACGCGCCGGGCGCGGGGTCGTACGTCCTGATCGCCTCCGCCGACGGCTTCCAGCCGCAGGCGTCCACGGTCGTGGTGAACGGCGAGCCGGTGGCGTACGACATCCTGCTCAGCGGCACCAGCGGGCTGAGCGGTGTGCTCCGGGCCGCGGAGAGCGGGCTGCCGGCGCAGGACGCGATGGTGATCGTCACCGATGTGCGCGGCGATCTGCTGGCCACCGGGACCACCGGTGCGCAGGGCGAGTTCTCCTTCGCCGAGCTGGTGCCGGGCGCCGTGACCGTCGCGGTGAACGCCGCCGGGTACCGGCCGCGGGCGCTGCCGGTCGAGGTGGCCGGCGGCGGGGTCACCCGGGTCGAGCTCGATCTGGACGCCGGCGCCCTGCTCCAGGGCGTGGTCCGCGCCCCGCACGGTCCGCTGGCCGACGCCCGCGTGACGCTGGTCGACGCGGCGGGCAACGTGGTCGGCACGGCCACCACCGGCCCCGACGGGGCGTACGCCTTCACCGACCTGGGCAGCGGCGAGTACACCGTCATCGCGACGGGCTACCCGTCGGCGGCGACGGCCCTGACGGTCACCGGCCACGGCGTCGACGCCCACGACATCGAACTCGCCCACCCCGGCGAGTAGTCCGGACCCCGGCCCGTGGCGGGACGCTTTCCGAGCGGCGGAGCGTCCCGCTACGGGCCGGTCACCTCACGACCACTTCGACCACTTGCGATGCTTCGGCAGGGAGAAAACGGGATGGGACCGACCGCGAGGGTCCGCACCCGGGACCGATGGGCCGTGTCGCACGCGGTCGTCACGGTGACCGACACGACCGGCACGCAGGTGCTGCGGGCCGAGGCCGACGCGGAGCGCGCCGTACGGCACACGACCGCGCCGGCGCCGGGGGCGTACACGGTCGTCGTCACCGCGGTCGGGTACGCGCCCGCCGCCGCCGGCGCGATCGTCACCGCGAGCGGGCGGGCCGAGGTCGGCACGGTGACGCCGGCCCGGCAGGACGGCGGCGAGCTGCCGCCGCCGGGGCCCTGGACCATCGACCCCGCGCACTCCTCGGTCGCCGCGGTCGCCCGGCACCTGGGCATCTCCAGCGTGCACGGCCGGTTCACGGACTTCGCCGGCGCCATCGAGATCGCCCCGGACGACGTCACCAGGTCCCGGGTGGAGGCGGTCATCCGCGCCGGCTCCATCGACACCGGCAACGGGACGCGCGACAGCCATCTGAAGTCCCCGGACTTCCTGGACGTCGCGCGGTACCCGCGGATCACCTACAGAAGCAGTGCTCTGACCGCCGCCGGCCCGGACCGCTGGACCGTCCACGGCGAGCTGGACATGCGCGGCGTGGCCCGCCCGGTCGACCTCGACCTCACCCGCCTCGGCACCGGCGCCGACCCGTGGGGCGGCACCCGCGCCGCCTTCCGCGCGACGACACGACCGCGCCGCGAGGACTTCGCCACGCACTGCAACCAGATCCTCCAGGCAGGCATCGCCGCCGTCGGCACGACCCTGAAGGTGGAGCTGGACATCCAGGCGGTCCAGGGCACGGCGCTCCCGGCGATGTGACCCACCGGGAGCGCCCCTCACTGGGTGCTGTGCGCGTCGACGAGCCGGCGGGCGAGGTCCCGCAGCTTGATGTTCTCCCGCTGCGAGGCGCGCACGAGGCTGTCGAAGGCCTCCGCCGCGTCGATGTCCAGACGTTCCATGAGAATGCCGGTGGCCTGGCCGATCAGGTCCCTGGTGCGCATCGCCTCGGTGAGCTGCTCGCGCACGGTCACCGAGTCCAGGGCGAGGCTGACGTGCGCGGTGAACAGCCGGCCGACGCGCGTCGCGGCGTCGTCGAAGGCTCGCGGCTTGCGGGAGTAGGCGGTGAGCACGGTCAGCCGCCGTTTGTCGGCGCGCAGCCGCAGGGCGAGTGCCGAGCGCAGCCCCAGGCCGGCCAGCGACTCCCCGCCGTCCTCGGCCTCGCTGTCCGCCACCCGCACGACGGGCGCCTGCCACAGGTGCTCCCAGTACGGCGCCTGACGACGGTCGCCGCCGGAGCCCTCGGCGGTGCGTACGACCTCGTCGGTCCAGGCGACCGTACGGCGGTGGTGGCCGCGTTCCAGTACGGAGATCCCCGCGTGCTCGGCGCCCGGCAGCAGATGCACGGCGAGCCGGACCGCCGCGCGCATGGTGCTGTGCGGGGTGCCCGTGTCGTGCAGTTGCCGAGCCGCCGCCGTCAGGGCTTCGGCCAGCTCGAAATCCTCCGGAGAACGGGTCGATTCAGGAAAGTCGGACTCAGGCACCACGAACCTCTTCGGCATGCACGGCCACACGGCCATGCGCAGGAGAGCTCCGCAGCACATTCCCGACTGCGAGCACAGGACGGACAGAACTTTATATCGTCCGTGCGCAGCGGTTTCCGCCCGGTGGGCGCGTGAGCTCCGGGCGGCGGCCTTCCCGGACGGCGTCCCGTACCGTGCCCCGGAGACCACCCGGGCCCGCCGGGACATACCCGCGCCGGCCGGAACGCACCCGCGCCATCCGGCACATACCTGTGTCAGCCGCGGGCCACCATCGCCTCGATGCCCGCGACCAGCAGGTCGAGGGCGAAGGCGAAGTCGCGGTCCAGCATCTGGGCGACCGTGTCGTCGCCACGGGCCGCCATGAAGGTCACGGACCCCTGGAGCACCTCGGCGGCGTCCGGAGCCCGGGTCGCGGCGCTCAGCGCATGCCGGAAGTAGTCGTCCGGGGCCATCCCCGCGCCGGCGCAGCGGGCCATGAAGTGGCCCTCGATCGTGCCGTAGCCGTACACGAACTGGAGGACGGCCGCGATCGCCCCCGTCAGACGCCGCTCGGGCAGCCCGGTGCGGCGGACGATCCGCTGCACCGTGCCCGAGAAGGCGAGCGAGTTCGGGCCGATGTTGAGGAACGTCCCGGCGAGCGGCGACAGCCAGGGGTGGCGCACCAGCAGCGCCCGGTACTCGGCGGCGAGCCGACGCAGTTGGTCGCGCCAGTCCGCGTCGGCGTCCGGGGCGGGCAGCCGCAGCTCGCCGAAGGCGGCGTCGAGGGCGAGTTCGAGCAGGTCGTCCTTGGTGTCGACGTACCAGTACAGGGACATCGCCGTCACGTTCAGCTCGGCGGCCAGCCGGCGCATGGAGAACTTCGCCAGTCCCTCCGCGTCCAGCAGCCGCACCGTGACCTCGGTGATCCGCTCCCGGTCGAGCCCGGACGACGGCTGCCCGCCGCCGCGCCCGCCCCGACGCGCCCTGCCCTCCAGCCAGACGCTGGTCCGCGACGCGCCCCTGGCCCGGACTGCCTTCACCATGCCGTACCTTCCCGAGCATTCCACCGCCGGTCATGAGTCTGCCCGCTCGGGGCCGCCCGGCAACGCGGTCGCACGGGAGAGGCGGTGCCCGCTCGGACACCGCCTCTCGTCGCCGCGCTCAGGACACCGCGGGTTTGATCAGGTAACCGGCCCCGCGCCTGGTGTGGATCATCGGCTCTCGGCCGGCGTCGATCTTCCGGCGCAGGTACGAGATGTAGATCTCGACGACGTTGGCCTGCCCGCCGAAGTCGTACGACCACACCCGGTCCAGGATCTGCGCCTTGCTCAGCACACGCCGCGGATTGCGCATGAGGAAGCGCAGCAGTTCGAACTCGGTGGCGGTGAGGTGGATGCTCTCCCCATCCCGGAAGACCTCGTGGTTGTCCTCGTCCAGGGTGAGGTCACCGACGACGAGCACGGAGCCGGACCGCCGGTCGGCGGCACCGGAGCGGCGGATCAGCCCGCGCAGCCGCGCCACGACCTCCTCCAGGCCGAACGGCTTGGTGACGTGGTCGTCCCCGCCGGCGGTGAGCCCGGCGATTCGGTCCCCGACGGCGTCCTGGGCCGCGTCCTTGGAGGCGTCCTTGGAGGCGTCCTTGGAGGCGTCCTTGGAGGTCAGGAAGAGGACGGGTACGTCGGGGAGTTCGCGGCGCAGCCGCCCCAGGACGGCGAGTCCGTCCATGTCGGGCAGCGTCATGTCCAGGACGACGGCATCGGGCCGGAACTCGCGCGCGGTCCGGACGGCACCCTGCCCGTCCCCCGCGCTGCGGATCTGCCAGCCCTCGTAGCGCAGGGCCATGGACAGCAGTTCGGTGATCGACAGCTCGTCGTCCACCACGAGCACCCGGACGGGGCTCCCGTCCGGCCTCAGCAGTTCGGTGCGCCCCCGGGGCGAGGTCGTGGTCATGGTGGACACCGTGTCGGGGTCCTCTGAGAGCGCGCTTTCACCCGCCTGTGATTTCTCTGAGAAAGCCACAGGAGGCTCTCGGAGAACGCCCGGAGAGCACGTGGCTCACCGCAGCCCGAACAGCCGCGCCCCGTTGTCGTGGCACACCGCGCGCAGCCAGTCGTCGCCGAGGTCCAGGCGCTCCAGGGCGTGCAGCTGATGGACGTACGGGTAGGGGATGTTGGGGAAGTCCGAGCCGAGCAGGATCCGGTCGGCGAGACCGGCCAGCCGGGGCAGGGCGCGCCGGGGGAACGGGGCGATCCGCTCACTGAAGTCGGTGAACGCCATGGTCGTGTCGAGCCGCACCTCCTCGTACCGCTCGGCCAGGTCGAGGAAGTCCTCGTACTCCGTCATGCCCATGTGGGCGACGACCAGCCGCAGCCGCGGGTGCCGGGCGAGCACCCGCCCGACCGGCTCCGGCCCGGTGTGCTTGCCGGGCGCCGGACCGGACCCGCAGTGGATCACGACGGGAACGCCCGCTTCGGCGAGCAACCCCCAGGCGTCGTCGAGGAGTTCGTCGGTGGGGTCGTACGCCCCGACCTGGACGTGCGCCTTGAAGACGCGGGCGCCCTCCTCGAGGGCCTGCTGGACGTACGCGTGCACGTCCGGCTCCGGGAAGAGGGTCGAGGTGTGCAGACAGTCGGGCGTGCGGCGGGCGAAGCCGGCCGCCCAGCCGTTGAGCCAGCGGGCCATGCCCGGCTTGTGCGGGTACAGCATGGCGGTGAAGGCCCGCACTCCGAACTCCCGTAGCCGCACGATCCGTTGTTCCTCCTCCTCCCGGTAGGTGATGGGCCACTGGATGCCGCCGGTGAGCACACCGACCCCGTCGAAGTAGTCCCAGACCTTGCGCAGCACCCGCTCGGGCATGAAGTGGGTGTGGACGTCGACGAGCCCGGGCAGCCCGAGCCGCTCCCGGAACCGCCGGACTTCGGCGGCCTCGGTCGCAGGGATCATGGACGGCGGCTGATCACTCATGCGCCCACGATCGTCCCGGGACGCGCACGGCGTCCAGTCCTCTCCTCCCCGCACCTCTCCTCCCCGCACCTCACCTCAGAACAACCCGTCCTGCACCCCCACCGGCTCCCGGAACTCCCGCACCGGCACGGTGAACCCCGCGCCCCTCGCCGGCCGGAGCTCCCAGCCGGTCATCAGCCGCGTGTCGAGCACGACGACCGCGCCGTCCGTCACCAGGTGCAGATCGGGCCCGGCGGCGGCGACCAGCTCACCGCTCACCACTGAGCCCGCGACGAGCTCGCTCACCTCGCCCACGGCGGCCGGCAGACCGCCCAGCCCGAACACCCCGGCGTGGTCGACGGGCCGGAACGGCTCCCGCTCCAGCGACTCCGGCCAGCCGCCGAGCGCGGTCGCCCGCCCGTGCAGCTCCCCGAGCTCGGCGGCCCGCTCCTCCGCGGTGGCCGGCAGGAAGGACCGTACGGCGCGCTTCCCGGCGTACGGAATCCGGTCAGGAACCCGGAGCGCGGCGCGCAGCAGCTCTTCGGCGCGACGCGCCGCCATCAGCGGCCCCGTCCCGAGCCGGCTGAAACAGACGGCGCCCTGCTCAAGCAGGCGCGCGGACCCCCGCTCGACGGCCGTGATCCCGACCTTGACCAGGCCGGGCCCGAACCACGCCAGATATACGTGGTACGGCCGCGGGTCGTCCGCGATCGTGTCCGCGGCCACGGAGTGCGCCCGCTCCAGCCGCGCGCACTCCTCGCACCGCGCCCCCGTACTCCGCCCCGGCACGACCGCCCGGGCCGGACACGCGTGCCCCCGCGCTCCCGCGCATGTCCGCACTCCCCCTTCCACGACCTCGAAGGCCACCCGTTTCCCCCGGTGCAGCGCACTCGACCGCCCGCCGTCCCACACCAGCACGGGACCGCCGGCGGACCACCGCAACCCGGAACACTTCCACGCCAACGCCATCCCTCACGAGACTACGGGCCGCCACTGACAACGCCCCCGGGCGGCCGTGAGGCGGTACGGAGCGGCCCGGTGTCACCCGAACGCCTCCGCCGCCGTGCCACCGGAGTGATTCCGTGCTCTACTGCGCAACTCTCCCCGTCCCGGGTGGAATCACCGTTCCTGCCAGTGGGCCGCTGTCATCAGCCATGAGCACGGCAGGTGCCCTCACGTTCCCTCCCGCCTGTCATCGGAGAGACCATGAAATTCCCCAGGCGTGGTCGCCTGCCCGGCGCAGCGCTCTTCCTGGCGGTGCTCGGCATGCTCACCGCAGCCGTATCCGCCGTCCCGGCCGCCGCCGCCCCGACACCGCCTCCCCGGCCGATGACCACCGCCAACCCCAACTCCTTTGCCCTCAGCTGGGGCAACGACCGGACCACGCAGGCCGACAACCTGAGGAAGGCCGTGAACCCGGGCGGTAAGCGGGTCACGGTGGGATCCATGCTGAACGCGGCCAACCGTCAGGCCCACACGCAGAACCACAAGGCCTGCCGGGACGCCGCCACGACGGACAACGGTGCTCTGATCGGCGCGAAGGCGGTCGCCTACTACTGCCTGGACCACGCGGACACCGTCAACACGCGTTGGACCCCGCAGGGGATCAGCGGAACCGAGGACGCCCAGCCGGGAGCCGGCACGGTGAACGGGCACAGGGCCATCGTCTTCTCCTGGCACTCGGGCGGTGTCGGCGCCCAGGGGACGGGAACCCGGCTGAGCTTCCTCGACCGCGCCACGAACAAGTACATTCACGTGCTGCTCGTGCGGCCGAACAGCGCCGGGACCAATTACAGCGACGTGAGCACCCACGCCGGCGGCATCGTCTGGTATCGGCACTACATCTTCGTCGCCGGTCCCACGAGCGGCGTGCGCGTCTTCGACACCAACGACCTGCTGCGGCTCGCCCACAACCCGAAGGCAAGCGTCGACCCGACCTGCACGACCGGTTTCCAAACGTCCGGGCCGCACAAGGGCAAGTACTGCGGGCGCGGTTACCACTACCTGCTGCCCGAGAAGGGCCAGTGGATCAACCAGAGGGCCGGCACCCGCTACGACTCCATGTCGCTGGAACGCGCCTCCGGACGGAGTCCGGTGTTCCTCACCAGCGAGTACCGGGAGAACAGCGTCGGTCGGGTGGTCCGCTGGCCGAGCAGCAGGATGACCAGCTTCAGCGGAACCATCCAGCCGACCACGGCATGGCATCAGCCCGTCCGTGACGTCCAGGGCGCCTTCTCACGCGGCTGCTACTACTTCAACTCGGGCGGAGGCCCCCACCACAACCGCCACCTGGTCCGGGCCCGGACGACGGGCAACAAGGCGACGAGGTGGCAGCTCGGCGGCCGAGGGCTGCAGGACCTCTACTGGCTCCGCTCGGCCAACCAGCTGTGGACCCTCACCGAACCCCCGGGCACCCACAACCGGTTCCTCTACGGGGTGCACAGGTCGGCCTGCCCCTGACACGTCATCAGGATGCCGCCGGAGCCCTTCCGTCGCTCCGTTCCTTCCACCTCCCACTCCCACCTCTTCCCACTCCCGCCCCTTCCCGGTTCCGCCGGCCCCCGGCGCCGAGGAGTTCCCGCTCGCGACATGGCAGCCGGGACCCACGCGGTCCCACGCCGTCACGGCTCCGACACGGACCACACCTTGGACGCCGGCCCCACGCCACGGCGCGGGGCCGGCGTTACGAGAGGAGAGATGACCTGTGCTGTTCGACGCGCGATGGCCGAGACTGGCTCCAGCCCTGGCCGCAGCACTCACCCTCGGCGTCGTGACGGTGTCCCCCGCCGCCGCGGCAGCCCCTTCCGGCGGCGGGCAGGACAACAAGCCGCTGAGTCTCCGGCTGATCGGCATCAACGACTTCCACGGCAACCTGCAGCCGCCACAAGGGAGCGACGGAGTCGTCTTCCTGCGCGACGGCACCAAGGTCACGGCAGGCGGGGGCGCCTACATGGCGACCCACATCAAACAACTCCGACGCCAGGCCCACGACAGCCTGCTGGTCGGTGTCGGTGACCTGATCGGTGCGTCACCGCTGGAGTCCGCGCTGTTCCACGACGAGCCCACGGTCGATCTGATGAACCAGCTCGACATGAAGGCCTCCTCCGTGGGCAACCACGAGTTCGACAAGGGCTACAAGGAGCTGGAACGGATCCAGAACGGTGGCTGCAGCCCCGTGGACGGCTGCCGGTTCGACCACCCGTACCGCGGCGCACGCTTCCGCTACCTCGGTGCCAACGTGACGTTCAAGGACTCCGGCAAGAACGCTCTGCCCCCGTACTGGATCCAGCGGGTGAACGGCATCCCGGACTTCGCTGCCGTACACCCCCTGAAACGCAAGAGGCCCCGGATCGCTCCGGGGCCTCTCACCTGTGCGCACTCGGCAGGATTCGAACCTGCAACCTTCTGATCCGTAGCTCTATGTGAATCGGTCACGGACGGTCGTACCAGCCGCGCTACAGCCCCAGAAGGACGCTACCGGGCGGGACCGGTTGCTGAGGTTGCTGTACGTCGTTGTTGTACAGCAGGATCGAACGATGTCCCGATCAGTAGGCGCGCACACCGCCGACCCGTGTCCTCGGTGCTTCATCGAGGCAGTTCGTCCGGGCCGGCTGATGACTGTTGCGGGGCGCGATGTGGTCGGCTACCTCTGCGATCATTGCGCGCACACGTGGTCTTGGCCGGTCGAGGATGACCTGGAGGTCTACGACGTCGTCAGGGTGGACCTCCCTCTTGAAAACCGTCGTGACAGCGATGTCACCGTGGGTTCAAATCCCACCGCCTCCGCGCTGAGAGCAGCGAGAACGGCCCCTGACCTGAGTGCTTCCGTTCCAGTGGTCGGGAGCCGTTCCCGTGTCCGGCTACCGTGACTGCCCGGTGTTCCCCGTGGTTCCCCGCTCGATCGGGCACGGCTGGGGCACGGGCACACCAGGCGAGTCACTGCCGGGCAGTCACGAAGCTCCGGGTCACAGTGACCAGCTGAGATCTCGGTCGATCCCAGGGCGGTTCGGTGAGCCGATGTGGTCGCTGGTCGTGACCCACCTGTGGGTGAAGACGACGGGAATGTCCAGGGCGAGGAAGTTCTTCCCGTCTCCCGTTCGGGCGCGCAGGTGGATCCGATGCCTCGCCACCGGCACCGTCTTGGGGATCTGCAGGTCCCACGTCTGTTTCCACGGTCCGGCGGGCGGCTGGAGGTCACCCGAGAGGCTTGTGCCCATGCTTGCCAGCAGATCGGGCAGCTTGTAGTTTTTGTCCAGCATTTTCATCGGGCCGACCTTCATGATCACCCTGCAGGTGACCCGGGTCAGGTCGACCGTCTCTTTGAGGCGGCTGTCCATCTCCCAGCGGAGTGGGTGCCCAAGGCGCGGCGATGCGGGGGTCAAAGTGATGTCGAGAATGTCCATGACGTAGTTGTCGTCGCTTGCGTCCTCCACCAGGTGATTGCTCATATCGCTCATCCCGTGGCGTCTTGGGTGGGGAAAGTGCTGTGTGGTCGCGTGGCTTGTCACTCCGCCCCGGGCCCGTGTGCGTGCGGTCACGGGCCGGGCAAGGGGACCGCACCAGGTGTGCGGCTTGCGCTTTCGTCACCCGTTCGGGCCCGCCCGACCGTCGCAAAGGAGACCGGTGGCCGTTGCTCGGAAACAACACCAACGGCAGGTGTTCCAGCGGGAATTCCCTGAGGGTGAGCCGACGGAGCAGAAAGACGTCAGCGCGGCCGGGCTCGCAGCGCTTTCTGTCCGGTTTTACTATGGCGTGGCAGGCGCGTGGACCGTCAGGCAATGGTCGGGTGTGGGCACCACGAGCGGGACGCCCACAGGGGTGGGGGCTGAGACCAGAACCCCGGCCCGATTACGGCGGGCCGGGGTTCTACATGGCTGGCATCACGCGGCTGGCTCAGTAGTCGAAGTCGAAGTCCTCCTTGTCGTGGTGGCGGTGGATCACCCGGAAGCTGCCCACCACTCCGTCCTCGACGTGCACGCTCTCGACATCGTTGCGGATGTTGAAACTCTTGGAGCCCAGGCCGCTGATCACGGTGATGCAGCCGTCCGGGTGGGCGGAGAACGACCGCTCATTGACGAAGATCCGGCCCACCCTGCGGTGGTGCTCGTTTTCCCCGTGGCCGCGCTCGCCGCGCTCGCCGCCGCGCTCGTTGCCCTTTCCGCCTTCGTCGCCCATGGGCGCCTGGGCAGGAACGGGCGCCTGCTGGACGACGGCCGGGGCCGCCTGGGGTGCCGACGCGGGGGCGGCCACAGCGTAGGTGACGCCGGTCGCGGTCAGGGCCGCGGCGGCCGCGACGGCCGCGGTGATGGCGGAGGAACGGGTCATGATCATGGCACTTTTGCTCCTGTCTCTGGGAGAAGCCGGCCTTGGCAGCCGACGTGTGATTGAACGTATCGACGACCCCAAGAGCTGTCATATCGGGCATATCGGGGGGGCTGGTGCCGAAGGGCCGAACGGGGTACCCAGGGCACCCGCTTGTCCGGCTCCTCAGTTTCTGACGCTGCGTCAAATATTCGAATACGCTGGGCGGATTGATGATCGACTAGGCCTTCAAGGTGATCTCTGACGCCTGCTCACCCATGCGGCAGCGGGTCGCCCGGAGCTGCCGGCGCGATGAGCCCAGGCACACCGAGACGGGCGGGTCACAGATCGGATCACGGCAGCCACCCTGTTCCGCCAGGGCCTTGCGCCCATGACGTCCGCCATCCGGCGTAGACCGGGCCACCGTGCTGCGGTCAGGGGCCGGCTTCGAGATCTGGCCTCGTCCTTGTCAGGTCGATCACGGACCCCCTGGAGGTCCGAGGGATCCCAGCTCGGCGAGGGTTTGATGACCACTGGGGGCCGCTCTCGTCCGGCGCAGTTCACCGCTGTTGGTGTCAGCCGCTGATGTCGGACGTCAACCGGCGTCTTGACAGTCCCCCAAAGCGTCTACGGCTGCGACTCCTTCGGCGAACATTCTTGCGAACACGAGGTCCGCCAGGTCCGGCATGACGCCGGGCGGGTGTGAAGCCCTACAGCTTGTCATCGCGTTCCAGAATTAGGCTGATCGAGCCGTCTTCGAGGTCGAGCCCGCTGTCGAGGTGCTCGTGGTAGCCGTTGCGGAGCTCGGGATTGGCGAGATTGATGAGTCGTTCGGCCAGGTCCCGCAGTCCTGCGGCGTTGGCTGCGACGGTGATTTCCGTAGCTGAGCCGTACACCTTGATCCGTGGTTCATCCATGCGGTCACGCTGCAGCGGCACTTCGCGCTCCCACCTCAACCCACTACTCACCCAGCTCCCATCCCGTCCGCCGTCGACCCACACACCGTATCTGCTCGGCTCTGCCTGGGGCGGCGGCAGGCGGGATGGGAGCTCCCCGCGCACGCCACTATGGACCCGCAGCCGGGAGCGGCGCCCCCTCCATCCCGGTGCCGGCCGATTCCCCGCCGGAGGCATTGTTCTGACCGCGGGCCCCGCTCTGCGGTGATCGGCTCATGGCCTCCGGCCCTGTCCACATGTGGGCGCGGATCTTCAACGGATCACTCTCGGACGGCATCGCCTACCGCGCGGACCGCTTGGACCTGGTGGCCCCGGCCACTGAGACGGCGTGAGCAGCACATCCCTCCGGTTCGGCGCTGAGCGCAGCCACCCGCTGCCTCGCGCCGGACCGGATGCCCGGTTCACCGAATCGCACGTGAACTCGGTAGTGGCCGTGCTCGTCGGCTACGGCTACCCCCGCCTCGACGTCCCGGCGGATCGGGCGGCCCTCGAATCGGCCCTTGCGGCCTTCCTCTACACCCCGATGGAGAACGACATGTGAAGGATCCGAACGACCCGGCAGAAGGGACCTTCGACTTCGGCCCTCTCGTGGCCGACCTGGCGCTGGCGGTGCTCGTCGGGTGGACCGTTTCGTACGGCTCGACTCCCAGCGCTCCGCCTTCGACCGCGTCGGGGACGCGCTGAGGGGTGACGGCAACGGGCCAGACGATGACGACGGCGCGGCCGGTGTCCTCGCAGCCATCTGATCGGCCTCGCTGTGAGCGCTTCAGTCGACCGGAGGGACGGCTGAAGCGCTCATGCAGTCAGGCGACTATCGGCTTGGCGCCTTGTTCAGCTCTGCTCCCGCTCCACCGGAAGCCACAGCTCGGCGTCGGCTTCGGTCTTGTCCGGGGACAGGCGGGTGCGCAGGATCTCGGGGCCGGGGCGGCTGCGGTACGGGTTGGACGGGAACCACTCCGTGAACACGTCCCGCCACAGCTCCTGGATGGCCTGTGGGGCCGGCCCAGAGGTGGTGAAGACCGCCCAGGTACCGGCCGGGACGGGGAGAACCGCGGTGCCGTCGGGGGCAGCCGCTGACGTGATCACCCCATGGTAGTAGTCGAGCTCGGTGCCTTCGGCGCGGCTGGGGTCCAGGTCGTCGCAGACTGCGACGATTCCCTGCGGCTCCTGGTCCGACAGCTTCTCCAGGCGCTCCAGGACCTGCGGGTCGATCCCGCGGACGAAGTCGATGATCGCCTGGTTCGGTCCCGTGTGCACCAGTGGCACCCGGGCCTTGGGGCCGACGACGCTGAAGTCCGGCCTGTCCACTACGCGATAGCGCATGCTGCTGCTCCCTTCGACGGTGAGGCGGAAGGTCAACCGGGGCTGGGAGACGAGCGCGGCGCCGGTGCGTCGGGCCTGGCCCGGCCCGACGCCGTGCATGGCACGGAATGCCCGGGCGAACGCCTCGCCCGAGCCGTAGCCGTAGCGCACCGCGATCTCCAGCAGAGACTCTCGCCCTGCGAGCACCTCGGCACCCGCGACCGTGAGTCGGCGGCGCCTTATGTACTCCGACAGCGGCATGCCCGCGAGCGCGGAGAACATCCGGCGCAGGTGATACTCCGAGGTGGCCGCGATCCGCGCCAGCTCGGCCACGTCGACCTGCTGGTCGAGGCGGCGCTCGATGTACCCCAGGGTCTGGTTGAGGCGCTCCAGCACTCCCGGCCTCCTCCCTCTTTCGCGGTCACCACGCTAGGCAGCAGGCACCTTGTCAGACCCGACATCCTGTGCCCGATCAGGTCGGGTATGCGCAGCCACCCAGCAGACAGAGCACAGCGACGTCCGCACCCGGCTGGCTGAAGTGCTCAGTCACACCCGCTCCCGCCCTCCGAGGCGGTTGCCGTCAAACACTGCCGTCAAGACAAAAAGCCAGAGGCCCTGTGGAGTGATCCACAAGGCCTCTGACATGCTGCGCACTCGGCAGGATTCGAACCTGCAACCTTCTGATCCGTAGTCAGATGCTCTATCCGTTAAGCTACGAGTGCTTGTTCTGTTTTCTGTCTTCACTCCCGGCCCTTCCGGGCCGCTCGCGGCGACAGGAAGAACATTACATGACTGCCGCCGTCATGTGAAATCCATTCCTCCCACCCCTTGTGACCTGCATAAACAAGGTGCGAGGCGGGACAGAGCCCAGTAACACGGAAGCCCCGGTCAAGATGGACCGGGGCTTCCGTGATCACGCGCGGAGGCGGAGGGATTTGAACCCTCGATGGGCTTTAAGGCCCAAACCGCATTAGCAGTGCGGCGCCATAGACCGGACTAGGCGACGCCTCCAGCACAACCGCTCACGCGAGCGCGCGAGTGGTGCGTGCAGATGATGACACAGTCGCGTGGGGTGTCACCAATCGCCCCCCACGGTACTAGGCAGGCGGGGTCCAGGGCAAAGCCCTTGTCGTGGCGCCGGGCGTGGTGTCGGGTGTGGTGTCGGTGGAGCGGCGCGAGGGGCGCAACTTTCCGGGGGCCGTCGCGTTGATCAGGGCATGATGCAAGTCCGTTTCCTTCCGCCACGGCGCATCGCCGTCCTGCGGGCGCTCCTCCTCGGCGTCTCCGCCTCTCTCGCCGGTCTCGCGTCCCTCTCCGCCGCACCCGCCGCCGCCTCGCCCACCACGCCCGCCGCGCCGCCGCCCGTGCGGGACGAGGACCGGGGCGGCGATCACCTCACCGTCACCGTGCGGCACGCGGGTGAGGGCAGGGACGGGACGTACGAGCTGTACTGCCACCCCGCCGGCGGCAGTCACCCGGACGCGCGGGGTGCCTGTGACGTGCTCGACCGGAACACGCGCTGGGGGCGGGAGGTCTTCGCGCCCGTGCCGGACGGCAGCCTCTGCACCATGCAGTACGGCGGACCTGCCACCGCCCACGTCACCGGGACCTGGGCCGGGCGGCCCGTCGACGCGCGCTACGACCGCGGCGACGGCTGCCGGATCGACCGCTGGAACCGGCTCGTGCCGCTGCTGCCCGACCTCGGTGCGCCGGGGAAGTCAAGGAGTCGGTAGAGATCTCACGAAGGTCGTGCGCGGCGAAACCGTACGGTCACAGGTCCAGCGCTGCTTCCTCGTGCGACCTCCCTCCCATCCGGCGTCGCGAGCGCAACGTCTGCGCATAGACTCCCTCGCGTGACACGCTGCGGGCCGGTTGGCAAGATGGCCTCCGCGGTCGGCAAGGTGCGGTGACAGGGAGGAAGCGTCTCGTGAGCAGCAAGCCATCCCGAGGCGCTGCTCGCCTCGCTGCCATACTCGACGCGTTGCCCGACGCCCTGGTGCTGGTCAACGCCAACGGAACCGTCGTCAACGCCAACACCATCGCCCTGGAGGCGTTCGAGGCGCCGGGGACGGCACTCGTGGGGCGCGGGCTCCTCGATCTGCTGCCGCAGTTCGACTCCAAGCTGATCCCCGGCTCCATGCGCCGGCCCGACCACATCGACCCGCGCGGGCGGACCAAGCCGACCCGGATGACAGCGCGGCGGACCGACGGGGCCGAGTTCCCGGTCGAGGTCACGAGCGCGAATCTGGAGAACAGCCAGCAGGCCTACGACGCGTCCGGCTACACCGGCGACGAACTGCTGATGCTGGTCGTCCGCGACCTGTCCGGCACCGTCGACACCGAGGCCGAACTGGCCCGTTCCCAGCGGCAGACCGAGATGATCCTGCGGGCCGCCGCCGAGGGCGTCGTGGGGACCGACACCGACGGGCGGATCGTGCTCGTCAACCCGGCCGCCGCCCAGATACTCGGCTACCGGGCCGGCGAACTCGGCGGGCGCGAGCTGCACACCCTCGTGCTGCACTCGCGCGCCGACGGCTCGCCCTTCCCGTACGGGGAGTCCCCGCTCGCCGACACCCTGCGTTCCGGGCGCAAGCACCGGGTGCGCGGGCAGGTGCTGTGGTCCAAGGCCGGCGACAAGGTGCCCGTCGATCTGACCACCTCGCCGGTGCGCGACGGCGACCAGCTCGTCGGCGCCGTCATGACCTTCACCGACCGGCGTCCCTACGACGCGCTCGCCGATGAGAAGGCCGCCGGCGAGAAGCGGCACGAGGAGGAGCTCGAACGGCTGGCCGAGGAGCACGCCTCCGAGCTCACCGCCCTGCGCCAGCAGCACGTCACCGAGGTCGAGGAGCTCACCGAGCGGCACACGGAGGAGCTCGCCGCGAACGAGGAGCGGTACGCCGCGCTCGGCGAGCGGGAGAAGGACCGTTACGAGGCGCTCGCCGCCCGGCACGATCAGTTGCTCACACTCCTCGGCGGCTCCCTGCGCGGCCCCCTGGACGAACTCCGCCGCGAGCTGGCCGCCCTCGCCGCCGACGACGCCGGACAGCTGTGGCCCGAGGCCAACCAGGTGCTGCACCACCTGTCGGCCGGCTACTCGCGGATCACCACCCTCATCGACAACGTCCTCGGCTACCAGCGCCTCGACGCCGGCACCGAGGAGGTCGCCCGTACGAAGGTGATGCTCGACGCCGTCGTCGCCGCCGGTGTCGACGGGGCCGTCGAACTGATCGGGCCCGGTCGGGTGCAGTTCGCCGTGCACGCGCCGCCCATCGAGGCGGAGGTCGACCCGCAGCGCCTGGCGACCGCGCTCGCGCACCTCGTCGCGGACGTGGCCGGCGTCGACGCGACCGGCAACACGCCCGTGTCGGCGAGCGGCTACATGGACAACACCGTCGTGGTGGCGGCGGCGCAGCGCGGCGAGGTCGTACGGATCGAGGTGCGCGGGCCGTACGCCGGGGGAGACCCGGTGCACGAGCCGATCGTGCGCGGGATCGTCCGGGCGCACGGCGGTGTGCTGCAGACGCACGAGGTGCCCGGGATGAGCGGCAGCGCGTACGTCCTCGAGGTGCCGCTCGGCGGAGGCGCGGGCGTCGTCCCGGTGGAGGTCCAGAGCCCGGCGGCCGGCGCGGAGGAGGGTGTCTCCGCGGAGGTCGCCGTGCCCGAGCAGCGTGCGGGCGGCGGGCGGCGGAGGGCCCGGCGGGCCTCCACCGACGCGTTCCTCGAGGGCAACGGCGAGGGCGGGGGCGAGGCAGCCGCTGTCCAGACGGCTCCGACCGGACGGCGCAGGCGGCGAGCGGCCGAGAAGCCCCCGGGCGCCGCGCGGATTCCGGCCCAGGGGTCGGAGGACTCCAGCGGTACGGGGCGGCGGCGCGGACGGCCCGCCGAGGACGCGGCGGGCGTGTCCGAGGGTGCCGTGGTCACCGCGGCCGAGCATGCCGCGGGCGCGGCGGCCTCGGGTGCGGGCCTGGGCGGTACGGTGCCGCCGCAGGGTGTGCCCGCGCCCACCGGACGGCGTGCCCGGCGCGAGGCCGACGAGCC
>NZ_QFDQ01000032.1 GCF_003270085.1 Streptomyces triticisoli | reverse complement strand
GGCCCTGACCGCGGTGGGCGCCGGGGCACCGGCTTCGCCGGCCGGCCCGGCGGCGCTGATCGCCGAACGGGAGCGGCACCTGCGGGCGCAGCCGCGGGACGCACGGGCGTGGGCGGTGCTCGGGGCCGCCCACGCCGAACAGGGGCGGCGCACGGCCGGCGCGGCCCGGCGGTGTCCGGGGAAGGCGCTGCGGACCAACCCGTACTTCTCCCCGCCGGCCGTGCCGCAGGCATGGGCGGCCCTTCAGGTGCTGGGCGAGCCGTCGGTGGCGGAGGCGCCGGAGAGTGTCACCGGGCAGGAGCGCCGGTGAGCCCGTGAGGCGGCGGAGGCCCGCCCGCCGTGCGGGTGTCACGGCGGGCGGGCAGTACGGCGCCGCGGGGGCTCAGAGGTTGCCGCGGCGCTCCTGCTCGCGCTCGATCGCCTCGAACAGGGCCTTGAAGTTGCCCTTGCCGAAGCCCATCGAGCCGTGCCGCTCGATGAGTTCGAAGAACACGGTCGGGCGGTCCTGGACCGGCTTGGTGAAGATCTGCAGCAGGTAGCCGTCCTCGTCGCGGTCGGCGAGGATCTTCAGCTCGCGCAAGGTCTCGACGGGCACGCGGGTGTCGCCGACCCACTCGCCGAGGGTGTCGTAGTACGAGTCCGGGGTGTCGAGGAACTGGACACCGGCCGCGCGCATCTGACGGACCGTCTGCACGATGTCGTTGGTGTTCAGCGCGATGTGCTGGACACCGGCGCCGCCGTAGAACTCCAGGTACTCGTCGATCTGGGACTTCTTCTTGGCGATCGCGGGCTCGTTGATCGGGAACTTGACCTTGAGCGTGCCGTCGGCCACGACCTTCGACATCAGCGCGCTGTACTCGGTGGCGATGTCGTCGCCCACGAACTCCTTCATGTTCGTGAAGCCCATGACCTTGTTGTAGAACTCCACCCACTCGTTCATCCGGCCGAGTTCGACGTTGCCGACGCAGTGGTCGATGGCTTGGAAGGTCCGCTGGGCGGGCGGCTCGACGATGGGCTTCGCGGCCCCGTAGCCGGGCAGGTAGGGGCCGTCGTAGCCGGTCCGCTCGACCAGGGTGTGGCGGGTCTTGCCGTAGGTGGCGATCGCGGCGAGGACGACGGTGCCGTGCTCGTCCTTCGTCTCGTACGGCTCTTGCACCGAGCGGGCGCCGTGCTCGACGGCGTAGGCGTACGCGGCGCGCGCGTCCGGGACCTCGATGGCGAGGTCGATGACGCCGTCGCCGTGCTCGGCCACGTGCTGGGCGAGGAATTGGCCCCAGGTGGTGGTGGGCTTGATCACCGAGGTGAACACGAACCGGGCGGAGCCGCTCTCCAGGACGTAGTTCGCGGTCTCGCGGCTGCCGTTCTCCGGTCCGGAGTAGGCGACCAGCTTCATGCCGAAGGCGGTGGAGTAGTAGTACGCCGCCTGCTTGGCGTTGCCCACGGCGAAGACGACCGCGTCCATTCCCTTGACCGGGAAGGGGTCGGCCTGCCGGACGGTCTCGTCGGGAGTGTGGTGTGTGGTCTGCGTCATGGCGGAAGAGTCACCTGGTCTCGCAAGGTGCGCAATAGTTCGCGCATCTGCTGGGCAATATGACCAGCAGATGCGGCAGGCCTGAAGGCTTTCTGTACAGGATGACCACCCCGGGAGGCGGGACGCATGGCGATCGATCGTCTGGACGGCCGCATCATCGTGCTGCTGGCGCGTGAGCCGCGTATCGGCGTGCTGGAGATGTCGCGGCGGCTGGGGGTGGCGCGCGGCACCGTGCAGGCGCGGCTGGACCGGCTGCAGTCGAACGGGGTGATCCGCGGCTTCGGCCCGGAGGTGGACCCGGCGGCGCTCGGCTATCCGGTGACGGCGTTCGCGACGCTGGAGATCCGGCAGGGGCAGGGGTCGGACGTGCGGGCGCACCTGGCGGCCGTGCCGGAGGTGCTGGAGCTGCACACCACCACCGGCAGCGGCGACATGCTGTGCCGGCTGGTCGCCCGCTCGAACGCCGATCTGCAGCGGGTGATCGACCGGGTGGTGGGTTTCGAGGGGATCGTGCGCGCCTCGACGGCGATCGTGATGGAGAACCCGGTGCCGCTGCGGGTCATTCCGCTGGTGGAGCAGGCGGCGGAAGAGGAGTGAGGGCGACTTCCAAAGAACCTGTTGCAAAACTTCCTTTGCAACACTATCTTTGTACGCATGAACGAGCCCTGGACCCAACCGGTCCGCCCTCTCGACGCCCGCTCGTTGCGGGGTCTCGCCCACCCCCTGCGCATGCAGCTGCTCACCGCACTGCGGCGCAGCGGACCGGCCACCGCGTCCCAACTGGCCTCGAAACTGGGCGAGTCCAGCGGCGCCACCAGTTACCACCTGCGCCAGCTCGCCGCGCACGGCTTCGTCGAGGACGCGCCCGAGCGCGGTAAGGGGCGGGAGCGCTGGTGGCGGGCGACCCACGGGGGCGTGACCTTCGACGAGACGCTGCTGAAGGACCCGGACCCCGAAGTGCGTGGTGCCGCGGACCTGTTCCTGCACGAGATCGCGAACCACCGCACTCAGGAGCTGGCGACCTGGCTCGGCACCCGGAACGACTGGTCCGAGGAGTGGGCCCGCGCCTCGGACATGAGCGACTACACGCTGCGTCTCACACCCGAGCTGGCCCTCGACCTCGGCAAGAAGATGCACGAGCTCGTGAAGAGCTACCAGGCCCTGACCCCGGACGACGGCACACCGGACACCGAAGTGGTGCGCGTCCACATGCACGTCTTCCCCACCCGCACGGACTGAGAGGCCGTCCCATGCATGCCGAGACCCACCTCATCCTCCACCACTCCCGCGCCACCGAACTCCGTACCGAGGCCGACGCCCACCGGCTGACCGCCGGGGCCAAGCGACCCGGCGTCCTGCGCACCCGGCTGGGCTGGACCCTCGTGGAGGTCGGCCTGCGCCTGGCCTCCGCCCCCAGGACGGCCCCCGCCGTCTAGCCTTCAGCAGCTCGGGACGGACCCCTTCCCCTTCTCCAGGGCCACCAGGGCGCTGACCGCGCCCTTCAGAGTGGTCACCGGGATCAGGCGCATCCCCTTCGGCAGCTCGGACTTGGCCTGGGCGCACTCGGCCTTCGGGACCAGGAAGACCGTGGCGCCGTCCCGGCGGGCGGCCTGGGTCTTGAGGGCCACGCCGCCGACCGCGCCGACCTTGCCGTCGGCGGTGATGGTTCCCGTGCCGGCGATCGTACGGCCGCCCGTGAGGTCGCCGCCGTCGCCGTCGCCGTCGAGCTTGTCGACGATGCCGAGGGAGAACAGCAGGCCCGCGCTGGGGCCGCCGACGTCGGCGAGCTCCAGCGTCACCTTGATGTTCTTGTCGTCGACGCCGAGGTACTTCAGGGCCGCCCGGGTGGCCGCGTCCTGGGACTGCCGCATCTGCTCGGCGTTGTGCCGCTCGATCTCCTTGACGCTGCCGCCGCTCGGGTAGACCGCGTCGCGCGGCATGACCGCCTGGTCGGTGGCGAACCAGCCGTCGATCACGTCCCCCAGCGAGACGTTCGCGTCCGGGCCGGTCGCCTCGATGGTCGTCATCCGCAGCTGTCCGCTCGTACTGCGGGTGGGGGCGCCGGAGATGGTGATGACCTGGGTGCCCTTGTTCTCGCCGAGCACGTTCGCCGTCATGCCCGGCTGCGCCACCGCGAACGGCAGCGGCGCGAGCACCGCGGCGGCGACCAGAGCCACGACGGGCAGCGCACAGACGGTGAGGGCTCGGGGGCGTGGGAGACGGGAGAGCACGGGATCAATCTAACGCGCCACAGCCGCACCCACCCTGCCCGGTGCAGCTCGGCGGCAGCGCTAACGCAGCGCCTCCGCGACCTCACGCGCCGCGTCCACGACCCGCAACCCCACCCGCTCCGGCACGGAGTCCGCCAGCATGACGACGCCGACGCTGCCCTCGATGCCCGTCACGCCGAGCAGCGGTGCCGCAGCCCCGCAGGCGCCCGCCTCCAGTTCGCCGCGGGTCAGGGTGTAGCCGGGGTCCGCCGTCGGCTGCCGGCGGGCCGCGAGAATCGCCTTGCCCGCCGCACCCCGCTCCAGGGAGTGCCGGAACCCGGCCCGGTAGGCCACGTGGTAGTCCGTCCAGGTCGGCTCGACCACGGCGACGGCCAGCGCCTCCGCGCCGTCCACCAGCGTCAGGTGCGCGGTCGCCCCGATGTCCTCGGCCAGCGACCGCAGCGCCGGCAGCGCGGCCTCCCGCACCAGCGGATGCACCTGCCGGCCCAGCCGCAGCACCCCGAGCCCGACCCGGGCGCGGCCGCCCAGGTCACGGCGTACCAGCGCGTGCTGTTCCAGGGTGGCGAGCAGTCGGTACACCACGGTCCGGTTGACGCCCAGTTTCTGGGACAGCTCGGTGACGGTCAGCCCGTGGTCCGTGTCGGCCAGCAGCTTGAGAACCCTGAGGCCGCGGTCGAGCGTCTGAGAGGTCTCCGCGGTCACGACGCCCACTCCTTAAGTGGTGAGGTCGGCGGACCCCTTCGCGTCGGACGCGTCACCGAGTCCCGTCAGTGACGCGCAACAGAGGCCGCCGATCGGCCGACGGTCCGGGCCGCCCGGACTGAAGTCGCTTCACGGCTGCGCTCCGCGGCGGCGCTGCCACGGGGCGTGTGCGTAGCGGGACACTAGCGAAGCCGGTTCGCTGAGCGGAAGGCTCTGTCCAGAATCCGGTCACTGACCGTGACGAGTTGCCTACGTTTGTCCGGATAAGCCCGCGGATCTGGACGGGAGGGCGGAGCCCCCTCCGGGGTGCGGAGGGGGAGCCTCCTCCGGGGTGCGGAGAGGGAGCCTCCTCCGGGGTGCGGAGAGGGGCCTCCCCCCCCCCGGGGTGAGGAGGGGAACCCCGGGGGTGCAGGGGGCGGGAGCCCCCGCCGGGGCCGGGGGCGGAGCCCCGGGGACGGTCACCTTCTGCCCCACCGAGACGGGTGGGCGGGTGGGAAACGGGGGTGCAGGGGGCGGGAGCCCCGGGAGCAGGGGGCGGGAGCCCCCGCCGGGGTCCGGGGCGGAGCCTCGGGGACGGTCACCTTCTGCCCCACCGAGACGGGTGGGCGGGTGGGAAAACCCCCGCGCACCCAGCGGAGCGTCACCTCATCCGCGTAGCCCACTCCTGCACCTTGGCGATGCGCTGGCGCAACTGCCCCGCCGTGGCCTCCGCGCTGGGCGGGCCACCGCACACCCGGCGCAGCTCGGTGTGGACCACCCCGTGCGGCTTGCCGCTCTGATGGACGTACGCGCCGACCATCGTGTTGAGCTGCCGACGCAGCTCCATCAGCTCCTTGTGCGTGACCACCGGCCGCCGCTCGGCGGGCAGTTCGAGCAGATCGGCCTCCTCGGCCGGCTTCCTGCGGCTGTGCGCGATCTGCCGGGCCTGCCGCTTCTGCAGCAGCATCTGCACCTGCTCGGGCTCCAGCAGCCCCGGAATACCGAGGTAGTCCTGCTCCTCCTCGCTCCCCGGGTGGGCCTGCATGCCGAACTCGGCACCGTCGTAGAGGACCCGGTCGAAGACGGCGTCGGACTCCAGCGCCTCGAAGGGCAGCATGTCCTGCTCGCCGGTGTCCTCGTCCTCCTCCCGGTTCGCCTCCTCCATCTCCTTCTCGGACTCGGCGTAGGGGTCCTCCTCGCCGTCCTTCTTCGGCCTGTCGAGGGCGTGGTCGCGCTCGACCTCCATCTCGTTGGCGAAGGTGAGCAGATCCGGGACGGTCGGCAGGAAGACGGAGGCGGTCTCGCCGCGCCGCCTGGACCGTACGAAACGGCCGACGGCCTGGGCGAAGAAGAGCGGGGTGGAGATGGTCGTGGCGTACACCCCGACCGCGAGGCGGGGTACGTCGACGCCCTCGGACACCATGCGGACGGCCACCATCCAGCGGTCGTCGCCGCCGCTGAACTCGTCGATCCGCTTCGATGCGCCGGGGTCGTCGGAGAGGACGAGCGTCGCGCTGTTGCCGGTGATCTCGCGGATCAGCTTGGCGTAGGCGCGGGCGGAGTCCTGGTCGGAGGCGATGACCAGGGCACCGGCGTCCGGGATGGCCTTGCGGACCTCGGTCAGCCGCTGGTCGGCGGCGCGCAGCACGGCCGGCATCCACTCGCCGCGCGGGTCGAGCGCGGTGCGCCAGGCCTGGCTGATCGCGTCCTTGGTCATCGGCTCGCCCAGCCTGGCCTCGACCTCGTCGCCGGCCTTCGTGCGCCAGCGCATGTTGCCGCTGTAGGAGAGGAAGATGACGGGCCGGACGACACCGTCCGAGAGGGCGGAGCCGTAGCCGTAGGTGTAGTCGGCGGACGAACGCCGGATGCCGTCCGGACCCTCCTCGTACGTCACGAACGGAATGGGGTTGGTGTCGGACCGGAACGGCGTACCGGTGAGCGCGAGCCGCCGGGTCGCCGGCTCGAACGCCTCCAGGCAGGCCTCGCCCCAGGACTTGCTGTCACCGGCGTGGTGGAGCTCGTCGAGGATGACGAGGGTCTTGCGCTGCTCGACGCGGTTGCGGTGCAGCATGGGCCGGACGCCGACGCCCGCGTACGTCACGGCGACCCCGTGGTACTCCCTGCCGAGCGGGCCCGCGCTGTACTCCGGGTCCAGCCTGATCCCTATCCGCGCGGCGGCCTCCGCCCACTGCTTCTTCAGGTGCTCGGTCGGCGCGACCACGGTGAGCTGCTGGACGACGTGGTGGTGCAGCAGCCAGGAGGCGAGCGTCAGGGCGAAGGTGGTCTTTCCGGCGCCGGGGGTGGCCACCGCCAGGAAGTCACGCGGCTGTTCCTGGATGTATCTGTCCATCGCGGCCTGCTGCCAGGCACGCAGCTTGCTGGCTGTGCCCCAGGGGGCACGTCCCGGGAAGGCGGGCGAGAGGTTGTGGGAGGCGGCGGCGGTGATAGTCACGGTCTCCGGTTCGCTGTGCTCGGCTCGGCTACGTACGACGACCGGGCCACCCTACCCGTGCGCTCAGCGGTCACCCGGGCCTACGACACCCCAGCGGGCCCGGGTGCGACACGCGTCACAGATCACTGAGCGAATCGTGGCAACTGCGCTGCGATCTTGGGCAGGTCGAGCACACCCTGGGAGACGTCCAGTACGAACTGCTCGGCTTCGTCCACATCGAAGTCCGCGTCCAGCGGGTGTCCGTTGAGGTGCAGGAAGACCCAGGTCGCGTACCAGGCGGTGCGCTTGTTCCCGTCGACGAAAGCGTGGTTGCGGGCGAGGGATTCCATCAGCGCGGCAGCCTTCTGCCAGACATCCGGATAGGCGTCCTGCCCGAACACACTCGACTGGGGACGCCCCAGTGCCGAGTCCAGGAGGCCATAGTCGCGCACCTCTGCCGCCCCGACCTGCTTGGCGAGATTCAGCAGCTCGGGGAGTGTCAGGTAGTGCATCAGGCCAGCCTCCGGTTGAGCTCGGCACTGGCCTTGAGTACGTGCTCGGCCGCCTCGTTGAACAGCCGTGAGCGCTCGTTTATGGCAGCCATCACCGCGCCGTGGGCGAACGCCTGCATGCTCATCCCCTCGGTAGCCGCCCGGTCGCGCAGCGCTTCGAGTTCTTCGTCCGTGAAGCGAAGGTTCAGTCCAGCCATGAAGGAATGGTACTACGCGGTACCACGCGGTGTCACTTGGACTCGGCCCGCAACCGCCGCGTCACCCACGCCCCCGCCAGCGCCACCCCCGCCATCGGCAGGAACACCGCCGCGAACGCCGCCGGGTGGGAGGCGGAGCCGGCTGTCGCCGTGGCGTGGGCGACCGTGCCGCCGCCCAGGGCGGCGAAGGCGGCGCCGCCGGCGGCGAGGAGGACGACGTTGGACAGGGCGTCGGAGATCTGCAGGGCCGCGGAGTTGGTGCCGGCCTCCTCGGGGGCGGACAGGCGCAGCAGCAGCACGCTGGTGGAGGCGATGACCAGGCCCATGCCGAAGCAGCCGAAGGCCCAGGCGACGGCGACCGTCCAGACGGGTACGGCGTCGATCAGCACGCTGGGCGCGGCGGCGATGGACGCGGCCACCAGCACCATCCCGAGGGTCATCAGCCGCTCCCGGTGCGGCGCCATCCGGGGCCGCGACTGCACCCACGAGCCCAGCGCCCAGGTGACCCCGCCCGCCGCGAGGGAGAACCCGGCCAGCGTCGGGGACAGCCCCCGCTGGGTGACGAGCATCAGCGGTACGAAGGACTCGGCGGCGATGAAGGAGCCCGCCGCGACCCCGCGCAGCAGCACGACGGACGGCAGCCCGCGCGCCGCCCGGTAGGTACCGCGCGGCAGCAGCCCCAGTGCGGCCGGCGCCAGCAGCGCGGCCCCCGCGACTCCGGGCAGCAGCGACAGCCACCGCAGGTCCTGGGCCGCGTACTGCAGCAGCCCTGCGCCCAGGGAGATGCCGAGGGCGAGCCGGATGCGCCGCAGGTCGAAGGAGGCCTGTTCCCCGCCGGGCTCCCCCACCGGACCGGCCGCCCGCCGCCGTATCTGCGGCAGGGCGATCGCCAGCGGGAACACGACCAGCACCGGGATGCCGAGGAACACCCAGCGCCAGCCGAGGTGCTCGGTCACCGCGCCGGAGGCGAGGGGGCCGACGATCGACGGGACCACCCAGGCCGCCGCGAACGCCGCCATGATCGACGGTCGCAGCCGCTCGGGGTAGGCCCGGCTGACGACGACGTACAGGGCGACGATCACCAGCCCGCCGCCGAGTCCCTGCACGGCGCGGCCCAGGATGAACACCCACATCGCGCGCGCCGTCCCGGACAGCAGCAGCCCCAGAGCGAACGACCCGATCCCCGCGGTCAGCGGCCCCAGCGGCCCTCGCCGGTCCGACCACTGCCCGGAGAGCACCATCCCGAACAGGCTCGTGGTGAAGAACCCCGAGAACGCGAACGCGTACAGCGACACCCCGTCCAGCTCGCGCGCTGCCACCGGCATGGCCGTACCGACGGCCGTCGCCTCGAAGGCGATCAGCAGCACGACCGACACGATCCCGATGCTCAGCGACCGGTGACTCCGGCTCAGCACGGTGTCGGCCGGCTCGTCGCGCGGCCGGCTTCTGTCGGGTATGTACGCGACGTCGGTGTCGCGTGGTTCCAGGGCACTCATGCCCGCCAGCGTAAGGTGCGCAACCCCCTCCGGCTCCTGTCGGGAGTCGCCCGTGACCTGCGACCTTGGTCGTACGACCGCCGTTCAGGAACGGCGTACGGAGCCTTGGAGAGCGCGGTGCAGCAGCCAGAGGGTGAGGGTGAGGACGGAGACGTCCTTGGCGAGCGGGGTCAGGGTGGCCCGGGCCTCGCTCCAGGTGCTGACCCTGCCCGTGGTGCCGTCGACCAGCAGGCCGTTGCCGTCCACGAGACGGCCCAGGCGTATCAAGTGGCTCGCGCGGGCGGGGAGTTCGGGGTGGGCGTCGGGGTGTTCCCCGGCGTAGTACTCGGCGAGGGTCGGCAACGGCGCGTCGCTGTCGAACTGGAGGAGGACCCCGTCCTCGGGCAGGCCCGTGTCGCGCAGGAAGCGGCGGGTCGGCTCGTGGGTGAGGGTGACGGGGAAGTCGACGTCCTCGAAGCGGGCGAGGCGGCCCTGGCCGAACTCCTGGTGCAGCAGGCGGGCGCGCAGGTCGAGGGCCAGGCCGGAGACCGTCGGCCCGAAGGGGGTCCCCGGGCCGGCCACCAGCGCCGCCGCACGCCGGAACGGCCCGAGTCCGGCAGGCCGGCGGCGGAGACCGCCGGTGGTCTCGGGCAGGGTGATCACCGCGGCAACGGTGTCGGTCGTGCTCATTGCTCCCCCGTGCGGATCGGTTCAGGTACCGGGCGGGGCGCGCTACGGCGTGCCGCCCGGGGCGGGAGCCGTCGTCCCCACTGACAGGAACACTACGCCGCGCCGCTGACAACGCCCCGGGACGGAAGACGCCGGCGGGGCCGCGGGCGTTCCCTCCCGGCCCCCATCCGTCCGGGTGCCCCCGCCTACCGATTCGCCTGATTCATCTGCTGTGTCACGACCGCCGCCTGGGGGCGGATCGGCAGGCGGTTGACGGGGCGGCCGGTGGCGGCGCGCACGGCGGAGGCGACGGCCGCCGGGGAGGTCACCACCGGTACCGCGCTGACCGCCTTGGCGCCGAAGGGGGCGACGACGTCCCGTTCCTCGACCAGCTTCACGATCCGGATGTCGGGTGCGTCCAGGGCCGTGGGCAGGGCGTAGCCGGTGAGGTCGGGGTGGCGGATCAGCCCGCGCGGGGTGCGCAGGTTCTCCGTGAGGGCGATGCCCACGCCCTGGGTGACGCCCCCCTCGATCCGGGCGGCCAGCTGGGTGGGGTTGAGGACCCGGCCGACGTCCTGCGCCACGGCCAGCTCCACCACCCGTACCGTGCCCATCTCGATGTCCACGTCCACCACCGCGCGGATCGCGCAGAAGGCGAGGCCCACGAACGCGTCGCCCTGGCCGGCCTCGTCCAGGGGCTCCGTGGGGTGCGGGCGGCACTGGGCCGTCGCCCACAGTTCCTTGCCGTCCATCGCCTCCGTCACGGTCGTGGACAGGACGCCGTCGTACGACGTGATCTTGCCGTCCGTGATCTGCAGCAGTTCCGTGGACATGCCGAACTTGTGCGCCAGCGGCTGCAGGAGCTGCGTGCGGACCATCTTCGCCGCGCGTTCCACCGCGCCGCCCGACACCCAGGTGTGGCGGCTCCGGCAGCCGGGGCCGGACGGTGGCTGGTCGGTGTCGACCGGGGCCACGTGGACCTCGTCGATGCCGAGGGTCTCCTGGACGATCTGCCGGGCGAGCGTGGTGAAGCCCTGGCCGGCCTCCACCGCCGCGCACAGCACGGTGGCGACCCCGTTCTGGACCCGCACCGTGGCCGTGGAGACCTCGTCGGCGCCTTCCGCGCCGAGCATGTGCACCATGCCCAGGCCGTAGCCCACGCCCCGGCGCACCGCGCCCGGTTCGCCCGCGCCCTCGGGTCCGCCGGGCAGCAGCCACTCCTCCTCGGGGGTGTCCTTGGGCAGCGGGGGCAGGGGGTGGTCCCGTACGGCCTGGAGCAGTTCGGCGACCGGCGCCGGGCACGTCACGGTCTGGCCGGTCGGCAGGACGTCGCCCGTCGCCATGACGTTGCGCAGGCGCACCTCCGCCGGGTCCAGCCCGAGCTTCTTGGCCAGCTTGTCCATCTGCGCCTCGTAGGCGGCGCACACCTGCATCGCGCCCTCGCCGCGGACGTGGCCGGAGGGCGGGTTGTTGGTGCGCACCGCCCAGCCCTCGATGAAGGCGTTCGGCACGACGTAGGGGCCGCAGGCGAAGGCCACGGCGGCGGCCAGGGCCTCGGAGGAGGTGTCGGCGTACGCGCCCGCGTCCAGCAGGATCTGCGCCTCGACCTTCACCAGCCTGCCCTCGGCGTCGGCGTGGTGGCGGTAGCGCAGCAGCGTCGGGTGGCGGTGCGTGTGGCCCAGGAAGGACTCCTCGCGGGTCGCCGTCAGCTTCACCGGGCAGCCGGTCTTCAGCGCCAGCAGGCCGAGCGGCAGCTGGAAGCCCTGGTCCTCGCGGTCGGCGGTCGCGCCGGGCACGCCGGTGACGACGATCTTCACGCGCTCGGGTTCCAGGCCGTAGCAGGCGGCGAGCGTGTCGCGGTCGGTGTGCGGGTCGGTGGAGGCCAGGTACAGTTCCACGCCGCCGTCGGGGCGGGGCACCGCGAGCCCGGCCTCGGCGCCGATGGGGGCCGGGTCCTGGCGGCCGATGCGGTACAGGCCCTCGGCGACGACCTCGCCGACCGCCTCCGGGTCGCCGTGGCGCAGCGGGATGTGCCGGATCAGGTTGCCGTCGGGGTGCAGCGGCTCGGCCTCGAAGGCCTGCTCGGGGTCGGTCACCGGGTCGAGCACCTCGTACTCGACGATGACGGCCGCGGCGGCCATCCGCGCGGTGTCCGGGTGGTCGGCGGCGACGGCCGCGATGGGCTCGCCGTGGTGGCGTACGACCTCCGAGGCGAACACCGGGCGGTCGGCGGCGACGGCCGCGATGGGCTCGCCGTGGTGGCGTACGACCTCCGAGGCGAACACCGGGCGGTCGGCCGTGCCCCGCCCGTGCACCGGGCGGCCGGGGACGTCCTCGTGGGTGACGACGGCCCGCACGCCGGGCATCTCGCGCGCGTGTGCGGTGTCGATGGCCACGATGCGCGCGTGCGGGTGCGGTGAGCGCAGTACGGCCGCCCACAGCAGGCCCTCGGCCCACAGGTCGGCCGCGTACGGGAAGGTGCCCTCCGTCTTGGCGCGGGCGTCGGCGGCCGGCAGCGAGGAGCCGAGTCCGTGCGGCAGCGGCTCGGGCGCGGCAGCGTTCTCGGTGGCGGCAGCGGTGGCGGCTTCGTTGCTCACGCCTGGCCTCCGTCCTGGCCGTAGGGGTCGTGCGGGTGCGGGGACTCGAACGCCGAGGGGTGGACCCCGCCGTCGCCCGGTCCCGCCTGGTGGGGGATGCGCGGCTCGGCGGTGTCCGGTCCGGCGGTGTCCGGCTCGGCGTCGTCCGTCGTGGCGTGCGCCTCGCGTTCGGCGACGACCTCCTTGACGGCCTGCAGGACGCCCCGGTAGCCCGAGCAGCGGCACAGGTTGCCGCACAGGGCCTGGCGGGTCTCCAGTTCGGTCGGGTCCGGATTGCCCTCCAGCAGGTCGTGCACGGTCATCGCCATGCCGGGCACGCAGAAGCCGCACTGGACCGCGCCGCACCGGGCGAGCGCCCGCTGCACGTCGGAGGGCTGCCCGTCCACGGCCAGGCCCTCGACCGTACGGACCTCGCTGCCGGCCGTGGTGACCGCGGGCACCAGGCAGGAGGCGACCAGGCGTCCGTCGACCTGCACGTTGCAGGCGCCGCACTCGCCCTGCGAGCAGCCGTCCTTGGCGCCCGCGAGGCCGAGCCGCTCGCGCAGCACGTACAGCAGCGACTCGCCGATCCAGGCCTCGGTGACGGGCCGGTCGACGCCGTTGACGCGCAGCACGTAGGAGGCGAGCGGGTGCTCGTCCTGCGGGGGTGCGGGGGGCGGGCCCTCGGAGGGCGCGGTGTCCGGGGACACGGTGTCCGGGGACACGGCGCTCGCTCCCGGCGTTTCCTGGCGCGGGGCGTCCTGGCGCGCGGCGGCGGTGTCGGCGTTCGGGACGGGCCCTTCGGGGGCCCGGGAGGACGGGCCGGTGTCCCCGGCCGTATCGGGCCGCGCGGGCGGTTCGGTGTGGCCTTCGGCGGCCGTTACGGCCGCCGCGGCGACCTCGCCGGCCTCGACTGCCCCGGGGACGGGGCCCCGCGGGGCCCCTGCGCCGGGCTCGGGCCCGGGTTCGGGCGAGGTCCGGGGGCCGTGTCCGGGCGCGGCGGGC
>NZ_QFDQ01000031.1 GCF_003270085.1 Streptomyces triticisoli | reverse complement strand
CGCCCGGCGCCCGTGGTGGGCGCCGGGCGCGGTCGGTACGGCTCAGGCGTGTCGGTGGGAACTCCGGCTGCCCGTGAAGAGCCGGTACAGCACGAGCAGGATCAGGGAGCCGACGATCGCGGCGATCCAGGTCGACAGGTGGAAGAAGCCATTGATCGACTCGACGCCGAATATGACCTTCCCCAGCCAGCCGCCCAGGAGTCCGCCCGCGATGCCGATCAGCATGGTGACGATGATGCCGCCCGGGTCCTTGCCCGGGAGGAGCAGCTTGGCGATGGCGCCGGCCAGCAGACCGATCAGAATCCAGGCGATGATGCCCACTTCTCCTCCACAATCCGTCGGAAGTACGTGTCCTTATCGGATGCACACAACGGGCGCGGGCAAACCTGGCATGCGCATTCCGGGCGCTCAAGCGGTCCCCCAAGGCCGGACCAGGTCTTGACCGAGGCCCATCCGGCTTTCAAGTGGCCGCAGGACAGGGGGAGGTGAGTGGCCGACAGACCGGTTGGCGCGGGTGATTGAGATGCGTACCATCGAGGCTCAGCGGCGGGCTGAGAGCGCTCTCACGACGTGTGTCCGCTCTTCTCTCCCGGTTCGCCGTCACCCCACACGCACGACACCAAGGAGACCCCCCACATGGCCTCTCGACACCAGCGCCCCCTCGGCCGCAGGAAGTTCCTCGCCGCTCTCGGCGGCGCGGCGGCGGCCGCGCCCGCTGTCACCGCGCTCGCCCCCCACGCCCTCGCGGGCACCGCCCCGGAGAGCGGGGCGTCCGTCGCGCAGACGCTTCCGCTCACGATCGTCAACAACAGCGGAGCCTTCGGCAACGCCTCCGTCCACGTGTACATCGTGGGCAACCAGGACGGCCGGCAGGTCCGCGTCACCCCCGACGGGACGCTCGCGCCGATCGCCCTGTCGGACAACGGCGCCGACGGCTTCACCGACTACGCGATCCCCCTGGCGGGCAGCGGCGGGACCCGGCTGTCCCTGCCTCGGATGTCCGGCCGGATCTACGTCGCCCTCGGGCAGAAACTGAAGTTCAGGGCCGTCACCGACGGCAGCGGCAACGCCGCCCTGCAGTACCCGGCGGGCTGGGTGTCCTCGGACCCCAACTACCCCGTCCTGCACGACTGCGCCGAGTTCACGTACAACTCCGCCGGCATGTTCTGCAACACGACCATGGTCGACATGTTCAGCGTGCCGCTGAGCATCCGTCTGACCGGCGCCCGGGACCAGACGACGGGCACCGTGCGCGGCGGCGGGCGGGCGGCCGCGTTCGCCGCGCTGCGGCAGGTCGAGGAGTTCTCGAGACTCGTCGTGGGCGACACCCGTGTCATCGCCCCCGGCCACGGCCTGGACGCGGGACTGTTCGCCAAGGACTACTTCGCGCCGTACATCGACGAGGTGTGGAGCGCCTACGCGGGCAGGGACCTGACGGTCACGACCAACGCGGGCACCTTCACCGGCCGGGTGCGCGGCGGGCGGCTCACCTTCGACGGCCCGGCCCCCGTCGGCTTCGACAAGCCCTCCACCCGGGACGTCCTGTTCTGCGACGGTGCCCTCGCCGCGCCCAACGACGGTACGACGGGTCCGGTCGCCGCGGTGCTCGGCGCCGGTTTCAACCGCTCGGCCCTGCTGGCCACGGCCGCCCAGCCGGTGACCGACGCCGCCTCCTTCTACCGCACCGGCATCACCAACCACTACGCCAAGGCCATGCACGCGGCGACGGAGGACGGCCGGGCCTACGGGTTCGCCTTCGACGACGTGGCGGACTTCGCCTCGTACATCCAGGACACCGCCCCGACCGGGATCCGGCTGACCCTCTCGCCCTTCTGAATCGGCCTGGAAAACGCGCCGGGGCCCGCGGGTCCCGGCGTGCGGGACGGGGGGGCGGCGTAGCAGCGTGGTGGTGTGCTGAAGCTGCCTGCCCTGATGCCGCGCCGGGATCCGCACCGGCGCGGCTGGCTGCGCGGTGCCCCACCGCCGGGCTGGGTGCGTGCGCTGCCGGTCGTGCTGGTCGTCTTCGTGTGCGCCGCCACGCTGCTGAGCCCGAACCCGCTCGAGATCGGCTTTCTGCTGGGTGCCATACCGCCGTTGGCCGTGCTGTCCTACGGACCGGTGGCGACCGCGCTGCTGGGCTGTGTCGTGGTGGTCCTGCTGAGTGTGCCGGCCTTCCAGCTGGACCGGCCCGGGAACACCGATCTGGAGACGGTCGTGTTCGTCGCCGTGCTGAGCGTGTTCCTGTCCTATGTACGCAGCCGCTGCGACGCCCAGCTGAACCTGGAGCGCACGGTCGCCGAGGCCGCGCAGCGCGCCGTGGTCCCGCCGCTGCCCGAGCAGGTCGGTCCGGTGCGGTGCGCGGGTCTGTACCGGCCCGCACAGCGCGGGACGCTGGTCGGCGGGGACTTCTTCGACGTGCGCCGGGGGCCTCGGGGCGTGCGGGCGGTCATGGGGGATGTGCAGGGGCACGGCCTGGCGGCGGTGTCCACGGTCGCCTCACTGCTGGGCAGCTTCCGGGAGGCGGTGCTCGACCGGCCGGATCTGACCGCGGTCGCACCCGCCCTGGACCGCCGCCTGGTGGTGGACTCGGAGGAGGTGCGGCACGCCGAGCTGTTCGCGACCGCGGTGCTGCTGGAGTTCTCCGACGACGTCCGGTCGGTGCGGGTGGTGACCTGCGGCCATCCGCCGCCGGTGCTGTTGCGCGACGGGAGGGCCGAGGAGGTCGAGGTCGCGCCGTGGACGCCCCTGGGCCTCGGCCTGTCCGACGGGGTTGGCAACTGCTCGCCAAGGAGCGTGTATAAGGCTGGTTTAGCTCGATCGTGTGATGGTCGGCTTCCGGGCTTGCGGTGTGCTGGACCGGCCGGGGCAGCGCTGCCGTGCGATCTGGGACGCCGGGTGCGGTGCCTGGGGGCGCCCCCTCTGGGGGAGAGCGGGGCCCCTGCTCCACCAGCGGGATGGTTCAGGGCCTCCCCGTCGCCTCTGGCCGCATCCATATGGCCAGGTCGTGAGGCGTGGACATCAGCAGCCTCCGGCTGCGGGCCGCCCGCCCGGCCCGGACCACGGACACGATCCGCGTCGCCGCCCGGGATACGGCGGCGTCCGTCAGCGACCTCCGGTCGCGGGGGACGACCAGCGCGCCCACAACCGTTCGGGGCGTGCCAGTGCGCGGACTCACTCCCGCTCACTGCCCAGGAACGGTTCCGCGGCAGAACGGGCACACTGTGCCGCTGCGCCCCGGTGACGTGCTGTTCCTGGCCTCCGACGGTGTCACGGAGGCCAGGGACTCCCACGGCGTGTTCTATCCGCTGCTCGACCGGCTGCCCCGGCTCGCCGACCTCGATCCGGCGGTGCTCGCCGACCATGTGCTGGCCGATCTGCTCGCGTACTGCGGCACGGTCGGCGACGACGTGACGATGCTGGTGCTCACGCCGCGCCCGCCCGAGCGCCGGTGAGCCCGGCCGGATGCTCCTGCGGTCGTCAGCCCACGTCCCACAGGAACCGGTGGGTGTGGATGCCGAAGTAGGGGAACGACTGCACCTGCCGCACGCCCTCGATCGGCCGGACCACATCGTTGACGAAGTCCAGCAGGTCCCTCGGGCCGGGGGCGACGACCTCGACGAACAGGTCGAATCCGCCGGAGGTCAGCACCGAGTAGATCACTTCGGCGCGCCCGGCCAGTTCGTCGGCGACCGCCCGGGGGTCGCCGTCCACGCCGATGCCGAGCAGCGCCATGGCCTGTCCGCCCATGGCCATCGGGTCGGTCACGCCGACCACTTGGACGGCCTTGGAGTCCAGCAGCCGCTGCAGCCGCTGACGGGCCGCGGACGCGGACAGGCCGACCCTGGGCCCGAGGTCCGCGTACGCGATACGTCCGTCGGTCTGCAGCTCGCGCAGGATGGCCCGGTCGATCTCGTCCACGTGCGTCGCTCTCCCTCTCCGGCCGGTTCGGCCCAGCGTAGTGCGGCCGTCAGCCGTGCAGTTCGGACAGGGCGGCGGCGAAGACCTCGGTGTGCGTGTCCACGTCCTGCTCGGTGGTGTCGGGGCACATCAGCGCCATGTTGTGGAACGGGGTGAGCAGGATGCCCCGGTTGGCCAGGTAGAGGTGGAGGAAGTCCTCCAGCTCGGGGTCCGCGGCGGCGGCCGACTCGGTGCCGGTGCGTGGGGCCGGGGCGGCGAAACGGTACTCGGTGCGGGCGCCGAGGCGGCTGACCGACCAGGGCAGGGCGTGGGCGTCGATGCCTGCTCGGACGCCGGCCTCGAAGCGCTCGGACAGCTTCGCCATGCGGACGAAGGCGTCGTCGGTGAGGACGTGCTCGAGCGTGGCCCTTGTCGCGGCGGTGGACAGCGCGTTGCCCGCCAGGGTGCCGCCGACGCCGCCCATGTCCACCAGGTCCAGGTCGGCGCGGCCGAGCAGCCGGTCGGCGAGGTCGGCGGACAGGCCGTAGGCGCCGGCCGGGATGCCGCCGCCGATCGCCTTGCCGATGGTCAGCAGGTCGGGCTCCAGGTCCCAGGCAGCGGTGCAGCCGCCCGGTCCGGCGGAGAAGGTGTGTGTCTCGTCGTTGATGAGCAGTGCGCCGTACTGCCTGGTCAGCTCGCGCACACCGGCGAGGTAGCCGGGTTCGGGCAGCACGATGCCGATGTTGGTGAGCGCCGGTTCCATGAGGACGGCGGCCACGTCGCCGTGGGCGAGCTCGCGCTCCAGCTGCTCCAGGTCGTTGAACTCGGCGACCCGGCTGGTCAGGGTGACGTCGCAGGGTGCTCCGACGTTGCCCTCGCGTGCGGTGCCGCGGCCGTCGGGGCCGACGACGATGAGCGACTCGTCGACGCTGCCGTGGTAGCTGTAGCTGTTCACCAGGATCTTCGGGCGGCCGGTGACCGCGCGGGCGAGCCGGATCGACCAGCGGTTGGCGTCGGTCGCGGTCAGCGAGAAGCTCCAGCGGGCGAGTCCGAACCGCCGGGTGAGCTCCGCGCCGACCCATTCGGCGTCCTCCGTGGGCAGCATCGCCGTCGCCCCGCCCAGCTCGGCGTACCGCCGCGCCACGGCCTCGGCCACGGGCGCGGGCGAGTGGCCCGCCATGGCGCCGGTGTCGCCCAGGCAGAAGTCGATGTACTCGTGTCCGTCGATGTCGGTGATCCGGGCGCCCCGGGCGGAGTCCAGGTAGCGGGGGAAGGCGCCGGCGGTCTTGTTCATCCAGGTCATCGGCACCCGGCCGAAGAGGTGGTCGGCGCGGTCGTGGGCGGCCTTGGAGCGGGGGTTGCGCCGCTCGGCCTCGGCGCTCTCACGGGCGAGGAGGTGGTGCAGGCGGGTGCGGTCCATGGGGCGTCCTGGTGATCGAGACGACGGATTTCAGGGATCGTACGATCAGATCATCTGCGAGAGCAAGATTCTGCTGCGGATTCACGCGCAGCTACGACGGATTCGCGCGCGAAGGGGTGTCGCCCGTACTCCCCTTGCCGGGGGCGGAGACCGGTCGTTCCATGGGCGTATGCGTCCCTGTATCGCCGTCGCCGGGCCCGGACAGGCCTCCGCCCGGGAGGCCGAGCTCGCCCGGCAGGTGGGTGTGCTGCTGGCCGGGCGGGAAGCGGTCGTGGTGTGCGGGGGCCTGGGCGGGGTCATGGAGGCCTGCGCGGAGGGTGTGCGGTCGGCGGGCGGTACGGTCCTCGGCCTGCTGCCGGGGCGTGACCGGGCCGCGGGGAACCCGTACCTGAGCGTCGCGGTGGCGACCGGGCTGGGAGAGCTGCGCAACGGGGTGCTCGTGAACACCTGCGACGCGCTCATCGCGGTGGGCGGCGGCTGGGGCACGCTCAGTGAGGTGGCGCTGGCCCTGCGGGCGGGCAAGACGGTGGCTCTGCTGGGCAGCTGGGCCCTTCCGGAGGCCCCGTCCGCGACGGGCGGGGGGCACGGGCCGATCGAGGTGGCGACGCCGACGGCGGCTGTGGAGGCGGTCCTGCCCTCTTCCTGAGCCCGCTCGAACGAGCCGCCGGGACCGGTCTCACCCCGGTGCCGGGCCGTCGTGCGGCCGACGGGCCGGCCGACGGCTTCCGGAGCGGAAACATGACCGGTGCGCCATGGACGCACGGCGTGGAACGGCCGGTCGCGGCACCGCCGGATCCCCGGGTGTGCAGGCGGGCGACGCCTCCACCCGCGCCGGGGCACGACCCTCACCCACCGGCTCCGCCGGGCGTGGGCTCACCGCCGGGACGCCGTCCGCCCTCACCCACCCCGGCCCCGCCACGGGGTCGGCCGCGCCCGACCGGAGCGACCCGGCCCCACGCACGACGGCCCGGGGACTCACACCGCACCTCCGCCCGCGCCGGGACGCGGCCCCCACCGGGCGGGTGACGCCCGAACGGCGTATCGCGAGAATCCACGCCGGCCCCGGTGCGGGCGGAGGCGTCGCGGCCGGTCACGGTCCCGGCGTGGGCGCTCAGGGGACCGGGGCGCAGGCCGCGGTGGGGACGGGGGGCGCGGGGGTGACGGCGGCGGGTGGGGACGTGCGCTGGGACGGGAGTGTCGCGCAGGTGGGCTCGGGCCGCGCGAGGCCGGGGCGGCGGTCGCGCAGGAGCGCGCCCGCCCCGATCGTTCCGGCGATGAGGACGCCGCCGATCACCAGGGCGCCGCGGGCGCCCGCCGTCTGCATGAGGACACCGAGCAGCGGGGGGCCGATCAGGCTCCAGCCGGTGCTGGCGCTGCGCCACACGCCGAGGACGCGGCCCCGCATGTGCGGTGGGGGGTCGGTCTGCAGGACCGTCGTGCCGGCGGTGTCGGAGACCGACTCCACCACCGCCATCGGGGCGACGAGCAGCAGCAGGATCCACAGCGTCGGAGACAGACCGGCGCCGATCTGCAGGAGCGCGCCCGCCGCGGCGAGGGCGCCGACGAGCCGTACGGAGGGGCTGTGCAGACGTCCGGCCAGGACCGCCCCGGCGACACCGCCCACGGCCAGCACCGTGGACACCGTGCCGAAGGCTCCGGCGGCGCCGCCGAGCGGCCCGGTGACCAGCACGGCGAGGGTCAGGGCGTAGTTCCGGCCGAAAACGCTGCTGATCGCGGTGATGCCGGCCAGGGCGACGAGCCGGGGACGGCGCAGGAAGAAGCCGAGGCCGGCACGGGCGCCCGTGCCGCGTCCACGCGGTGCGGTGGCGGCGGTCCGGGACCGGGACGCGTCGGCGGGTGCCGACTGCTGTCCCGCGTCGGGGTGCGGACGCAGGAAGGGAATCACCGCCGCGACGACCAGGAAGGACAGGCCGTTCGCCGCGTACGCCGCCCCTGGACCCCACCAGGAGACGACCACGCCCGCCAGGGCGGTGCCGCCCACCCGGCCGGTCCCGCTGATCATCGAGCCCAGTGCGATCGACGAGGGCACGTCCTTGCGGGGTACGAGGTCGTTGCCGAGCAGGGCACAGGCGGGTGCGTCCACGGTGGCGATCAGCCCGGTGACGGCCGCGAGCACCATGAGGACCGGCACCGTCAGCCGGTCGGTGAAGACCAGACCCGCGGTGACGAAGCCGACCACGGCGAGCAGGGCCTGGCTCACCGAGGCGGTGAGCCGGCGCGGCCAGGCGTCGACCGCGGCGCCGCCGACGAGCCCCAGCAGGAGCCCGGGCGCCGCCTGTGCGGACAGCGAAAGGCCGGTCGCCGCGGCGGAGCCGGTGAGGTGGAGGACCAGCAGGTTCTGCGCGGTCAGCTGCATCCAGGTGCCGGCGTTGGACACCAGGTTGGCCGCGGACCACCAGCGCATGTCGCGGTGGCGCAGGGCCCGCCAGGGGGCGCGGTCCTCGCCCGTCGCCGCGGTACGCGGCCGGCGCCGGAGCGAGGGCAGGACCACGCGGCGCGTGGCGGTGGCGGGCACGGATGAGGCAGGAAGAGTGGGTGAGGGCACGATAGGGCGCTTCTCGCATGAGATCCGGACAACTGCCGTGCTGTGCCGCCAGGGGCGGCTCGACGGTGAGACGTGGTCCGGCACAGCGGCTGCCCATCTTCACAGAGGCCGCGGGTCAGTCGGTGTGAGCAACGGCTCCCCGGGGCTGCCGACCGCCCCAACTTCCGTCGTAAGAGGGGGAGTCGGCAGTGCGGTGGCGTTCCTCACAAACAGGCGCCGCGCCCTGCTGTGGCCTGCGCCTCGGGGCCCGGCGGAACGGGACCGGTCCCCCGTTCCGGTCCCGTCTCCGCGGCCCGACGAACTTACGTGTCCGGTGAAACCGTCGGGTACCGTGCCGATGCCCTTTCCGCCCGGCGGAGGACTCACCCGTGCACAGGTGAGTCCCGAATGCCCGCCTTCACGCTCCTTCGAGGGCGGGCGGATCGAGGTCACCGGCCGCGAGGTGCGCCAGGACGACCTCGTACAAGTCGCTGCCGGCGGCGAGGAGCTGGCGTTCGAGGACGGGTTCCACACCGCGCACGTGCTCCCGGACGGTCTGCGCGTGGATGCCGAGCAGTTGCGCGGCGCGCTCGGAGTTGCCGCCGACGGTGATCCAGGTGCGCAGCGTGCCGCGCAGATCCCGCGCGTCGGCCGTCAGTCGGCCGAGGAGTTCGTGCGCCCAGCCGCGCAGCGCCGGACCCGCCAGCAGATCGCCGAGGCGTACGGTACCCGGCCCGGGCGCCGCCTCGGCGGTCGGCTGGTGGCCGAGGCCCGCCTGGGTGTTCAGGGCGAGGTGGACGGCGGCCCGGACGGTCAGGCGGCTGAAGTCGGTGCCGAGCAGCGCTTCCACCCGCTCCATCCGGGCGCGCACCGTGTTGCGGCTCACACCGAGAATCTTCGCGGCGCTGACGGCGGTGAACTCCAGGCCCAGCCGGGTGGTGGCGAGCAGTTCGGCGCGCGTGTGGTGCGGCAGGGTGTCCAGTGGCCGCAGCAGCCGGGCGGACCAGACGTGCAGCGCCTCGGGGTCCATCAGGCGCTCGGGGTGGGTCCGCTCGGCGTACACGGCCGCACGCTCCGGGCGGAACCGGGCGACCGCGAGCGCGCTCACGGCCTGCCCGTACGCCGTCGCGGTCCGGGCCAGGCTGTGCCGGATGCTGCCGCCGAGGAACGTGTGGGGCCGCCCGCCCACCAGCGAGCGCAGCTTCCGGCCGGCGGTCTCGGCGGGCGCGACCACGATCACCTGCTCGTCCACCGCCGGGCAACGCACCACCAGGGCCTGCCCCTCGGTGGCGTCCAGGCACTCGGTGGCCAGTCGTTCGCGTACGTCACGGTGGGCTTCGACGACGTAGACGCAGGCGGTGTCCGTGTCGAGCAGGCCGGGCCACAGGCCCGCGGCCACCCGGCGGGCCGAGACGATGTCCTCGACCATCAGCAGTTGCAGGACGGCCAGCCGCAGCGCGGACGTGGCCTGTTCGAGGCGGTGTCCGGCCGCGGTGGTCTCGCGGGCCCGCAGCAGCAGTTCGAGCACCGCGGCGGTGCGGGTGACCATCTCGGCGGCCTGCCGGTCGAAGGGGTCGGCGCGGGAGACGGCCAGGACACCGGCCGAGGGCGGGTGCGTGCCGCCCACGCGCACCAGGCGGACGTGGCGTCCCCGGTCCTGCAGTGCGGCGGAGGCGAACCGGCCGGTGACGACGTCCGCGACCAGGTCCTCGTCCAGGACCGGCGGCTGTCCGGCGAGGAGGGTGCCCGCCCCGTCCAGGAGGCAGGCGGTCCCGTGCACGGATTCGGCGAGCCAGGCGACGACCTTGCGCACGTCCCGCCCGGCCGGCCGCAGCTGGTCGAGGAGTTCCTCGGCCCAGGACGCCCGCGGTCCTTCTCGTCCCCGGGCCAGTTCCGGGGCTCGTCCTGGGCCTCCCCCTGGGGTTCCGTCGGTCCCGTCCTCGCGCCCGGCCATGTCCGCCCTCTCCTCGCCCGTCGCATGTCCGTGGCTTTGACCTCGGCTTTTTGGTCGGGGACGTTACCAGCAGGCGGCACCGCGGTCCGGGGCCGGGCGCGCCGCACGGCCCGTGAGCGGAAGGAAAGGCGGCTTCGCCGGCGGATCACGGGGGGGAGGTGAGTCGGCCGGCGAAGCCGCACGCCCGGGGCCGGGGGGACAGCACCCGGGCGGTATGTGAGTGCTGATTCCCCGGAATCCGTCGCATACGCCTGGGAAGTTGAGGCGTGTCGCCTCCCCGGCGGTGTACGGGTGCACACGGCGCGGGAGCGGAGACAGGCCGCCTGCACGACGACCGCCGGCGCACGGCATAAGCTCGGTGAATGGCGAAGTATTTCGACGTGCACCCCGACAACCCCCAGCCGCGCTCCATCCGCCAGGTCGCGGACAGCGTGTGCGAGGGGGCGCTGATCGCGTATCCGACCGACTCGTGTTACGCCCTCGGCTGCCGGCTGGGCAGCCGGGACGGCATCGAGCGGATCCGGGCGATCCGCCACCTGGACGACCGGCACCACTTCACCCTGGTGTGCCAGGACTTCGCGCAGCTCGGCCAGTTCGTACGGATCGACAACGACGTCTTCCGCGCCATCAAGGCGTCCACGCCCGGCAGTTACACCTTCATCCTGCCGGCGACCCGGGAGGTGCCGCGCATGCTGCAGCACCCGAAGAAGAAGACCGTCGGGGTGCGCATCCCCGACCACGTCGTCACCCAGGCCCTGCTCGCGGAGCTCGGCGAGCCGCTGCTGTCCAGCACGCTGCTGCTGCCCGACGAGGAGGAGCCGATGACGCAGGGCTGGGAGATCAAGGACCGGCTCGACCACGTACTGGACGCGGTGGTCGACTCGGGCGACTGCGGGACCGAGCCGACCACGGTCATCGACTTCTCCGGCGGGGAGGCCGAGATCGTACGGCGGGGGGCGGGCGACGTCTCACGGTTCGAGTGAGAGTCCGGCCGACGGCGGATGGGAGGTTTCCCCAGCGGTACAGGGCAGTTGGGCGCGGCGTTACCGAAACGTGCGGGGCCGGAGGGGAGTTGGCCTCCGCAGGCCCCGTCGTACGGCCGTCCGGGGGGTGTTGTTACGGTGCACGGCGTGTCCGACTCCTCACGCGATACCGTTGCGGGCGCCGGGTGGGCGGCCGGTGAAGAGGGCGCCTACCGCGCGCTCATGCCCGGCCGGGTCGAGAAGTTGTCCTGGCTCAGCCCCCGGACGCTGTGGGCGGCACGCAACGGCGTGGTCGCGTCCTGGTTCGGGGATCCCACGGGGCGTACCCGGGCGCGCTGGGTGGCGCAGCGGGCGGCGGCCGGGGCTCCGGCGGACAAGGTGATCCGGCGGGAGGACGCGGACCGCTTCTCCTTCATGGTCATGGGGGACACCGGTGAGGGGGGCGCGTCGCAGTACGCCGTCGTACCCGGGTTCCTGAAGGCGGGTCGGGGGACGTCGTTCGCCGTGATCGCCAGCGATGTGATCTACCCCGTGGGCAGCACCGACGACTACGGCCCCAGGTTCTTCCGCCCGTACCAGGACTATCCGGCGCCGGTCTACGCGGTCCCCGGCAACCACGACTGGTACGAGGACCTCGGCGGTTTCATGCGCGTCTTCTGCGGCGACGCCCCGCCGCTGCCGCCGGAGCCGGAGCCACGGCCGCTCGGCCGCGCCTGGTGGCGTGCGCTGCTGTGGCGCCGGCCGCGCGCGGTGGACGAGCAACGCTTCGCGGCGGCACGTGAGTTGCGGTCCCGTCCGGAGCAGCAGGCCGTCCAGCCGGGGCCGTACTGGGCGATCGACGCCGGGCCGGTGCGGATCGTCGGCATCGACACCGGGCTGCTCGGCACGGTCGACGCCGAGCAGGGCGCCTGGCTGCGGGAGGTGTCGCGCGGGCCCCGGCCGAAGATCCTCATCACCGGGTCGCCGCTGTACGTGGACGGCGAGCACCGCCCGTGCCCCGTCGAGGGCGGCGGCACGGTCGACGACATCGTGCGCGACCCGGCGCACCGCTACGTGGCGGCGATAGGCGGCGACATCCACAACTACCAGCGTTATCCGGTGGACGTGGACGGCCGCACCGTCCAGTACGTCGTCTCCGGGGGCGGCGGCGCGTTCACGCACGCCACGCATACCATCCCGCGCGTGTCCGTCGGCGGTGTCACCGAGTCCGGCTTCCGCTGCTATCCGCTGCGCGGCGACTCCCTGGCCTTCTACAGCCGGCTCTACGGCCGCCGGCTGCGGCTGCGCCGCTTCTTCACGCTCACCGAGGCCGAGGCGATGGCCGTCGTCGCCGAACGGCTCGGCGTTCCGCCGGTGCGCGCCCCGGGCGCGCCGGTGCGGGTCACCCGGCGCGTCCGGCTGGTCGCGAGCCTGCTCGGCGCGGGGCGCCGCCCGGAGCGCCGGGCCCGCTTCCGCCTCCCGGTGCGCACGCTTCATGCCCGGCTGTTCTCGCCGGGTTCGGTCACGTACAGCCCGCCGTTCTTCAAGTCGTTCCTGCGTCTGGACGTCACCCCGGAGGCGGTGCGGCTGCGCTGCTTCGCGGCGACCGGTCACCGCGCCCAGGAGGCCGACCCGCCGGTCGAGGACGAGGTGACCATTCCGCTGGCCTGAGCCGGCCGGGGCCGGTCACCAGCGGCCCGGCGCGCTGCCCGTGACCGGCTCGGACGGCCTGCCGTCCACCCCGACCGGTACGTCGCCGGCGAGCATCACCCGGTGCATGATCCGCGGGTGGCCGAGGTGGGCGGTGTCGCCGGGCGCGAGGTGGATGGTGGACCGGTTGTCCCAGAAGGCCACACTGCCCGGCTCCCAGCGGAACCGGACCGTGTACTCGGGCCGTACCGCCTGCTCGAGCAGCATCTGCAGGACCGCCGCGCTCTCGGCGCGGGAGAGGTCCCGGATCTGCTCGACGTAGTAGCCGTTGACGAACAGCGCCCGTTCCCCGGTCTCGGGGTGGACGCGCACCAGCGGGTGCACGGTGGCGACCTGCTGGTCCATCAGGTGGCGGACGTACGCGTCGTCGCCGGGCCTCGGCTGGTAGCCGACCCCGAGCCGGTGCTCGGCGCGCAGGCCGTCGACGAAGGCGCGCACCGGCGCCGACAGCCCGGTGTACGCGGCGGCCAGGTTGGACCAGGTGGTGTCGCCGCCGTACGGCGGGACGGTCTCGGCGCGCAGGATGGTCGCGGCCGGCGGGTCGACGCGGGCGCCGTGGTCGCAGTGCCAGCCGCGCAGCAGCGTGTGCCGGCGGCGCCGGAGCCACTCCTCGTGGTCCATGCCGAACCGCCCGCCGAGCTCCAGCCGGTCGGCGGTGGTCTCCACCTCGGGGACGTCCGGCGGCGACGCGCCGCCCCGCCTGCGCAGCACCACGGGCTCACCGAAGCGGCGGGCGAGGGCCACGTGCCGCGCGTGGTCCAGCCGCTGCCCGCGGAAGAACACCACCTTCCAGCGCAGCACCGCCGCGCGGATCTCCGCGACCGCGGTGTCGTCGGGCTCCCCGGCCAGATCCACCCCGGTGATCTCGGCTCCGATGTGCCCGGCGACCGGCTTCACCTCGATCCCGTCGGCCCGCCGCCCGTCCGCCGTGCCCGTGTCCGTCGTCATCAGTGCGCTCCGATGGTCGTCGTGACAGTCCCCGCAGATCGTGACAGCGTTTTCCGCACGGGGCGACAGCGCCTGTTCCCCGCGGGTGTCCCGGGCGTACGGCCCGGAAGGGTGAAAGGACGCCAGGAACCGTGCACCAGGGGTCCGCCGTGTCCGGCATGTCCGTTCCGGAACTGGTCCGCTTCGTCTCCCGCGGCTCCCCCATGGCGCTCTCCCAGGTGGAGCGGGTCCGCGCCGAGCCGGCCGCCGTGCACCCGGGTGTGCGCACCGAGGTGGTCCCGGTGAGGACCACCGGCGACAGGTATCCGGGCGAGCCGTCGAAGGTCGAGGGCAGGGGTGCGTTCACCAAGGAGGTCGACGCCGCGCCGCCGGCCGGCACGGTGTTCGCCGCGTTCCTGAGGCGGGACGACGTCCGCGACGCGCTCGTCCACCCCGGCGGGCTCGCCCTCGACGAGCTCCCGGCGGGCACCCGGATCGGCACCTCCGCGGTGAGGCGGAGGTGCCGCTGCTCGCCGTGTCCGGTCCTCGGCGCATCGGACGGCCGGATGTGATCAGCGAGGTGCTGTCCCCGGAGACGACGGCGCCGCCGGCCGGCGCGGGCGTCCTCGCCCTGCGGTGCCGGAAGGACGACGCCGGGCTCGTCGAGGCCGTGGGCGGGCTCGGCACCCCGGACACCCGCCGCGCGGCCCCCGCGGAGCGCATGTTCCTGCACGTGCCGCAGGGCCACTGCGACAGCCCGATCGCCGGGTACGCGCGCGTGGACCGCGGCGGGGAGCTCTCCCTGCGGGCCGGCTGGACGCGGCCACGCCGGGCACCTCGGTCGCCGTGGCCCTGCTGCGTCGGGGTGCTGGAGAGGTCATCGGCGGCATCCCGCACCGACCGCACTGCCCCGGCGGGACCGGCGGGGTCAGCCGGCGGTGCCCGGTCCGGCCTGGTCGCGCAGGAAGTTGCTGATCTGGTGCGCCAGGCCGCCGGCCGTACCCGCCGTGTGCGCGCCGGCGGCGGCGACGGACTCCTCGTGCACCCCGATGCCGCCGCTCCACAGCCTGCGCTCGACCCACTCGTCGTCGACCCGCAGCTGCACCTGGACGTCGATCTGGGACAGGGCGGCCTCCGGCCCCGCCGCGTACAGCACCGCGGTGGCCCGGCGCAGCGGATAGACGTCGTAGCCCTCGATGAACTGCGAGTTGCGCCAGTCGACGAACGCGCCCTCCCCGTCGGGACCGGTCCGCACGTCGATCTGCCCGTCCTCCAGGTGGACGCCGAAGCGCCGCCCGCCGCGGTTCTCGACGGTGATGCGGAAGCGGAAGTACGTCAGCCCCTCGGCGGCCTCGTCGCGTCCGCGCGGCGGCTCGGCCTGCTCCAGGCAGTGGACGCGGACCCGCAGACCGGCATGCTCGTCGTACTCCTGCCAGTCCCCGACCACGTTCGGCTCGTACACAGTGCACCTCTCGACTTCCAAGAGCTGCTTCCTATCCGTGCGCTCAGTGCACTGTCAAATGAACGGAATGCGCCGTGTCCTGGGAATTCTCCGTCTTTGATCGCTGATCAAGCCGTGTGCAGGAAGAATCCGCCGCCGGGCCCCGCGGCCGCCCGAGGGGGCGTGCCGCACATCACTCCGGTGGCCGCCCGCCGGGCGCTGTCAGCGGGCCAGCCGGCCGAGCAGTCCGGAGGCCGCGGTGATGCCGAGCGCGGCGGCCCCCACGAGGACCGCGAAGTCGGCGGCCAGGTGCGCGGGGGTGCCGAGCAGCAGCCCGCGCAGGGCGTCGACCTGGTAGCTGAGCGGGTTGGCCCGGCTGACGGCCTGGAGCCAGCCGGGCATGACGGCCACCGGGTACAGGGCGTTGGAGGCGAAGAACAGCGGCATCGTGATCGCCTGGCCGATGCCCATCAGCCGGTCACGGCTGCGCACGATGCCGGCGATGCTCATGGACAGGCAGGAGAAGAACGCCGAGCCGAGGACCACGGCCGCCGCGACCCCGAGCAGCCGCAGCGGGTTCCAGGTCAGCGCCACGCCGAGCAGGGCGGCGATGAGAACCACCACGACGGCCTGGACCAGTGACTTCACCCCGGCCGCGAACGCCTTGCCGGTGACCAGGGCCGAGCGCGGGGTCGGGGTGACCAGGAGCTTGTCGAGGACGCCGGCGTCGCGCTCCCAGATGATCTGGATGCCGTAGAAGATGGCGATGAACATCGCGGACTGGGCGATGATGCCGGGCGCCATGAAGTCGATGTACGGGACGCCGCCGGTGGGGATGGCCCTGATGCGGGTGAAGGTCTGACCGAAGATCAGCAGCCACAGGGCGGGCTGCACCGCGCGGGTGTAGAGCTCGGTGCGGTCGTGGCGCAGCTTCTGCAGCTCCACGGCGCACAGGGCGACGACCCGGGCGGGCAGCAGCCGCCGGCCGGCGCGGGGTCGCGGCGGCCGCACCAGCAGGTCGATGCCGTGGGCGCGGGCGGGGTCAGCCGACGCGGCGGGCGGTGCGGCGGGTGCTTCGGACATCGCGGAAGTCTCCCGAGGAGTCGTCGAGGCCGCTGCCGGCGACGTCGCGGAAGACGTCCTCCAGCGTGGGCAGCGGGTCCGTGGCCGGGGCGCCGTGGGCGCGGCGGCGCTCGCCGAGCCCACGGCGCAGCTCGGCCGGGGTGCCGAGCGCACGGATGCGGCCGCGGTGCATCAGGCCGACCCGGTCGCAGTACTGGTCGGCCTCGTCCATGTAGTGCGTGGTCACCAGGACCGTCATGCCGGTGACGGCGCGGACGGTGTTGATGTGCTCCCACACCCCGGTGCGGGCGATCGGGTCGAGGCCGATCGTCGGTTCGTCGAGGATCAGCAGACGGGGCGCGCTGACCAGGGCCTGGGCGAGTTCGAGGCGGCGGACCATGCCGCCGGAGTAGGTGTTCGCCAGCCGCTCGGCGGCGTCCGCGAGACCGACCGCGGCCAGCGCCTGGGCGACTCGGGCGGCGCGTTCCCGGCGCGGGACGTCGAAGACGCGGGCGAACAGGGTGACGTTCTCCCGGCCGGTGAGGGCGGCGTCGGCGGACAGCTGCTGGGGGACGTAGCCCAGCAGGCGTCGTACGGCCATGCGGTCACGGGCGGCGTCGTGGCCGAAGACGCGGACCGTGCCGGAGGGCACCGGCAGGAGCGTGGTGATGCAGCGGATCGCCGTGGTCTTCCCGGCGCCGTTCGGGCCGAGCAGTCCGAACACCTCGCCCTGGCGCACCGACAGGTCCAGGCCGTCGACGGCCTTCGTCCCACCGAAGGCGTAGGTGAGCCGGGTGCAGGTGACGGCGTCGTCGGGCGGTGCGGCGCCGATGTGACGGGTCACGGCCGGTCGGCCTCCTCGCGCAGGTTCTCCGCCAGCCTGCGCAGGGCGGGGACCGCCGCGCGCAGTGCGTCCCGGTCCGCCTGGTCGAGCCGGTCCACCTGGCGGCGGACGAGTGCGGCGCGCCGCTCCCGCCAGTCGCGCAGCCGGGCCTGCGCGGCCCCGGTGAGCAGCAGGCGTGCGGCCCGCCGGTCGGCGGGGTCCGTCCGGCGGGTCAGCTGACCGTCCCGGACCAGCTGGTTGACCAGTGTCGAGACGGAGTTGCCCGCCAGGTGCAGCTCCTTCGCGGCCTCCGACACGCCGATGCCGGGACGGGCCTCGACCAGGCGCAGCAGCTCGGCCTCGGCGCCGCGCGGCCGCGTCACGGTCAGTCCGGCGCGCAGTCGGCGGCGGATCAGCCGCTGGACGCCGACGAGCGCGTCGGCCAGCTCTTCGGGGAAGGTCTGCGTGGTCCGCGGGTCCGAGTCCACGTGTCCGACGTTACCTCTGTAGGAGAGGTAACGACCCCAAAGGAAGGTCAAGAGAGGCGGTCAGGAGCGGCGCGCGTACGTCATTGAAATGCTCAGCATTTCCTCCGGTGGCAATTCTCCGGCTGCTGGTCGAAAATTGAGAATCGTGCGGTCGCATGACGTCACCGCATTCCCGGAATTTCTTCCGTATCGCCGACTTCGGGAATCCGTATTCCAGTGCTTCGGACAGGAGGCACGTCCGTGGGAGCCGGCGCGCCGGGCCCCTCTGTCCGTCTCCGTCCGGTCCGAGCACGCGCCTCCCATGGTGTCCGTCCATCCAGCACCTGCTGAGGGAGGCGCAGCCCATGCGTACCACCGGCAGAACAAAGCCCCATCCGCATGACGACGCCCCGGACACCGCGCAGGCGTTCGAACGGCTCGCCCGGTTGCCGGACGGCCCCGAGCGCAAGGCGCTGCGGGACGAGCTGGTCCAGGTGTGGCTGCCGATGGCCGAGCGGATCGCCGTACGGTTCCGCGGGCGCGGCGAGGCCCTGGAGGATCTGTACCAGGTGGCCGCGCTCGGCCTGGTCAAGGCCGTCGACCACTACGATCCGGGGCGCGGCTACGCGTTCGAGGCGTACGCCGTGCCGACGGTCACCGGGGAGATCAAACGGCACTTCCGCGACCACATGTGGACGCTGCACGTGCCGCGCCGGGTCCAGGACCTGCGCAACCGCGTACGGCGTGCGGCGAAGGAGCTGGCGCAGACCACGTCGGGCCGGGCGCCGACCGTCGCCGAGATCGCCGAGTACGCGCACCTGAGCGTGAGCGACGTCCACACCGGGATGGAAGCCCTGGACTGCTTCGCCGCGCTGTCGCTGGAGGCGGAGGTCCCTGGCACGGACGGTTACGCGCTCGGCGACGGGCTGGGCGAGTCCGACGCCCGCTACGACCTGGTCGTGGACCGGGTGGCCGTCAGGCCCTGTCTGGAGGCGCTGCCCGAGCGCGAGCGCACCATCCTCTACCTGAGGTTCTTCCGGGGGATGACGCAGAGCCGGATCGCGCAGCAGCTCGGCATCTCGCAGATGCACGTCTCGCGGCTGCTCAGCGGCTGCTTCGCCCAGCTGCGCGAGGAGCTGCTCACGGAGACCGGCTGAGCCCCGCAGCGGCGCCCGCCCGTTCGACCCCGCGAGCGGGTGCCGGCGCCGCCGGAGTTCCCACTCACTCCGGCGGCGTTCCCGGGATCTGGGTGGGGCCGTACCGGTCGAGGGCGTTCTCCAGCTCCGCCCGGACCTCCTCGGGCATCTCTCCGGTGCGTCCCCAGACGAGGACCATTTCGGCGATGTTGCGGAGCTTGACGTTGGTGTGCTGGGAGACCTCCTTCAGCACCGTCCACCCCTGGTCCGGAGTGATCCGGCCGAGCGCGACCACCATGCCGATCGCCTGGTCCACGACGGCGTGGGAGGTCACGGCCTCCTTCAGCTGCTCGACCTCCTTCTGGAGTTCGCGCAGCCGGTCCGCCGCGTCGCCGAAGTCGTACGGTGTGCGTTCCACGCAGTCCATCGTCGTCACTCGGGCGGACCTCTGCCAGTGGGCCCGGCGCCCGCCCGTGTCGTTTCGGCGGCGGCGCGCGGGTACTCGGCAGGCGCCTTCCGGCTGCCGGTCGGACACTGGTGTAAGACCGGTGGGTACCGGTGGACACCGGTCGACGAGACCAGGACGTGCCATGAATCACGACAGGACATCTGCCAGCCCCACCCCCGACGTCGTCTCCACGCACTCGGTGTGCGGCGCGCCCTGCTGGGTGAGCCTGACCAGTCGCGACGTGAAGGCCACGGAGGACTTCTACCGTGCGGTGCTGGGCTGGGAGTGGCGTGCGGCCAAGCTCGGCGACCACTTCCGCATCGCCCTCGCGGACGGGGCGCCGGTCGCGGGGATCGGGGCGGTGGCGTCCATGTGGCAGATGGCGGTGGCCTGGACGCCGTACTTCGCCGTGCCCAGCGCGGACGTGGCCGTCTCGCGGGCGCAGGAACGCGGCGGTACGGCGGCGGTCGGGCCGATCTCCTTCCCGCCGGGGCGGGCCGCGCTGCTCGCCGACCGGGACGGCGCGACCTTCGGGATCTGGGAGGGTGACCTCTTCACCGACTGGGAGACCTGGCGCAAGGCCGCGCCGGCCTTCATCCGGCTGCACACGCGCGACGCCTTCGACGCCGCGATCTTCTACGGCGAGGTCCTGGACTGGGCCTCGGAGCGGCCCGGCTGCTGCGAGGTCCGCTACGAGGGCGACGAGGTCGTGCTGCGCAGCCACGGCGAGGTCGTGGCCCGCATCGAGTCCGGCGCGCTGGAGGCCGCCCCCGACCCCACGATCCGCCCGCACTGGCAGATCCACTTCCGGGTCGCCGACGTCTCCGCCTGCGCCCGCGCCGCCGAGTCCCACGGCGGCAGCGTCCTGCGCGAAGGCCCCGACGAGGCCGTGCTCCGCGACCCGGACGGCGCCCAGTTCACGGTGACGTCCCGCCGGGAGGCCTGAACACGGCCGGCGCCCCCACGCCGTGCCGGTGAGTGTCAGTGGGTGGTCTTCGGGGGGCGGGTCAGGAGGATCAGGCTGCGGGGTTCGACGCGGAGGGTGCCGCCCGGTTTGTGTTCCGCCTCGTCCGGGGGGCCCTGGGGTTCGGCCGTGTCGAGGAGGGTGGTCCAGCGGTCGCCGTAGGCGGGGCCGGGGAGGCGGAAGTCGACCGGCTCCCAGTAGCCGTTGAGCAGCAGCAGGAAGGAGTCGTCCACCACGGGGCGGCCCTGCCGGTCGGGCTCGGCGATGGCGTCGCCGTTGAGGAAGACCGCCACGGAGTGCGCGTCGGAGCGCTGCCAGTCCTCCTCGGCCATCTCGCGGCCGTCCGGCAGCAGCCACACCAGGTCGGGCAGCGGCTGGTCGTCCCGGGTCGCCGTCTCGCCCTGGAAGAAGCGGCGGCGGCGCAGCACCGGGTGGGCGGCGCGCAGGCCGATCACGTACCGCGTGAAGTCCATCAGCTCCCGCTGCTCGTCCGTCAGCCGCCAGTCGGTCCAGGAGACTTCGTTGTCCTGGCAGTACGCGTTGTTGTTGCCGCCCTGGGTGCGGCCCAGCTCGTCGCCGTGGCAGAGCATCGGGATGCCCTGCGACAGCAGCAGCGTGGCCAGGAAGTTGCGCTGCTGGCGGGCCCGCAGTTCGAGGACCGAGGCGTCGTCGGTCTCGCCCTCGGCCCCGCAGTTCCAGGAGCGGTTGACGCTCTCGCCGTCCCTGTTGTCCTCGCCGTTGGCCTCGTTGTGCTTGTCGTTGTACGACACCAGGTCGCGCAGCGTGAAACCGTCGTGCGCGGTCACGAAGTTGACGCTGGCGCGCGGCCGGCGCCGGTGGTGGGCGTACAGGTCCGAGGAACCGGTCAGCCGGGACGCGAACTCGCCCAGCGTGTGCTCCTCGCCGCGCCAGAAGTCCCGTACGGCGTCGCGGTACAGGCCGTTCCACTCCGACCACAGCGGTGGGAAGTTGCCCACCTGGTAGCCGCCCTCGCCGAGGTCCCAGGGCTCGGCGATCAGCTTCACACGACTGATCACCGGGTCCTGCTGGATCAGGTCGAAGAACGCCGACAGCCGGTCCACCTCGTGGAACTGCCGCGCCAGCGTGGCCGCGAGGTCGAAGCGGAAGCCGTCGACGTGCATCTCGGTGATCCAGTACCGCAGCGAGTCCATGATCAGCTGGAGCACGTAGGGGTGCCGCATCAGCAGGCTGTTGCCGGTGCCGGTGGTGTCGTAGTAGTGCGCCCAGTCGCCGTCGACCAGACGGTAGTACGAGGCGTTGTCGATGCCCCGGAAGGACAGCGTCGGGCCCTTCTCGTTTCCCTCGGCGGTGTGGTTGTAGACCACGTCGAGGATCACCTCGAGCCCGGCCGCGTGCAGCGCCTTGACCATCGACTTGAACTCGGTGACCTGCTGACCGCGCGTGCCGTGGGCGGCGTAGTCGTGGTGCGGCGCGAAGAAGCCGATGGTGTTGTAGCCCCAGTGGTTGGAAAGGCCCCGCCCCTGCAGCACGCCGTCGTGCACGAACTGGTGGACCGGCATCAGCTCGACCGCCGTCACGCCCAGCGAGGTCAGGTGGTCGATCACCGCGGGGTGCGCCAGCCCGGCGTACGTCCCCCGCAGTTCGCGCGGCACGTCCGGATGCGTACGGGTCAGTCCGCGCACGTGCGCCTCGTAGATCACGGTGTCGGAGTAGCCCCGCCGCGGCGGGCGGTCGTCGCCCCAGTCGAAGGCCGGGTCGGTCACCACGCCCAGCATGGTGTGCCCGGCGCTGTCGGCGGGGTCCGGGCCGTGCGGGGCACGCTCGTAGAGCGAGGGGTGGTTGTCGATCCGCCCGTCCATCGCCCTGGCGTAGGGATCCAGGAGCAGTTTCCTCGGGTTGCACCGGTGGCCGGCCGCCGGGTGCCAGGGGCCGTGCACCCGGTAGCCGTAGCGCTGCCCCGGCCCGACACCGGGCAGGTAGCCGTGCCACACGAAGCCGTCGACCTCGGTGAGCGGGACCTCGCGATGGGCGCCGCCGTCGTCCACCAGGACCAGCTCCACGCGTTCGGCCACCTCGCTGAAGAGCGCGAAGTTGGTGCCCTCCCCGTCGTACGCGGCGCCCAGCGGGTAGGGGTACCCCCGCCACACGGGCTGGGGTACCCCTTTCCGGCGTGACCGCCCGGTCACCGGGCCTCCTCCAGGACGGCCCGGCTGTCTCCCGTCGGGGGAGCCAGCGCGGCGACCGGCAGCTCGCGGGGCGTCTTCAGTCCCTCGCGCAGGGCCGGCTCGGGAGCCTTCGGGACCAGCGGGACGCGCACCCCGGCGCGGGCCCGCTGCGAGAACCAGATGACCTTGTTGCCGGTCTCGGAGGCACAGCAGCCCCAGCCGTCGCTCGTCGCCGCGATACGGGCCAGGCAGCCGCGCAGGTCCTGGTCGGGGCGCAGGTCGTGGTTGTTCTCCCCGACCGCGGTGATCAGGTGCTGGCCGGTCCACCACATCTCGATGGAGGTGTGCTTGTCGGTGGCGTGCTCGTCGATGGCCTTCAGCAGCATCTCGGCGCCGCCGCACACGGGGTCGACGAGGTCCTCCAGGTCCCAGAACCGAAGGTGGGCGGCCAGGATGCGTCTGACCTGTCCGACCCGTTCCGGGCTGACTTCCACGTCGAGATGGTAGTAGCAGGGCACTGCGGTCTTCATCGTCGTTGGCTCCTCACCGGCGAGGCTCGCGCTCCCCTGCCGCCCTTGCGGACGAAGCCCGAGCACGAAGCGTGAGCACGTGTTGCCTCTGAGTGGAATCCACAGTGAGCGCGCTACGCCATTGGTGCAACACGAGCAGGTCAGCGGGCTTGTTGAAGTGCCAACAGGACGGTGAGTCGTTGAACATGCACCATGAGTGAAAGTCTCGAGCGCCGTGAACGGGACCGCGCACACGCGTGCGCGGCCACCGCCCCGGCTGTCGGGGGACCTGCCCATCCAGCGCATCCGAAAGGTGAACGGCGTCATGCTGCTACCCGCCAAAGCCGAAGTCGCCCGGCATCTGCGGCGCTACCGGGCGTGGGAGCGCGCGATGCTCGCGCGGCCCGACGACCGTGGAGTGCGGTCCACCTTCGAGGACTCGGGCTACACCCTGTGCGTACTGATGGGGAAGCGGTGTGCGCGGGAGGCCGCGGACGCCGCGGAGCGCTATCTGCGCACCGCCCTCGTCACCTATCTGCGCGAGCAGAGCGGCCGGCCGCGCCGCGGCGCCGTCGCCCGCCGGGGCCCGCCGATGGCCACGGAGCGACGTTCCCGTGTCGGGGGGTAGGTCCTCCCGGCGGCAACCAGGATCCCGGCCGGGCGCGAGCCCGGCCTTGAGCGCAGTGGGGGTGGCACCCATGAGTTCGACCCCGAGTCCGGCCCCGGCCATCGGCCGCATTCCCGTGCGGGACGTCCGACCGGCCGTGGAGTGCGGCAGACGACCGGCCAAGGCGGTCACGGGAGAAACGTTCCTGGTCACCGCCACCGTGTTCCGCGAGGGCCACGACGCGGTGGCCGCGAACGTGGTCCTGCGCGATCCGGAGGGCCGCCCCGGCCCCTGGACGCCGATGCGCGAGCTGGCACCCGGCACCGACCGCTGGGGCGCCGAGGTGACACCGGGGTCGGCCGGCCGCTGGACGTATCACGTGGAGGCCTGGAGCGACCCGGTCGCCACCTGGCGCCGCACCGCCTCCGTCAAGGTCCCGGCCGGCATCGACGCCGGGCTGGTGCTGGAGGAGGGCGCCGGGCTCCACACCCGCGCGGCGGCCGGGGTCCCGGAGGGGCCGGAGCGCGACACCGTGCTCGCCGCCGCCGAGGTGCTGGGGGACGACTCGCTGCCGGTCATGACGCGTCTGGCGGGGGCGTTGACGCCGGAGGTGGAGGCGGTGCTGGCCCGGCATCCGCTGCGGGAGCTGGTCACCGCCTCCGCGCC
>NZ_QFDQ01000298.1 GCF_003270085.1 Streptomyces triticisoli | reverse complement strand
CGCCTCGCGGCGCAGCCCGCGACGGCGTCCGCCCCGCACCCCTCGGCACGCCGGCCGGAGGAGGCCGCGGCCACGCTCGGCGCACTGCAGTCCGCCACGGCGGCGGCACGCGCCGACGCCGCCCCGGATTCCCCGCGCGCCGGGGCCGATCCCGGCGTGCAGGGAGCCCCCGGCGCACAGACCGTACCGGAACCCCGCCGGGTCGGCCCCGCCGCAGCAGGGGACTCGCGCGGCGCGGCCGCAGATGAGAACGAACACAACGACCATGAAGAGGGGGCGGCTCGATGACCAGCCGTCAGACAGGCGACACGGCATGGGTGCTGGACCCGATCCTGGAGGTGCCACACGTCGTGGCCGCCGTCCTGCTGACCCGGGACGGGCTGGTCACCGGGTACACCGACGCGCTCTCGCAGCCCTCGGCGGAGCGGGTGGCCGCCATCACCGGCACCGTGCAGGGCGCGTGCCGCACCGCGGCGGCGGCGTTCGCGGACCGGGACCGGGCCGAAGTACGACAGGTGGTCATCGAGTCCGACCACGGATACGTCCTGATCGTCCCCACCGACCACGGCACGTGTGTCGCCGCGTACGGGGGACCGGAGGTACGCCTGGACCTGCTGGCGCACCGCGTCCACTCCCAGGTGGCGCGGCTGGGCGAGAAGGCGATGGCGGCCGCGACCCGAGGAGCCGACGGCGGCGCGCCGGCATGACCGGCCGCCGTGGCGGCCGTCCCCTGGTCCCCGCGTATCTGTCGACCGGCGGCGTGGCCCGGCCCAGCCGGCCGCACCTGGAACGGCTGTCGGTGCTCACCGCCGCCGGCGGGTCCGCGCCCGCCGGCCTGTCGGCCGCCCAGTCGGCCCTGCTGGACGTCCTGGCCGACGGCTCGCTGACGGTGGTGGAGGTGGCGGCGCTGCTGGAACTGCCGGTCTCCGCCATCCGTGTCCTGGCCGGTGACCTGATCGACCGGAACCTGGTGCTGGCCCGCGCCCCGATCCCGCCCGCCGAACGGTTCGACCCCGACCTGCTGAAGAGAGTGGCCGATGGCCTCCGCGCCCTCAAGCACTAGCGGCATCCACCTGCCCGACACCGCCCGCGACCTGGTGAAGATCCTCGTCGCCGGGCCGTTCGGAGTGGGCAAGACGACCTTCATCGACTCCGTCTCGGAGATCCGCCCGCTGCACACCGAGGAAACCCTGTCCGAGGCGTCCGCGCAGGTGGACGACCTCGCCGGAGTACGGGAGAAGGCGACGACCACCGTCGCCATCGACTTCGGGCGGATCAGCCTGCCCGGCGGGGTCGTGCTGTACCTGTTCGGCACGCCCGGGCAGGAACGGTTCCGCTCGCTGTGGGACGACATCGCCCACGGTGCCCTCGGCGCGCTCGTACTCGTGGACAGCCGCCGTATCGACGCCTCGTTCGACGTGCTCGGCCTGGTGGAGGAGACCGGGCTGCCGTACGCGGTGGCCTTCAACGCGTTTCCCGACGCGCCGAGCCACTACACCGACGAACAGCTGCGCGCGGCACTGGACCTGGAGCCCGCCACCCCGATGGTGACGTGCGACGCCCGGGACGCCGACTCCTCGATCGACGCGCTGCTCGCTCTGGTCCAGCACCTGATCGACCGTCCCTCGGAGGGCCGATGACCGCCCACTCCCCCGCCCAGCAGGTCTTCTCCCACTCGGCTCCCGTACGGCTGTGGGAGGACGGGTTCGCCCTGGACCCGTACCGCTACTACGCCGCCCTGCGCGCGCAGGGCCCGGTCGGCTGGGCCGAGCTCGCGCCCGGCGTGCCGGCGTACGTCGTCACGGACCGGCGGGCCGCGCTGGACCTGCTGCACGACACCGAGACGTTCTCGCGCGACCCGCGGCCGTGGGAGGCCACCGTCCCCGACGACTCGCCGGTCCTCGGCATGATGCGCTGGCGGCCGAACACCCTGTTCGCCGACGGGGCCGACCACGTCCGCTACCGCTCCTCGCTGCTCGACACCTTCGACCGCGCCGAGCCGCACGACCTGCGGGCCCGGGTGCACCGGGCGGTGCGCCTGCTGGTGGGCCGCATGGGTCCGCGGGGCGAGGCCGACCTGGTGGCCGACTTCGCACGCCCGCTGATGGCGCTGGTGTTCAACAGTCTCTTCGGGCTGCCGGACGACGCGAGCGAGCGGCTGAACGAGGCGCTGGGCAAGATGATGGAGGGCGGCGACCAGGCGGCCGAGGGCGAGGAGGAGTACGGCGGGTACGTCCTGGAGCTGATCGCCGCGAAGAGCGCGCGGCGCGGCGACGACCTGCCGAGCCTGCTGCTGGACCACCCGGCCGGGCTGAGCCCCGAAGAGGTCACTTGGCAGGTCTTCCTCACCCTCGGCGCGGGCCACGAACCGACCTCGAACCTCGTGTCCAACGCGCTCTCCCGCATCCTCGGCAACCCCGACTACTACTCCACCCTCACCAGCGGGGCCCGCCCGGTGATGGACGCCGTGGTGGAGGTGCTGCACCACGAGACCCCGCTGGCGAACTACGGCATCCACTTCGCGCGCCGGTCCCTGACCTTCCACGGGGCCTGGATCCGGGCCGCCGTGCCGGTCGTGGTCTCCTACGGGGCGCTCGCCCACTTCGCCGAGCAGGAGACGACCGGTGACCTGCACCCGAAGGACGCCTCGCACCTGTCGTGGTCGGCCGGCCCGCACGCCTGCCCGGTCAAGCAGCACACGCTGCTCATCGCCACCGAGGCGATAGAGCGGCTCACCCAGTGGCTGCCCGACCTGGAGCCCGTCCTGCCCCGCGAGCGGCTGACCTGGCGGCCCGGCCCGTTCCACCGCTCGCTGACGTCCCTGCCCGTGCGGTTCAGCCCCCGCTCCCCCGACCAGCCTGGAGAGTCGCCGTGACCGTGACCGACCGCATCGCCCTCGACCCGTTCGGCGCCGACATCCCCGCCGAGACCGCCCGCCTGCGCGCCCTCGGCCCGATCGTGCCCGTCGAGCTGCCCGGCGGCATCCCCGCGTGGGCGCCCACCGGCTACGACACCCTCAAGGAGCTGATACTCGACCCGCGGGTGAGCAAGGACCCGCGCAAGCACTGGAAGCTGTGGCCGGAGGTCGCACAGCGCCCCTCGTGGGGCTGGATCCTGGGCTGGGTGGGCGTGGTGAACATGCTGTCCACCTACGGCGACGACCACGCGCGGTTGCGCAAGCTGGTCGCGCCGAGCTTCACGCACCGGCGCACCGAGGCGATGCGGGCACGGGTGGAGGCGATCACGGCGGAACTGCTGGACGCGCTGGCGGCCGCCGGTGCCGAGGGGGAGGTGGTGGACCTGCGGCAGGGGCTCGCGCATCCGCTGCCGATGCAGGTGATCTGCGAGCTGTTCGGTGTGCCGGACGAACTGCGGGAGGACACCTCGCGGCTGGTCGCGGCCATCATGGACACCTCCGATCCGAGCCCGGAGCACGCCGCGTTCGTGCAGCAGCAGATCGGTGCGGTGCTGGGCGGGCTGATCGCCCACAAACGCGAGCGCCCGGGCGACGACATGACCACCGAGCTGATCCGGGTCCGGGACGAGGACGGCGACCGGCTCAGCGACGAGGAACTGCTCTACACGCTGCTGCTGGTGATCGGCGCCGGCTTCGAGACCACCGTCAACCTCATCGGCAACGCGGTCGTCGCGCTGCTCACCCACCCCGAGCAGCGGGCGGCGGTGCGCGACGGGAAGACCGGCTGGGACGCGGTCGTCGACGAGACGCTGCGCGTGCACCCGTCCATCGCCTCCCTGCCCCTGCGGTTCGCGGTCAGCGACCTGACCGTCGGCGGCGTCACCGTTGCGGCGGGAGACGCGATCATCACGACCTACGCCGCCGCCGGGCTGGATCCCGCGCACTACGGCCCGGACGCCGACGCCTTCGACGCCGCGCGCGGTGCGGACGACCACCTCGCGTTCGGCATCGGCGTGCATCGCTGCATCGGCGCGCCGCTGGCCCGCATGGAGGCCCTGACGGCACTGCCCGCCCTCTTCGACCGCTTCCCCGGCCTGCGCCTGGCCGTCGGTGCGGACGAACTGCGCCAGGTGCCGTCCTTCATCGCCTTCGGCTGGCAGGAGGTGCCGGTGCGGCTGCACGGCTGAGTGCCGGGCCCGGCCGGCGGGGAACGCACCACGGAGCGCGCCGCGGCGGAGCAGGACCGGTCCCCCGGTCCCGTCTCCGCGGCCCGCCGAGCCCGTGCGTCCCGGGATTCGCCGTACGCAGCCGTCGCCCACGACCCCGGGGAGCCGGCTACGTACGGCCTCCCGGGTGCCGCAGGCCTGCTCCACGTCGTCGTCGCGGCACTGCGGGCCCATCCGGAAACCGCCGGTGAACGGCACCCGCATGCCGCTGCGGCCCCGACACCCGGATGCTCGTGCTGGAAGACCCGCTCCAGCGGAGCTCGGCGCCCGGCACGTCGGCCACGTCGACGACCACGTGGAAGCCCTCGCCTCAGCGTCCCGGCAGGACCTCGAAGACGCCCGCGTCCCGCCACTGCCGGAAGCGGTTGAAGACGGTGGACCAGGTGCCGAACTCCCGCGGCACCTCCCGCCACTGCCCGCCGGTCCTGAACCGCCGGTTCACCCCCTCGAACTGCTGCCGCAACCGCTCGGCGTACGGACCGGACCCGTGAGCTGCACCGTTGCCTGCTCTGCCGACGCTCAGACGTCTCCTCGGGTCAGCGCGTCCTCCCCCGTGGTTTCAGCGGGACCGGCGGGAGTTCCGGAGCGGGCAGCGGGTCGCCGTCGTATCCCTTCACCTCGCCGAACCGCGTGCCTTCCGTCCAGTCCCGGCGGGCCTGTACGATCTCCGCCTGAGACCGCAGATCCAGTTCCGGAGCAACCGGATTGAGCCCACTGCGCCAGCGGCCGTCACGCCGCTTCCCAGAGACCGGCATACAGGACGCGAGCCGCCTTCGTGATGCTCCCCGGCACCAGGTGCCGGTAGGTCCGATACGTCTCCTCGATGGACTTGTGCCCCATCCATTCGGCCACGTCGGTGATCGGTACCCCGCTCCCGAGCGCGTTCGAGGCGAAGTAGTGCCGGAAGCCGTACATGCCGACACCGTCCTCCGCGGGGAGGTCCTTGAAGAGCCTCTGCACACGCGCCGTTCCATCGGCTCCGTGTAGTACCCGCTCGGACCACGCAGCAGATAGCCCTCCTTCGTGGTGCCGTACTTCTCCTCGTACCGCTCCATCGCTTCCCGCACCGAGCGCGGCAGGAGAACTTCCCGGAACTCCCCCGCCTTGCGGTGCTTCAGCTTCGCCGGCTTGTGCGTGTTGGAGTGGATCTGCTCGTGCACCCGGTAGACGTCGTCCGCCACGACGTTGTTGACGTTCACCGCTCGGGCTTCCCCGTTTCGCAAGCCGCAGCCCACCATCATGACGATCCCAAGCGCGAGGTCTTCATCAGCGGCAGTCAGCGCCTTCTTCACGTGGGCGAGGGACGGTATGACCATCTTCTCGCGGACGTACTCCGGCTCCTGGACCCCCTTCACAGGGTCGTCCGCCATGGCTCCCTTGCCATGGGCGTCCCGCAGGATGGCCCTGAGGGTGCGGAAGGATGTTCACCTGGTTTCCGCGACCGTCTGCTGACCGAGTTCGCGGCGGGCCTCGGCAACGGACGGCGCCGTCCTCTTTTTCTCCGCGTGGATCTGCGTGAGGCGCTCGCTCAACGTGCTGCGCACCGCAGGGAGACGGGAAAACGGTGTCAAGGTGTCGAGCGGTCCGCCTGTCGGCGCTCGGCGTCCTCCCGGTGCCCGCCCCGGCCGGCCGGGGCCCGGCCGGCTGCGACTGAGCACGTTCCTGATCGTCACCGCACTCGTTCGTGATCACGTACGACGACTGCTACGTCAGTAACGATTGCGCAACTTGCGAAAACTTCTGGTTGCCCCTCGTTCATTTCTGGCGGTACACCTTGCTCCTACTTCGCGGATGGCTCATTAGTTTGCGCAAAGTATCAGCAGTTGGATCACTGACAACAGATCAGGGAGTTCCCACGATGACGAGGAGAACCCGCAGCGCGACGGCTGCCGCGATCGGCTTGTGCATCGCACTCGCCGCTGTCGGCTGCGCCGGCGGCGGCGACGGCAGCGGTTCGTCCGACGGCCAGGGCACGGTGACCCTCTGGACGAACGCGATGGAGGGGCGCGGTGCGCAGTACTGGAAGGACGCCGCGAAGGCGTACCACGCGCTGCACCCGGACGTCACGATCAAGATCCAGTCGGTCCAGAACGAGGACCTCGACGGCAAGCTGCAGAACGCGCTCAACTCGAACTCCGCGCCCGACATCTTCCTGCAGCGCGGTGGCGGCAAGATGCAGGCCATGGTCGACGCCGGCCAGATCCAGGCACTGGAGCTGACCGACACCGACAAGGCGAACGTGGGCGAAGCGGCCCTCGAAGGCGTCTCGATCGACGGCAAGGTCTACGCGATGCCGCTCGACACGCAGCCCGAGGGCATCTACTACAGCAAGGACCTGTTCAAGAAGGCCGACATCACCTCGACGCCGACGACGATGGACGAGCTCAAGGAAGCCGTCGCGAAGCTGAAGGCGGTCAAGGTCGCGCCGATCGCGGTCGGCGCCAAGGACGCCTGGCCGGCCGCGCACTGGTACTACAACTTCGCCCTGCGCGAGTGCGGCCAGGAGACCATGCAGGAGGCCGCCAAGTCGCTCACGTTCGACGACCCGTGCTGGACCAAGGCCGGCGAAGACCTCGCTGAACTCCTGGAGACCGAACCCTTCCAGAAGGGTTTCCTGACGGCAACGTCGCAGCAGGGCGCCGGGTCCTCGGCGGGCATGATCGCCAACCACAAGGCGGCCATGGAGCTCATGGGCAACTGGAACCCCGGTGTGATCGCCGATCTGACCCCGGACAAGAAGCCGCTCCCCGACCTGGGCTGGTTCCCCTTCCCCGCCGTGCCCGGCGGCAAGGGCGACCCGACCGCCATCATGGGCGGCGCCGGCGGATACTCGCTCTCCAAGAACGCGCCGAAGGAGGCCCTGGGCTTCCTCCAGTTCGTCGTGACCAAGGAGCAGCAGGAGGCCTACGCCGAGGCCTTCGACACCATCCCGGTGAACAAGGAAGCCCAGGGGGTCGTCACCGAGCCCTACAACATCTCGGCACTGCAGGCCTTCAACAAGGCCGCCTACTCGATGCAGTTCCTCGACACCGTGTACGGCCAGAACGTCGGCAACGCCATGAACGTCGCCGTCGTGAACCTGATGGCCGGCAAGGGCTCCGCCGCCGACATCGTCAAGGACGTCAAAGCTGCCGCCGAGAAGGGCTGAGTAAGCAGACATGAGCGACACCCTGGGCACTGACACGGCCGACGGCCGCCAGTCGCAGGGCACGCCCGGAGCCGGGGACGCGACCACGTCCGTGCCCCCGGCTCCGCCGCGAGCGGCTGCGCACCGCCGAGGCCGTGCCAGGATGCGGCTGGAGATCGCGGTCCTGTCCGCACCGGCGATCATCACGTTCCTGGCGTTCGTGATCTTCCCGGTCGCGCTCGCCGCGTACTACGGCTTCTACCAGTGGAAAGGCTACGGAGAGCCCACCGACTGGGTCGGCCTGAACAACTACGAGCTGATCCTCACCGACCCCGCGTTCCACGACGTCCTGTGGCACAACGGCCTGATCCTGGTGCTCTCACTGGTCATCCAGGGTCCGCTGGCGATCGTCCTCGCGCTCCTGCTCAACCAGAAGATCCGCGGCCGCTCGACCATCCGCGTCCTGATCTTCGTGCCCTACATCATCTCCGAGGTCATCGTCGGCACCGGCTGGAGCCTGATGCTCCAGAGCAACGGAGCCGTCAACGACCTGCTGCACCGGATCGGCCTGGGGTCCCTGGAAGCCGACTGGATCGCCGACCCGGACCTGGCCATCTGGACGCTGATGGCCATCATCACGTGGAAGTACATCGGCTTCGCGGTGATCCTGATGCTCGCTGGCCTGCAGTCGATCCCCGACGAGATCTTCGAGGCCGCGCAGATCGACGGCGCCTCCTACTGGCAGATCCAGCGCCGCATCACGCTGCCGCTGCTGGGACCGACGATCCGCATCTGGGCCTTTCTGTCGATCATCGGCTCGCTGCAGTTGTTCGACCTCGTCTACATCATCTGGGGCCAGTACGTCTCGGGCACGGCGGGCACCTCGACCATGGCGATCTACATGCTCGCCCAGGGCCGCAACGCGGGCAACTACGGCTACGGCAGCGCCGTCGCGGTCGTGATGTTCGTGATCTCGCTCATCGTCGCGCTGATCTACCAGCGCTTCGTCCTGCGCCGCGACCTCAGGGGCGCCGTCACCGAAGGGACCGTGTGATGAGCGCGACGACCACCACCTCCCGGACGTCCCCCGCGCCGGAGCCGAAGGCACCCACCGGCCGCCGCGACAACCGCGACAAGCCGCAGAAGTGGGGCAGCCCCGTCACCTACTTCGTCGCGCTGCTCTTCGTCGGCGTCTGCATCGCACCGGTGCTCTACATCGTGCTCGGCGGATTCCGCACCAACTCGCAGATCACCACCGACCCGGCCGCCCTGCCGCGCCCCTGGGTGGTCGGCAACTACATCGGCATCCTGAAGTCGACGGTGTTCTGGGGCGAGTTCGCCAACTCCCTCATCGTCGCGATCACCAGCACCGTCGGCATCGTCGCCCTCGGTCTGATGGTGAGCTTCGTGATCGCACGCTACGACTTCAAACTCAAGGGCGCGATGTACTCCCTGTTCGCCGCAGGCCTGATGTTCCCGATGGTCATCGCGATCACTCCGCTGTACCTCGTCATCAAGGACCTCGGTCTCGTCGACAACCTGCTCGGCGTGATCATCCCGCAGATCGCCTTCGGCCTGCCGATGACCGTCATCATCCTCGTGCCGTTCCTCAGAGCCATCCCGAACGAGATCGAGGAGGCCGCCGCGATCGACGGCATGAGCCGACTCGGATTCTTCTTCCGCATGGTGGTCCCGCTGTCGCTGCCCGGTGTGGTCACCGTCGGCATCCTCGGATTCGTCGGCAGCTGGAACAACTACCTCCTGCCCCTGTACGTCCTCAACTCACAGGCGAACTACACCCTGCCGCTCGGCGTCCAGGTGTTCTCCTCGCAGTACTCCACGGACACCGCGAAGGTTCTCGCCTTCACCTCTCTCGCCATGCTGCCCGCACTGATCTTCTTCTCGGTCTTCGAGAAGCGCATCGTCGGCGGCCTCACCGGCGCCGTGAAGGGCTGACCCCGGTACCAGGCCCTGAACCGGACCGTCCCACGCCTGCCCCTGCCATGCCTTTCGGCAGGGGCGGGCCGCTGACCGACGGTACCCCCCAGCCCGCGACACCCCCGCGCCATCCCCCGGAAAGGACCGCCGCATTGCCCCGCGTCCACATCGAACTCGACAGGCAGGCCGTCATCGCTCCTGTCCGGCGCCGCACCTTCGGCTCGTTCGTCGAGCACCTCGGCCGCTGTGTGTACACCGGGCTCTACGAGCCCGAACACCCGAGCGCGAACGATGACGGGTTCCGCATGGACGTCGTCGAACTCGTCGGAGAGCTCGGCAGCACGACCATCCGCTACCCGGGCGGCAACTTCGTCTCCGGGTTCCGCTGGGAAGACTCCGTCGGCCCACGCGAAGAACGCCCGGTACGCCGCGACCTCGCCTGGCGCTCGCTCGAATCGAACCAGGTCGGCCTCGACGAGTTCGCCAGATGGCTCAAGCTCACCGACTCCGAGCTGATGCTGGCGGTCAACGTGGCCACACGAGGCATCCTGCCCGCCCTGGACCTGCTCGAGTACGCCAACCACCCATCCGGCACGGCGCTGTCGGACCTGCGCATCGCCAACGGCACACCGGAACCGCACAACGTGCGCATGTGGTGCCTCGGCAACGAAATGGACGGCCCCTGGCAGACCGGATTCATGACGGCGGACGACTACGGCAAGATGGCCGCCCGCACCGCCGCCGCGATGAAGAGGGCCGACAAGGACCTCGAACTCGTCGTCTGCGGCTCCTCCGGATCCACCATGCCGACATTCGGCGACTGGGAGCGCACCGTACTCGAGCACAGCTACGACCACGTCGACTACGTCTCGTGCCACGCGTACTACCAGGAGCACGACGGCGACCTCGGCTCCTTCCTCGCCTCGGCGACCGACATGGACTACTTCATCGACACCGTCGTCGCGACCGCCGACCACGTGGGGCACAAGAAACGCTCCAACAAGAAGATCAACGTCTCCTTCGACGAGTGGAACGTCTGGTACCTCAAGGAGCACCAGGAGTCCGAGAAGATCCACGACGAGTGGCGCCACGCCCCCCGGCTCCTGGAGGACACCTACACGGTGGCGGACGCCGTCGTCGTCGGCAACCTGCTGATGACGCTCCTGCGCCGCAGCGACCGAGTCACCTCGGCATCCCTGGCACAGCTCGTCAACGTGATCGCTCCGATCATGACCGAGCCCGGCGGCCCGGCCTGGCGCCAGACGACCTTCTACCCGTTCTCGATCACGAGCCGGCTCGCCTCCGGCGAGGTGGTCCGACCCCTGATCGAGGCGCCGACGTACGAAACGGCGCGCTACGGAGAGGCATCCGTCGTCGACGCCGTCGCGACCGTCGACGAGGGCCGGGCCGCGGTCTTCCTCGTCAACCGCGACCTGGCGGAAGCCGCGCAGGTCACGATCGATGTGCGCAGCTTCGGCTCCTCGCGCATCACCGAGGCGGTCACGCTCGCCGACTCCGACGTGTACGCGAAGAACACGCTCGCCCGGCAGGACCGGGTGACCCCGGCCGCGAACACCGGCGCGGCACTCGCCGACGGCCTGCTCACCATCGAACTGCCGCCGGCGTCGTGGACGGCGGTCGCCCTCCGGTGAGCGACGACACGAGCCCCGTTCAGGAGCCGGCCCCCCTCCGGCGCGGCGACCCGGCCCGTGAATCGCCGGACCCGGTCGCCGAGCGCCGCGAGGTGACCTGTGCGTTGCGCGATGGAACACGGCTTCGGACCGTCCTGCTGGTTCCGCACGGGACCGGGCCGTGGCCGGCCCTGCTGACCCGCCATCCCTATGACGTGACCCGTGAGGAACACGACGGGACGCTCGACGTCGGGCGCCTCGTCGCCGCCGGTTACCTCGTCGCGCTCCAGGACGTACGGGGCCGCTTCGGCTCCGAAGGCGTCTTCGACCCCTGTGCGCAGGAGGTGGCCGACGGCGCCGACGCCGTGGCCTGGCTCGCGGCACGTCCCGAATGCACCGGCACCGTCGGAATGTGGGGCGCGTCCTACGCCTCGGACACCCAGTTCAGCGCCCTTCTGGGAGGCGCCCCGGCTCTGCGGGCGATCGCTCCCGCCATGACGCCGGCGATGTCGGCGCTCGACGGTTTCCGGTTCCGCGGTGGGGTGCCGGAGATCGGAAGCACCCTCACGTGGACGCACTACGCGATCGCCCCGGACATGATCACGCGCATCGGCTCCGCCCGCGAACGGGAGGCCGAGCGGAAACGGTGGGAAGCGACCGAGCGAGCGATCGCGACCCGCGACGCGTTCCGGGCCGGAACCCCGCACGCCGGATGGGACGCCGAGGCGATCGTCGGGTGGGGTCTGGACCGGTTGCGGGAGCCGCTCGGGTCGGCGCGTCACCGCGACGGGAAGATCGTCGACCGGATCGATGCGATCGACATCCCGGTCTTCCTGATCGGCGGGTGGTTCGACGTCTTCCTCGGATCGACCCTGGAGATCTACCGGCGGCTGCTGCGCCGCGCGAAAGGCACCGGTGGGCCGGTGCCTCGTCTTCTGGTCGGCCCCTGGTCGCATGACGACATGTCGGGCCGGACAGCCGGTGTGGACTTCGGACCGGGCGCGTCCGCCGACGATCTCGGCGGCAACGGAGACCTCACCGCGCAGCACGTGCGGTGGTTCGACACCGCCCTGCGCGCGGGCGCGGCGGACATGCCGCCGGTGCGCGTGTTCCTGATGGGCTCGAACCGGTGGATCGAACCGGACGAGTTCCCCCCGCGCGACACGCGGACGCTCGAGCTGTACCTGAACGCCGGGGAAACACTCGCGACCGAGCCGGCCGAGAGCGGTGAACGGCGGCTGACCAGCGATCCGGCATCCCCGGTGCCGACGTGCGGCGGTGCGGTACTCCTCTTCGCGCCGTTCGAGGCGGGACCCGCCGACCAGGCGGCGATCGAGGCGCGGCAGGACGTGGTCTCGTGGCGCACAGTGCCGCTCGCCGAGGAACTCACGGTGATGGGCGCGGTCCATGCCGTCGTCCACCTCGCGACCACGGGAACGGACGCGGATGTGGTCGTGCGGCTGTGCGACGAGCACCCGGACGGCAGCAGCCTCGTCGTCACCGACGGAGTGCAGCGGGGGTCGGCGCGGTCCGTCGACCCGGTCACGGGTCTGGGCGACAGACGTCCGGTCGAGCCGGATCAGGAGCAGGAGTTCGTCGTGGACCTCTGGTCGACAGCACACACGTTCCTGCCGGGCCACCGGGTGCGCGTCGACATCGCACCGAGTTCGTCACCCCGCTGGGACGTCGGACGCAATGCCTTCGATCCGGCCGGGGCGACCACGGAGCCCACCGCGGCGGAATACACGATCCGTCATGGTGCTGCCCGTCCGAGCCGCCTCGTCCTCCAGGTCGTGACGACAGCACCGCGATGAGACCGACCGGAACACGCCTGCCCGCGTCATCGGCGTGGCGCTGCGGTTGCCGGGGCGGGTCCGGTGGAGGCACGGACGACCAGCTCGGTGGCCAGCTCCATGCGGGCGGGGGACCGGACGCCGCCGTCTTCGCCCCGGGAGAGCTCGATCAGGAGCTTGACCGCCGCGGCGCCCAACTCGGTGCTGGGCTGTCTGACGGTCGTCAGCCCGGGGGTGATGTACTGCGCCTCGGGCAGGTCGTCGAAGCCGATGACACTGATGTCCTCGGGAATCCGCAGGCCCCGGGCATCCAGTGCGTCGTAGATGCCGAGTGCCATGGAGTCCGCGCAGGCGAAGATCCCCGTGATCCCCGGGTCGCTGTCGAGCAGGGTGTGGGTGGCGGTCGTCGCCTTGGCGCGGTTCCATCCGCCGTGGGCCACAGACACCGTGGCACTGCCGGCGGTCGCCGTGTCGGCCGCCGCACGGAAACCGTCGACGCGCGCTCGGCTGAAGAGATGGCGGGCATGGCCGGCGACCACTCCCATCCGCACATGGCCGAGGGACAGAAGGTGCTCAGCGGCCATACGGCCGCCTTCCCAGTTCGCCACGCCGATGCTTGCCACCCCTGACGGCGGTGTGCTCATCGGGTCGATCAACACCACGGGGACGCCTGCGGCGAAGAGTGCGCCGAACTGCCGCGAGGCGGGATCGACCAGCGTCCCGATCGCGCCGAGGGTGCGCCTTCTCAGAACCCGCGACACCCAGTCGCCGTGCGGCTCGGCGAGCGTCAGTACGACGTCGAGTCCCGCTGCTGCCGCTTCTCGCCCGACCCCGGCTATCAGCAGGTTCGCCCATGACCCCTCGAAGTGGGTGACCACGAGATCGAGCACGTTGGACGAGCCGCTCTCGTCCCGCACGCTCTCACCCTTGGACCCGGCCCGGCGGGTGTAGCCGACGGCTTGCACGGCTTCCATGACCTTCGCGCGCGTCTCCGCCGAGACGTCGGTTCCGCCTCGCAGCACCTTGGACACGGTGGGCACGCTCGTACCGGCGGTTTTGGCCACCAAGGCCAGTGTGGGGCGCGTTCCGGCTGGTCGGGGTGGCATGGGGACAGGTTAACTTAACCGGCGAGGAGGCCGTCCGGGGGCCGGGGAGGCGCCTCGGCCGGGGTCGAGCCGGCGGCCGCGAGGGCCGGCCCGGCCGGCATGCACGCGTGACGTCGGTGCGTGGACCGCCGGAGGTGCAGGGCGAGCAGGGGTTTGGCCAGCCACTCCGGCAGGTCCATATGCAGGGTTACGCCGACCAGGTTCAGCGAGGCAAGCCCCGTGTACACGGGGAGCAGGAGTGACATCTCATGCCCCTGCTTTCGGGGACCACCCGGGAGGACCGAAGAGACACCCCGCTTTGTCGCGCCGGCGCCTTACCGCGCGTACGTCGCGCCAGGCCGCCGCGTACTCGTGGCAGGCCACCCGCAGCGGGGTGTGGGTGCCGGTGTTCTTCGTCAGTCCTTGTACGACCTGCTCGCTCTCCGCCTCGAGGTCCCAAGGAGCGGGTCCCGGACGGGGTGACGGCGAAGTCCTCGCCGTCGCGCCTGTCCGAAGCCGTGTCCCTTGCGGCACACAGCACACCGCAACGGGTCACGGCACGTGACACGGACCGGCAGTGAGAGGGGGTCAGGTGATCCGAGCGAGCCCGCCGACGCGCGAGGTGACGGGGGTGTGCCCGCCCTGCTGTGGGAAGTCCGCATCCCGCCTCTGCACGCTGACGAAGCCGCACGGTGGAGGGCTGCCAGATCCGGGTGGTGCGTGCGAGTGATCCCGCCGAGGCCCGGCGCATGGTCCTGGGCCGGGCCATGGAGCCCCGGGCTCTGCGCCACCGTCGTCACGCCGAACTCGATGTGTACCGCCTGCTCGTGCACGCGTGGCAAGGAGGACGTTGAGGTTCGTGCGGCGCGGCACTGCCGAGCACGACGGCGGGCAGGGCGCAGGAAGCTCGCCCGGACGGGCCGGAATCGCGTGAAACCCCGAGTACGGGTGCGGAATGTGTGCCTTCGCCGGGCCGCGCCCCACCGGTGCCGCCCGCCCGTCCCGTCTCCCATTCGATCGATCGGAACGGAAGGAAGCATGAACGGACGACGTCACCGACTCCGCCGTCACCGCCTGCCCCTGATCCTGGTGGGCGTGACCGCGCTCGCCGGCGTGGGCACCTACGCCCCATGGCCGTTCAGCCGGTCCACCGGGATCCCACAGCAGCGGCGGGTCGGCTCCGTGGTCGCGGCGCAGCTGCCTTCGGCCGCGCCGCGACCACCTCCGCCTGCCCGGTTTCACCGTAGGCCGACGGCGGCCGTGGTCGTTGCCGTCGGACCGGGCCACACGGCCGAGGCGTCGTCCCGGCACGGGTCGGGCAGTCGGATCGGGCGGACAGGGACCGGACTGGCACCGTTGCCGGTGACCGCCGTCCAGGGGACAGGCCGACCGGAATAGCACAGAGCGGTCAGCACGAAGGCGTCGTCGGCGTAGACCTCGACGTACTCGCCGACCGTCAGGATGCGCAACGCGCCGGGGGGACTCGACAGGACGGTCTGCGCCAGTACCCTTCCGCCGGGCCCGGTGACCCGGAGGTCCTTGCCGTCGCAGGCCACGGCGAGGGCGGCACGATCGTTGCCCGGATCTTCGGCGCGCAGAACGACCTCGACGCGGCCGCCGACGTCGACGTGGCCGACCGCGTGCAGGGGGGCGTCGTACATCTCCTCGCCGAGCCAGGTCTCCAGGCCCGGCCACCATTCCAGGCGGGGCGCCGAATCCGCGGACACGACCAGGGACTTGGGCTGGGCGAGCATGCCTCGGCAGCGGTCGCCGGTGTCGGTGAGACCGACGCGGCGCGGGGTGGTGTGCAGCACGACGCGGGAGCCGCCGGGGGCGGCGACGACACGCGGGGCGTACGCGCCCGTCGGGCCGAGCGGGCCGCGACGGGTCCACGGGCCGCGCAGGCGGGGCGCGGTCCACGCCTCGAAGCCCCGGGTGGCGCCGATGGAGCCGAGCAGCAGCCAGCTGCCGTCGTCGAGGCGTTCGAGGACCGGGCACTCCAACTCGTCGACGTCGCCGGGGGAGACGAGCGGCGGGTGGACGGTCCAGTGCTCCAGGTCGTCGGAGGTGGCCCAGGCGACGCAGCCGCTGACCTCGACCGGCAGGGAGGCGTCGGCGGCGCAGACCACCATGACCCAGCCGTCGGACTCGTCGTCGCGTACGACGAAGGGGTCGCGCCAGCCCATGCGTTCGCCCGTGCGGTACCAGCGCGGGTCGGCCTCGGCGACCGGACCCGTGCCGTGGCGGCGCCAGCCGGTGCCGTCGGTGCGCTCGGAGTACGCCAGGCCGACCGACTGCAGCGGCCAGCCGTCCGGGGTGAGGCCGGAGACGGCGGTGTAGAGCATCGCCATGCCGGTGCCGTGCGGGAAGGCGTGCATGGTCCACACCGCCTGCTGGTCGAAGCGGCCCGGCAGGCCGTTGCCGAAGGCGGTACCCTGCGGCTCCCAGTGGACCAGGTCGGCGGAGGTGGCCCGGCCGTAGGAGGTCTCCATGCGCAGGTGGTCGAACTCGGCCGTCCACGGGCCCTGCAGGTGCAGCACGGTGTAGGTGCCGTCCGCGTGGCGCAGGAGGTCGAAGTCGTTCACGCAGAGGCCGGGCGGCGCGTATCGCATGGACAGGTCCTGTCTGCCGACAGCGGCACTCAAACGTGTGCGCTGTGATTTTGCTGGCGGGAGTTCCTTTGGGAGTCAGGCGAAGTAAATCTGAACGCAAACGCTTGCGCAACCAGGTGGGCGGGTTTACGGTCTCGTCACTCCCTCACGCCGCCGTGCTGCCGGGCCCCGGCCACACGGCGTGCACCCGATCAAGGAGCGTTCCGTGACGGTCAGCATCACCGATGTCGCCGAGGCCACCGGGGTCTCGGCGTCCACCGTGTCCCGCGCCCTGCGCGGCCGTCCCGGGGTGTCGGAGGGGATGCGGGCACGGATCGTCGCGGCCGCCGCCGAACTGGGTTACACCGCCTCCCGCTCGGCCTCCAGCCTGGCCAGCGGGCGCACCTGCACCATCGGGGTCGTCGTCCCGTACGTCGGCCGATGGTTCTTCGGCACCGTGCTGGACGCGGCCGAGAAGGTCTTCAGCGCCGCCGGCTACGACGTCCTGCTGTACAACCTCGGCTCACCGGAGGTGCGCAAGCGCTTCTTCACCAAGCTGCCGATCCGCAAGCGGGTCGACGCCGTGCTGTCCCTGCTGATCCCGGACCCGGAGGAGGCCGCCGCCCTGCGCTCCCTCGACGTGCCGCTGGCGACCACGGTCGGCGGCGCCCGGCCAGGCTTCACGGTGGTCGGCATCGACGACCGGGGCGGGGCGGAGAGCGCCGTACGGCACCTGGTGAACCTCGGCCACCGCCGGGTCGGCATGATCTCCGGGGCCAGCGAGCCGCTGCACTGGACCACGCCCCTCGACCGCCGGCAGGGCTACCTGGACGTGCTGGCCGACGCCGGGATCGAGCCCGACCCCGCCCTGGAGGCGGACGGCGGTTACACGGTCGAGGGCGGCGAGCGGGCCATGACCGAGCTGCTGGCGCTGCGCCACCCGCCGACCGCCGTGTTCGCCCAGTCCGACGAGATGGCGATGGGCGCCCTGCGCGCCCTGCGCCGGCACCGGCTGAGGGTTCCGGAGGACGTGTCCGTCGTCGGCTTCGACGATCATGAGCTGTCCGAGGTCGTCGGGCTGACCACCGTGGCCCAGCCGGTCGCGGCCCAGGGCCGGGAGGCGGCCCGGCTGCTGCTGGCGCGGCTGGACGACCCGGACGCCGGGCCGCCGCACCCTGTCGAGATGCCCATCCGCTTCGTCCTCCGCGAGACCACCGCTCCGCCGCCCAGCCGCCGGCAGCGGTAGCCCACCCACCTCGTCGACCGCCCGCTTCCGGAGGGCCGTTCCCGCCCCCGGCCCCACCGTCCGCACACCCACCGCACACCGCTCGGAGGCACCACCATGACCAACGGACCCAGAAGACACCGTCGTACGGGCCTGACCGCCCTCGCCCTGCTGCCACTGGCCGCGCTGGCCGCCTGTGGCGGCGGGGGCGCCGCCGGCGACGCCTCCGCCGAGGAGGGCAGCGGCAAGGGCACCATCAGCGTCTGGGCCCACCAGGGCCAGGCGAGCGAGACGGCCGCGCTGCAGAACGCCGTGAAGACCTTCAACTCCTCGCAGAGCGACGTCAAGGCCGAGCTGAAGCTGATCCCCGAGAACGACTACACGAAGACCATCACCGCCACCGACCCCGCCGAACTGCCGGACGTGCTGGAGTTCGACGGCCCGACGATGGCGAACTTCGTCTACAACGGCAAGCTCGCCCCGATCGACGACCATGTCTCCGCCAAGACCCTCGGCAACGCCACCGGCGCCGTCAAGGCGCAGGGCGAGATCGACGGCAAGCACTACGGCCTGGGCATGTTCGACGCCGGGCTCGGCATGTACGCCAACAAGAAGCTGCTGGACGCGGCCGGCGTGAAGTACCCGACGCGGGTGGACGACGCCTGGACGGCCCAGGAGTTCGGCAAGGCGCTCGAGGCGCTGAAGGCCGAGGACTCCGACGGCAAGGTCCTCGACATATCGGAGCAGTACGGCCTGGCCACGGAGTGGGGCACCTTCGGCTTCTCCCCGATCCTCTGGTCGGCCGGCGGGGCCCTGGTGAAGGACGGCAAGGCGGAGGGCGCCCTCGACGGCCCGAAGGCCGTCGCCGCGATGAAGACCTTCCAGTCCTGGAAGACGTACGTCGACCCCAACACCGACGGCAACGCCTTCGCCAAGGGCAAGGTGGCGCTGAGCTGGGTCGGCAACTGGATGTACCCCGCCTACAGCGAGGCCCTCGGAGACGACCTCGTCGTGCTGCCGCTGCCCGACTTCGGCAACGGCCCCAAGACCGGGCAGGGCTCGTGGGCCTGGGGCATCGGCGCCGGCAGCAAGAACGGCAAGGCAGCCGGTACCTTCCTGGACTACCTGCTGAACGACACCAACGTCGGCGCGATGACGAAGGCCAACGGCGCGGTGCCCGCCACCAAAACCGCGCTCGCCAAGAGTGAGCTGTACAAGGAGGGCGGTCCGCTCCAGCTCTTCGCCGACCAGCTCGCCCGGCCCTGCGGCGACAGCGACATCGACGCCTCCTGCGTCGCCGTCACCCGGCCGGTGACCGCCGGATACCCCACGGTCACCGCCAAGTTCAGCACCGCCCTGAACTCGATCTACGGTGGTGCCGACCCGGAGGAAGCCCTGCGCAAGGCCGCCCGGGCCATCGACCGGGACTTCACCGACAACGCCGGCTACGAGATCCCGTAACCCGCAGGACGCATCGGCCGGGGCGGGCCGTCGGCGACGTACCGACCGCGCCCGCCCCCGCCGGGAAGAGGAACCCTCCCGTGAAAACCGTGGAACCCGCGCACGCCGCGGCCCCTGGCCGGGCGCAGGCCGTCTCGTCCGCGCCCTCCGCGAAGCCCTCGCGTCCCTCGCGCGGCAACCGCGACCGGCTGCACGGGCTGCTGATGTCCGCCCCGGCCGTCGGCGGGCTGATCGCCTTCGTCGGCATCCCGTTCGGCTACGCCGTGGTGCTCTCCTTCCACAACGTCCGCCTCGGCTCCCCGCTGGAACCCGCCTTCTTCGGGGTGGAGCACTACCGGCGGCTGTTCACCGACCCCGACCTGTCCGGCCCGTTCCTGCGGGCGCTGCTGAACAACCTGACCTTCGCCGCGGTCGTCGTACCGCTCCAGACCGGCCTCGCGCTGGCGCTGGCGATCCTGCTCAACCGCAAGCTGAAGGCCATCGGCCTGTTCCGGTCCTTCTTCTTCATGCCGGTGGTCTTCCCGATGGCGCTGGTCGCCGTGATCTGGCGGCTGATCCTCGCCCGCAGCGAGCAGGGCATGCTCAACTCCCTGCTCGACGCGGTGACGTTCGGCAACTGGGGCGCCTTCGACTGGCTCGGCGACGGCCTCACCGCGATGGGCTCGATCATCGTGCTGTCGGTGTGGCAGGGCGTCGGCTTCCAGATGGTCATCCTGCTCGCCGGCCTCCAGCAGATCCCGGACGAGCTCTACGAGGCCTCCCAACTGGACCGGGCCTCGCGCTGGCAGCAGTTCCGGCACGTCACCCTGCCCGGCATCCGGGGCACCCTCGTGTTCGTCGCGATGCTGACCTCGGTGCTGTCCTTCCGGGTCTTCGACCAGGTGTACATCCTCATCCGCGGCGGAGGCCTGGACGAGGACGCCACCCGGACGGTGATGTACCAGGCCGTCACCACGGCCTTCGACCAGAACGACATCGGCCAGGCCTCGGCCGTCACGGTGGTGTTCTTCCTGATCGTCGTCGCCCTGACGATCGTCCAGCGCCGCGTCGTCCGGCCCGACCACGAGGACTGACTGACCCATGGCCATGACCCGTACGCCCGTACGCCGCGTCCTCGACTACACCGTCCTGAGCGTTCTGGCGTTCGTCTTCGCCCTGCCCGCGCTCTACCTCTTCCTCGGCAGCCTCAAGCCGTCCGACGAGGTGCTGAACGGCCTGTCCGGCTTCCTGCCCACCCACCTCTCCTTCGACAACTACGCGGCCGTCTTCGACAGCCTCAACTCCGACAGCACCGGTTACTTCTGGCAGTTCATGGGCGTGTCGGTGCTGCTGTCGTTCGTGGTGGTGACGGGCGGACTGATCGTCAACTCGATGGCGGCGTACGGGCTGACGCGGCTGAAGTGGCGCGGTCGGAACGCGGTGTTCACCCTCGTCCTGCTGCTGATGCTGATCCCGTTCGAGTCGGTGGCGGTGCCGCTGTTCTACATGTTCAACGGCCAGCGCAACACCCTGTACATCCAGGCGCTGCCGTTCGTCGCCAACGCCTTCGCCATCTACCAGTTCCACACGTTCTTCAAGAAGATCCCGCCGAGCATCGAGGAGGCGGCCCGGCTGGACGGCGCGGGTCCCTGGCGCACCTTCTTCGCGATCATCGTGCCGATGTCCAGGCCGGTGTTCGCCTCGGTCGCGATCCTCACCTTCCTCATCCAGTGGGGCTCCTTCCTGTGGCCGGTGCTGATGGTGTCCGACCCGTCGGTGCGTCCCCTCCCCCTGGAGATGAGCGTCTTCCAGGGGCAGCAGCCCCCGGACTGGGGTCAGATCCTCGCCTTCGGCGTCCTGCTCGTCCTGCCGGTCCTTGTCGTCTTCGCCTTCTTCCAGCGCTGGTTCGTCCAAGGGGTCGCCAGTTCCGCCGTCAAGGGCTGACCGCAGCCGTGCGGGGCGGCGGCGTGGGGGACTCGAAGATCGTGAGGAACCTCGTTCCACTCGGAGGAGAAGGCCACCTGCCTGCACTTCCGCGGGGACCGGACGGTTGTGACGCCGCCCACCAGGCCACGCCGATCGCGAGGGTCGCCGCCAGCACGGCGGCGACCCGGGACCATCAGCGATGCCTTCGTGGAGGGACGAGGGAAGCCGCGCTGCAGGCCGTCACCGATTCACCCTTTCGTTTGTGGCAGGCCTTGTCAGGTGCGGGTCCAGCGTTGGTTGCTGCCGTTCGAGCAGGAGTAGAGCTGGATCAGGGTGCCGTTGGCGGTGCCGCCCCCGACGGCGTCGAGGCAGAGGCCGGACTGGACGCCGACGACGGATCCGTCGGAGTTGAGGCGCCACTTCTGGTTGTCGCCGCCCCAGCAGCTGTAGATCTGGACCTTGGCGCCGTTGCCGGTGCCGGCGGCGTCCAGGCACTTGTTGCCGTAGACCCTGAGCTCACCGGCGTCGGTGTACGTCCACTGCTGGTTGGCGCCGCTGTGGCAGTCCCACAGCTGGACCTGGGTGCCGTCGGTGGTGCTGCTGCCGGGCACGTCCAGGCAGCGGCCCGAACCGACGCCCTTGATCGTTCCGCCGTCCGCGGGCGGTGTGGTGGAGCCGCCGTTGAGTGCGTTGAGGACGGCGGTGTAGGCGGGCTTCTTGCTGCCGTCGTTGTTGAACAGCAGCGGCGTGTGCTCCGGTCGCCAGGAGTCGCTGTCGCGCACACCCCAGGCGGTGATGCCGAGGCAGCGCGGGACGGCCAGGCAGTCGTTCACCACGTTGGCGTAGGTCGAGGCCGGGGCACCCTGGATGTCGAGTTCGGTGATGGCCACGTCGACGCCGAGGGCGGCGAAGTTCTGCAGGGTGGTACGGAAGTTGCTGTTGTAGGGGCTGCCGCTGTTGAAGTGCGACTGGAAGCCGACGCAGTCGATCGGCACGCCGCGCTGCTTGAAGTCCCGCACCATGGCGTACATGGCCTGGGTCTTGGCCCAGGTCCAGTTCTCGACGTTGTAGTCGTTGTAGCAGAGCTTGGCGGACGGGTCGGCGGTGCGCGCGGTGCGGAAGGCGACCTCGATCCAGTCGTTGCCGGTGCGCTGCAGGTTGGAGTCGCGCCGGGCTCCCGAACTGCCGTCGGCGAAGGCCTCGTTCACGACGTCCCACTGGGCGATCTTGCCCTTGTAGTGGTTCATCACGCCGTTGATGTGGTCGATCATCGCCTGGCGCAGCGCGCTGCCGCTGAGGCTCTGCATCCAGCCGGGCTGCTGGGAGTGCCAGGCCAGGGTGTGGCCGCGCACCTGCTTGCCGTTCTGCACCGCCCAGTTGTAGACGCGGTCGGCGGCGGTGAAGTTGAACTGGCCCCGCTGCGGTTGGGTGGCGTCGATCTTCATCTCGTTCTCGGCCGTCACCGAGTTGAACTCACGGGCCGCGATCGTCGCGTACGTCGAGTCGCTCAGCCTGTTCGCGGCGATGGCGACGCCGAAGTAGCGGCCGCTCTGCGCCGCCGCGGCGCCGAGCGTGCTCTCGGCGGCCTGAGCGGACGGCGGCGCGACCAGTGCGGCGACCACACCGAGGGCGCCGGCGACCAGCGCCAACAGCAGAGCGCGGATCTTCCGCCGGACAACGGGTCTGGGAAGGGCATACAAGCCCATGGCTGTGCCTCCAAGGTAGGAATGACGGGATCACCGGACACCGCGGTCATGGGACCCGGGAGGATCTCAACCGGCACGGACGGCGCCCGGTCGGCCGCCGAGTGACGTACGCCGGGCGACAGCGGTCTCTCGACACAGGCACGGGGGTACTCCATCGCGGCTCAGCCGGGGGGCGTCACGCGGCGTCGCATACCTCTCCGACTGCACGAAGCGTCAGGATGCGTCGGTGCGAGCCTCACCGGAACGAAGAACGGGGTGGCGCAGGTGTTTTGGTGCGCGGATCTGTCGTGCAGCTGTGCGCGGATCTGCCGTGCAGCACAGTCTGCCCAGGGCAATGTTGTTCGAAATCTCGGCCTACGGTCGGCTTACCAGACAGGATGATTGAGGGATTGACGGTGACTCGTCAACCCTCGCGGCGGGAAAAGTTTCTGACCTTCGTCCGAAACTTTCGTATCTCCGTCGAGCCGGGCGGATCCCTGGACTGGCGAGCCGTATCGTGAACTTGCAGGGGGTTTCCGGTCGGCGCGACAGCTTGTCACGCCCGAAGGGGAGGAACTGTTTGTGGACAGATCGGCGACAGACCTTGACCAGAGGGCCCCGTCTTCCTAGCTTGTGGCGTCACAGAACCGGGATTGACTTCGAAACTTTCGAACCTGTCCCCGCCCCCGGCGCGGCCGCTCCGCGGTTCATCGGCGTCACCTCACCCCCGCCCTCAAGGAGGCCCTCTGATGTGGTTTCGCCACCCGTCCCTGGTCCGTCCAAGACGCTTACTCGGCGTCCTTGCGCCCTTGCTGCTCGTGGCCACCTTCCTCGGTGCCCAGCCCGCCGAGGCCGCGACCGTAGACCCCAACGCCTCGTATGTGCTGGTCAACCGCAACAGCGGCAAAGCCCTGGATGTCTACAACATGGCGACTGACGACGGCGCCCGCATCACCCAGTGGACCAGGAACAACCAGAACCAGCAGCAGTGGCAGTTCGTCGATTCCGGGGACGGCTACTACCGCGTCAAGTCCCGCCACTCGGGCAAGGTGCTGGACGTCTACAACTGGTCCACCGCGAACGGCGGCTCGATCGTCCAGTGGGCCGACCTGAACGGCACCAACCAGCAGTGGCGGCTGGCCGACAGCTCGGACGGCTACGTGAGGCTCATCTCGCGCCACAGCAACAAGGCCCTCGAAGTACAAGGCGCCTCCACCGCCGACAACGCGAACATCGTCCAGTACGACGACTGGGGCGGCACCAACCAGCAGTGGCAGCTCGTCAAGGCCGGCGCCGACACCCCCGGCCCGTGTGATCTTCCGTCGACCTACCGCTGGACATCAACGGGCGCGCTGGCACAGCCCAAGCAGGGGTGGGTCTCGCTCAAGGACTTCACCGTCGCCCCCTACAACGGCAGACAACTCGTCTATGCGACCACGCACGACACGGGGACGAGGTGGGGTTCGATGAACTTCGGCCTGTTCACCAATTGGTCGGAGATGGCCTCGGCCAGCCAGAACACGATGTCCAATTCCACCGTCGCACCCACGCTCTTCTACTTCGCGCCGAAGAACATCTGGGTGCTCGCCTACCAGTGGGGCGGGACCGCCTTCTCCTACCGGACGTCGAGCGACCCCACCAACCCGAATGGCTGGTCATCCGAGCAGGTGCTCTTCTCCGGAAGCATCTCCGGCTCCGGAACAGGGCCCATCGACCAGACACTCATCGGTGACGGCACGAACATGTACCTGTTCTTCGCCGGCGACAACGGCAAGATCTACCGGGCCAGTATGCCGATCGGGAACTTCCCGGGCAGCTTCGGCTCGACCTCGACAGTGATCATGAGCGATACGACGAACAACCTGTTCGAAGCCCCGCAGGTCTACAAGCTGCAGGGCCAGAACCGTTACCTCATGATCGTCGAGGCGATCGGCTCGCAGGGCCGGTACTTCCGCTCGTTCACGGCCACCAGTCTGAACGGCTCGTGGACACCCCAGGCCGCGACCGAGAGCAATCCCTTCGCCGGCAAGGCCAACAGCGGCGCCACCTGGACCAACGACATCAGCCATGGCGAACTGATCCGCACCAGTGCCGATCAGACCATGACCGTCGATCCCTGCAATCTGCAGTTGCTCTACCAGGGACGCAGCCCCAACTCCGGCGGTGACTACGGCCTCCTGCCCTACCGTCCGGGTCTGCTGACCCTGCGGCGCTGACGGCAGGACGCGGGTCCGGCTCCGAGGGGGAGCCGGTGTGGCGGGCTCGGCGGAAGGCCGAGCCCGCCACACCGTGATCCGAACGGCCCGGGTCACCTCACCCGCCCGCGCAGTGACGGTCGTTCAGTGGCCGCCCTTTGGTGCGTCGACCGTGCTGCCGAGCGGAACAAGGCAGCGACGCACCAGGACGAGCGTGCGCTCCGTGACCGCATCGAGCGGGGCACCGCCGTCGACGGCGGCAAGGGCCGTGTGCAGTTCCCGGAGTACGGGCTCGACCCCCAGGTGCGGGTGCTCGTCGATGAGCGCTCTCACCCGGGCCGGGTCGGGTCGGGCCGCGCGGCGAAAAAAGCCGAGGCCGTCCGCAGGACCTCGTTGGCCCGGCGCAGCTCGCGCACTTCGCGCCGCAGCTGGGCCGGCTCTGCCTTCTCCTCGCTGGTGAGCAGGTCGTCCCGCTCGCCGGCGTCGGCCTCGGCCTGCCGGATCCAGCCGCGCAGAGCCTCATGGTGCACGCCGAGCTCCTCGGCCGTGCGGCGGATGACGGGCTTCGCGACGTGCGGTACATCCGCACCGCGCGTTCACGCAACTCCAGCGGGTATTTCCTGGGGGCAGGCATCGTCAGATCTCCTCTCACGATCTCTATCTGACCTGCTGTCATCCCTCCTCGCATCTCGGGGAACCTCGGACGGAGGCAGTCGCGTCCACGGCCTGGGGATCGCCTTCACCGACGTGGAGTCCGCCGACTTCTCCATCGACCAAACAGGTCGCAAGCACGCCGGACAGCCTGCCGGGCCGGTCGCGTGCGAGAGGTCCCGTCGGCCGCAGCATGTGACGGAGCACTGTCAGTGGTGGGTGGCGGCACGCGGGCGGGTTCGTGTGGCTGCCGGCGGAGTGGCCGGCCGCTGAGCTGTGTCCTGTGGAGCTCTCGCGGGATCGGCCGGCGGCAGCGGTCACCAGCTGATGCTGGCCGCCACCGGCAGATGGTCGCTGCCGGTGGCCGGCAGTACCCACGAGCTCTTCGGCTCCACGCCCCTGACCAGGATCTGATCGATCCGCGCCATCGGGAAGGACGCCGGCCAGCTGAAGCCGAAGCCGTGCCCGGCCGCTTCCTGGGCCGAGTGCAGCTGCGAGGTGAGGCCGTCGAACGCGCGGTCGTCGGTGGTGCCGTTCAGGTCGCCGAGCACCACCACCCGCTCGTTCTGCTCGGCGGCGACGGCCTTGGCGAGCGCGACCGCGCCGACGTCGCGCGAGTCCGTCCAGAAGCCGTGCCTGGGCATCAGCCGCACCGACCCCAGGTGCGCCACGTACACCACCAGCGGCCCCTGGTCCGTGGCCACCGCGGTGCGCAGCGCCCGGGGCGGGTCCACGGGGAGGTCCTCGGCCCGCCGGGTTTTCGCCAGCGGCCCGACATTGCCCCGCAGGACGTCGACCGACCGGGAGTCCGACAGCGGCAGCTTGCTCCACAGCCCGACCGTGCCCTGCACCGTGTGGTACGGGTATGCCTTCGCCAGCTCCTTCCCGTACGCGACCGCGGCCTGCGGGGTCATCTCCTCGAGCGCCAGCAGGTCCGCCCCGGAGGCGGCCAGGTCGCGGGCGGTACTGGCCGGGTCGGGGTTCTCGGCGTTGACGTTGTGGCTGACCACGGTGAGGTCGCCACCCGGCTGGGACTTGCCGAAGAGCAGTCCGCCGAAGAGGCTCAGCCACGCCACGACCGGCAGCAGCAGCGCGACCACCGCCGCGGCGGAGCGGCGCCACAGCGCCCCGGCCGCCAGCACCGGGATGAACAGGCCGAACCACGGCAGGAACGTCTCCACCAGGCTGCCGAGACCGCCCCTGTCAGTGATCTGCGCGTGCAGCAGCATGAGCAGGCCGAGCACCAGCGCCAGCGCCGCGAGCACCGGGCCGCGCTTCCACGGGTCCGGCCCGGAGAGGCTGCGGACCGCCCGGCGGATACGCGCGCGCCGGGCACCCGAGCCGGTGTCCCCGCGACCGGCGCCGCACTGCCCGGCCTGAGCCGTGTCCAGGATCTCGGCGCGCTCCTCGGTCTCGCCCTGCTGTCGCGCATCCGGAACTTCTCTTAGTGCTTCGCTCACTGATCAGATGTCCTTCGGAGAAAGTGCTGGTGGTGCGGGCAGTTGAACGGCGACACGGAGTCCGCCCTCAGCGCGCGGGGTGATGGTGAGGGACCCGTCGTGCACCTCGGTGATCCGCCGGACGATGGCCAGGCCGAGTCCGACACCTGCGTGGTCGTTGCGAACACGTTCGGTGGCGCGCTGAAACGGCTCGGTGAGAGTCGAGACCAGTTGCGGGGAGAGCTTCTCGCCGCTGTTCTCGACCGTGAGCACCACGGTCTCGGGGCCGGCGCCGGTCTCGACCCGCACCGTGCCCTTGTCGGACAGGTTGTGCACGATCGCGTTGTGCACGAGGTTCGTCGTCAACTGCAGCAGGAGCGCCTGTGAGCCGAAAGCCGGGGCGATGTCACCGGAGGTCTCGATGGTGACACCGCGCTTCTCGGCGAGCGGGAGCAGTGTCTCGGTGGCCTCTTCCACGAGTAGGGAGAGGTCGACAGGTTCTCGGGTGAAGGACCTCTGGTCGGCGCGGCTGAGCACGAGCAGCGCCTCGGTGAGGTCGATCGCCCGGGCGTTGACGGCGTGCAGGCGGTCGATGATCTCGTCGAGGTCCTGCGTCGGATCGTTGCGGGCCACGTCGAGAAGCGCCTGCGAGATCGCCAGCGGGGTGCGCAGTTCGTGCGAGGCGTTGGCCGCGAACCTCCGCTGCTCGGCCACGTGCGCTTCGAGGCGGGCGAGCATCGTGTCGAAGGCGTCGGCGAGTTCACGGAACTCGTCCTTGCGGCCCGGCAGCCGGATCCGGTGGGAGAGTGATCCTTTCGTGGCCATGCCTGTGGCGTCCGTGATGCGGGTCAGCGGGGCGAGCATGCGGCCGGCGAGGATCCACCCGCCCACGAGACCGAACACCAGCAGGAACGCCAGTACTGCGGCTGCTCTCGGAGCGAAAACGTCCAGGAGGGCGGACCGGACGGGAAAAACACCCTTGAGCTTGTCATCGGGGTTGATGAGCATCGCACGATCGGGGACGTAGCGCAGGAGGAACACCCACACCGCCGCGAGCAGCAGGAGGCCGGCGAACATGAGGAATCCGGCGTAGCTGAGGGTGAGCTTGAAGCGAACGCTGAACCCAGGCTGCCTATTCACGGTCTCCTCCCTCGTGGCCGGCCGCTGGTTGCGTGTCGATGCGGTACCCGGCGCCGGGCACCGTGGCGATGACCCAGGGTTCGCCGAGCCGTTTGCGCAGTGCCGAGACCGTGATGCGTACGGCATTGGTGAACGGGTCCGCGTTCTCGTCCCATGCCCGTTCCAGAAGCTCCTCCGCGCTGACGACACCGCCGTCGGCGGCGACGAGGACCTCGAGCACGGCGAACTGCTTCCTGGTCAGCGCGACGTAGCGGCCGTCGCGGTGGACTTCGCGGCGGAACGGATCGAGCCGCAGGCCCGCGATCTCCCGCACGGGAGGCCTGTTGTGTGCACGTCTGCGGTCGAGTGCTCTGAGCCTGAGCGCGAGCTCTTGCAGTTCGAACGGCTTGGTGAGGTAGTCGTCGGCGCCGAGTCCGAACCCGGAGGCCTTGTCGTCGAGACGGTCGGCCGCGGTGAGCATGAGGATCGGCATGCCGCTGCCGGAGGCGACGATGCGTCTGGCGATCTCGTCACCGGACGGTCCGGGGATGTCGCGGTCGAGGACGGCGATGTCGTAGGCGTTGATGCCCAGCAGTTCCAGAGCGGTGTCGCCGTCACCTGCGATGTCGGCCGCGATCGCTTCCAGGCGCAGGCCATCGCGGATGGCTTCTGCCAGATAGGGCTCGTCCTCGACGATCAACACACGCATGCTCTTGAGGCTACGAGCCGGCACATATCGTCGGCATATCGAAAACCACATGGGTGCAGGCACCGCCGCATTGCCGTGACTGAGAGTAGACCTGCGGCGACAGAACGTGAAAAGGCCCCTGTCGAACGTGTCGGACGCGGTCGACCGTCGTCACAGCCCTCGTCGCCGTCACTCTCGATGGGACGGGAGAAGGACTCCAGACGTGACAGCGACGTGGTCGGCGCCGGTGGCGTTGAGCAGTACGTCGTCCACGGAGGACACCCGGTCCAGCCGCGGGACGTACCGGGCGGTCTCGACCGGGACCGAGCAGCCCGCCCCGAACGCCGGTACCCGCATCACGGCACCGAGGATCGCCGGGCTGACGAGCACGATCCTGCGCGTAAGGGCCGGCGCCGACAGTGATGGGTTGTGGTCCATGCCTCCGCTGAATACGGAAGGCTGTTGCGGTGACGTATGCGATTTTCGATACGCCGGCGATACACGGAGTCCCCGGCATCAAGGAACCGGCACAAGCCGGGGCCTCGGCGTAGTCGCAGAGCGTCTGGTTCGTGATGGTTTGTCAGTTCAGCGGTGGCCTGGGAACGTGACAGGCACGGGCTCCCAAGATCATGGAGTGCTGCCTTTCAGGCGTGGGTTTCCGCTGGTCATTCGTAGGACCGGTGGGCCCGGGGCTCCGGGTATGGCTGTCATGGAGGAGCCGGTCGGATGGCTCGGAGAACACGGCCGCCCGGAGCCCGGCGACGACTCGACCGCCAATTGGGATGCGCGACCTGATCGCTCTGCAGGACTACGCCGACGAGGTCGTCTGCGGGATGAACTGACGACGAGATGACGGAGGTGACCGTGCCCCGGATCCGGGCCGGGATGGACATCGGCAAGGAGCATCACCACTGTGGGGTGATCAATGAGCGGGGCGAACGGCTGCTGTCCCGCCGGGTCCTGAACGACGAGGCGGCCCTGCTGGAGCTGATTCGCGACGTCCTGGACATCGACCAGGAAGTGCTGTGGGCGGTGGACGTCAATCACGGCGGCGCTGTGCTGCTGATCGGTCTGCCGCTCAACCACGGTCAGCCCATGGCCTACCTCACCGGCCTGGCCGTCCACCGCGCGTCCGGCACCTACCGCGGTGAGGGCAGGACCGACGCCAAGGATGCCTTCGTCATCGCCGACCGGTCCCGCATGCGCCGCGCCCCGGGCCTGCTGCGGCCCGGCGACGAAACAGCCGTCGACCTGCGCATCCCCACCACCCGCCGCACCGACCTCGCAGACGACCGCACCATGGAATCGACCGCCACCTCCACTCAGGTCCGCAACCCACTCAGCCGTCCTCCCGCGAGTGATCGAAAAATGGGAGGCAGTGTCCAACCGCCTCCCACCCGCCAGCCGCCGACGTTCAGACGTTTCCGCATGTCAGCGCACCCTTCCTCGTGGTTTAAACGGGACCGGCGGGAGCTCCGGAGCAGGCAGCGGAGCCCCGTCGTACCCCTTCACCTCCCCGAACCGGGACCCTTCCATCCAGTCCCGGCGGGCCTGTTCGATCTCCTCCTGGCTCCGGCCGATCCAGTTCCAGAACATGATCAGTTCCTCCTCGAACGGCTCTCCGCCCAGGAGCATCAGGCCCGCGTCCGACTCGGCGCGCAGGGGGAGTTCGGTGCGGCCGCAGCCGAGGTAGAGCATCGAGCCGGGGAGGACGGGGACGCCGTCGACGTGGGTCTCGCCGGACATGGAGAGGACGGCGTACTCGAAGTCCGGGTCCAGGGGGAGGCGTACGTCGGCGCCGCGGGTCAGGGCCAGGTCGGCGCCGGTGATCGGGGTGTACGCCGTTCCCGGTGAAGTCGCACCGTCGAGGTCGCCCAGGATCAGGGTGGCCGTCAGGCCCGGGGCCGTGACGGTGGGCAGTTCGGTGTGGTGTTCGAAGCGCGGGTCGGTGTGGCGGTGGGCGTCCGGGAGGGCGACCCACAGCTGGGCGCCGTGCAGGAAGCGGGCGTGGGACCTGGGGCTCTCCTCGGAGTGGCTGATGGCCCGGCCGGAGGTCATCAGGCCCAGTTCACCGGGGCGGATCAGTTGGAGGCTGCCGGTGGAGTCGCGGTGCAGCACCTCGCCCTCGTGCAGCCAGCTCACCGTCTGCAGGCCCATGTGCGGGTGCGGGGGCACCTGCATGCCGGGCTCGTCGGCGATGTCGTCGGGGCCGTAGTGATCGACGAAGCACCAGGCGCCCACCATGCGGCGGCCCAGGTTCGGCAGCAGTCGGCGGACTTCTGTGGACTCGCCGAGCTTGACGCGGCGGGGGCTGAGGAGTTCCCGTACGGGCTCCGCCACCACGAAGCCACGACCGCCGCATACCGCGGGAACCGCCTCGCGATCAAGATTGCTCATGATGCCCAACCTAGTCCCCCGGGGATCGTTCCAACGAGACCCGGAGGTAGTGGAATATTCAACCGACAGAGTCGGTTGTCGGGCTCGAAGGAGGTCACGAGTGGACATGACCAACACGTACTACGACCACGGCGCCCCGGCCGAGCGTTGGGAGCGGGCGCGGATGTTCTTCGACTCCCGGGACTACGCCGGTGCGGCGCGGGTGCTGGTGGGGCTGGTCGAGGAGGTGCCGGAGCAGACCGGGCCCCGGCTGCTGCTGGCGCGCGCCTACTACCACTCGGCCCAACTGCGGCGCGCCGAGTCCGAGTTGCGTGTCATTGTCGAGCGCGACCCGGTGGAGCACTACGCCCGGCTGCTGCTGGGCCGGGCTCTCGAGCGCCAGGGGCGCCACGCGGAGGCCGAGACGCATCTGCGGATCGCCTCCGCCCTCGCCGGCGACTTCCCGGGCGGGTGAGCCACCAGCGTGTGAGCCACCAACGTGTGAGCCGATCGCGGGAGCGGAGCGTCACAGTGGCGTTGTCGCCCGGAGGATCAGGAACAGGGTGACCGCCGAGTTCGCCGAGGACATCGCCGAGACCAGCGCGCCCGCCGCGGCGCCCCACACCGCGGCGCCGACCGCCGTGAACAGCGGCGGCCAGCGGCGGGCGGCGGGTGCCGGTGCCAGCAGGGCGGCGACCCTGCG
>NZ_QFDQ01000297.1 GCF_003270085.1 Streptomyces triticisoli | reverse complement strand
CCGCCCAGGCGCTGAACGCGGCCGCCGCCCACGCCGCCACCGGCGGCACCGGAGACGGCCACGCCCGGACCCGCGCCGCGGCTGCCGCCGCCGTACAGGCCGCCTGGCAGACACTGCTGTCCACCGGCGCCCGCTCCGCGACCCGGCGCGCCCTGGAACGGCTCGTCGTGCGCGCCGAGGTCGCGCTCGCCGCCCCCGCGGACACGGATCCCGACCGGCTGCGGACCTGGGCCCGCGAACTGCGCGGCACCAGGCCGATCCCACGGGTCGGCGAGACGACGGAGGCCGCCGACGAACTCCTCGGCGTGGACGCCGAGATCACCGCCCCGCGCCGGCCCTGGTGGAGCCGGCTCGGCCCGCTCGCCCCGATCGCGGTGCGCACCGCCCTCGGCTGCGCCCTCGCCGGCTACGCCTCCCTCGCGCTCGGCATCGGCCGCCCCTACTGGGCCCTGGTCACCGCCGCCTCCCTGTACCAGATCAACATCACCCTCACCTGGAGCCGCGGCGTCCAGCGCGTCGTCGGCAACCTCGTCGGCGTCCTCGTCTTCGGCGCCGTCGCCCCGCTCGCGCACTCCAGCGGCCTCGCCCTCGTCCTGCTCTGCCTGGCCTTCAACTTCGGCGCCGAGGCGCTGATAAGCCGCAACTACTGGCTCGGCAGCGTCTGCGTGACCCCGCTGGCGCTGCTCATCGTCGAGTTCGCCGGGTACCACGAGCCGGGCGAACTGATCACCGAGCGGGCCGTGGACACCCTCGTCGGCGCGCTGGTCGGCTTCGTGGCAGCCGTCGCCGTCACCAACCGCAGGGCCGGCGACCGCATCGAGCACGCGCTGACCACCGTGGACCGGGCCCGTGAGCGGGTCGCCCGCCTGCTCACCGAGGAGCGGCCGGCGCCCGCCGCCCTGGAGTCCGCCCGCCGGGGCCTGGCCGCCGCGCTGGTCGACCTGCGGGCCACCGTCGACGCCGCGTCCGGCGAATGGTGGCAGCGCGCCCTGCCCCAGGAGCGGGTGGTGCTCGCCGAGCAGTCCGCACACCGTACGCTCGCTGCGGCGATACGACGCCAGGGCCTGCACGCCCCGGCGACCGGCACGGACGTGACAGAGGAGGACGTACGGCCATGACGGCGAGGAACGGACGGCCGGCCCGGGTGGGAGCGGTGAGCGCGAAGGCGGCGCGCGAGCGGACACCCGGCGCGGAAAACGTGCCGGGCGCGGCGTCCGGCACCGCCCACGACGACACCGTCGCCGGCGTCGTCCGCCAGTGGCGGGCCGTCCACCCCGACCTGGACACCGCGCCGATGGAGATCATCGGCCGGATCAACCGCTGCGCCGCGCTGTTCCAGCAGGCCGAGGACGCGCCACTGCGCCGGGCGGGGCTCAGCCGGCCCGAGTTCGACCTGCTCGGGGCGTTGCGCCGCACCGGACACGAACTCACCCCGAGCGAACTGGCCCGCGAGACCTTCTCCTCGGGAGCCGCCGTCACCAAGCGCCTGAAGCAGCTCACCGAACGCGGCCTGGTGGAGCGCCGCGGCGACCCCCGCGACCGCCGTGTCGCCCACGTCCGCCTCACGGACGCCGGACGCGACCTGGTCGACGGCGTCCTGCCGGAACAGCTCGCCTACGAGAGAGCCGTCCTGTCCGGACTGGACCGCGAGGGGCAGGGCGAGCTGGCCGCGCTCCTCGGCGAGCTGCTGGGTCGGCTGGAGGGCCGCCCGGGGACGCTGCGGATCTGAGGAGGCGGCCCGGCGTCGCGGCGCGGGCCTCAGCCTCCCTGGCCCGCCTGCTGACCTTCCTGACCTTCCTGACCTTCCCGGCTCTCCTGGTCCGCCTGGATTTCCTGAGCGGACCGGTAGATGCCGAAAATCGCGCCCTGCGGGTCGCGCAGCACCGCGACACGGGCGCCCTCCGGGACGGTCGTGGGCTCCAGCAGGGCCTTGGCGCCTGCCCGTACCGCGACGTCCGCGGTCGCGTCGACGTCCTCGACCGCGAAGTACGGCAACCAGTGCGGCGGGACGTCGGCCGGGAACCGGTCGTGCATCGCCGTCACCCCGCCGAAGTCATCGCCGTGCAGGCCCCACTGCGTGTACCACTCCGAGGCGTTGACGCTCCAGCCGAACACGCTCGTGTAGAAGTCCCGGGCCCTTTTGATGTTCCGGGTGGCGAGTTCCACCCAGCCGAGCGATCCGGGCCGGTTGAACACGTCGGCACCGCAGAAGTCCCCGGCCTGCCACATCTGGAAGGCCGCGCCGGAGGGGTCCAGAGCCAGGGTGAAGCGGCCCTCGTCGTAGATGTCCCGAGGGCCGTTGATCACTGTGCCGCCGGCCTCCACCACCTTGTTCGCCGCCGCATCGGCGTTGGCGACGCAGAACGAGACGTTCCACGCGACCGGCTGCGACCGCTGGTACAGGGGAGTGATCGCGGCGACCGCCGCGTCCCCCAGGTGCGCGATGGTGTAGCCGCCCGAGGCCAGCCGGGGGTCGCGCTGCATACGCCAGCCGAAGACCTCCCCGTAGAACCGGGTGGCGCCCTCCAGGTCGCTGGTCCCCAGCTCCGCCCAGCAGGGCCCGCCGACCACCGGCTTGTCGAACTCCATGGCATCCTCCGGGAAGGCTCTTCCCCGCCCACCAGCACGCTAGCCCCGCCCGCCGACGGGGGCCAGTGGGGACGGGGGCGGCAGCCGCCGCTAGATCCCGGGCCGGAACCGCAGCGGATGGTCCGCCGGTACCTCGACGAGGACGATGGGCGTGCCGTCCGGATCGGTGATCCACATCTCGATCAGCCCCCATGGCTCGCGCACCGGCGGACGTGTGATCCGGACGTCCTTGGCCCGCAGCTCCTCGTGGGCGGCGGTCACGTCCTCGACCTGGAGCCAGAGCCGCACGGCAGGGGACGGCGGGGCGTCGGAGCGCCCCGAGACCTCCAGGAAACCGCCGCCGAGGAAGTAGACGGTGCCACGCTCCGGCCCCGTCCCGAACTCCCTGTGTACGGCGAGCCCCAGCTGTTCGCCGTAGAAGACCCGGGAGCGCTCGGGATCGGCGGGCTGAAGAAGTGTCCGACTGCTGAGTACGTGCACCATGCGCCCGGAGCCTAGTGGCAGGATTGCCCCGTTCCCGCGCAACCGAGCCCCACCCGAGCGAGTTCCGAGAGGCACCTTTCATGGAGACAGCCACCACTGGACCACTGACCTTCCGTGATGCCTCGGACGCCGACGTCGGCACGTTGGTGGGCCTGATCGAGTCGGCGTACCGCGGGGACTCCAGCCGGGTCGGGTGGACCACCGAGGCGGACATCCTCCAGGGGCAGCGGACGGACCCGGAGAGCGTGCTGGAGGTGATCAAGTCGCCCGACAGCCGGCTGCTGACGGTCGAGCGGGACGGCCGTGTGGTCGCCTGCTGCCAGCTCGAGCGCCGCGGCGACCACGCCTACTTCGGGATGTTCGCCGTCTGCCCCGCACTGCAGGGCGCCGGCCTGGGCAAGGTGGTCATCGCGGAGGCGGAGCGCCAGGTCCGGGAGGGCTGGGGCGCCAAGGAGCTGCACATGACCGTGATCACCGTGCGCGAGGACCTGATCGCCTGGTACGAGCGCCGCGGCTACCGCCGTACGGGAAGGACCAGCCCCTTCCCGTACGGCGACGAGCGCTTCGGCATTCCACAGCGCGACGACCTGGAGTTCGAGCTGCTGGTGAAGGAGCTCGGGCAGCCGGAACCGGCTACGCCGTGAAGCGGCCCGTGCGCTTGATCTCCGGGTAGTCGGTGGTCGCCCCGTCCAGCTCGAAGGCGCGGACCAGCCGCAGGTGGTCCTGGGTGTTCACGACCCAGCCGATGATCCTCAGGTCCGCCTTGCGCGCGTGCTCGACGATCTCCAGGGTGAGCCGGCGGATGTTGAGGCAGAGCGTCGCGGCGCCGGCCGCGGTGGCACGTTCGACGACGTCGATGCCGTAGCGGCTGGCCACGAGCGCCGTGCGCACCCCCGGCACCAGGCGGGCGATCTCGGTGATCGCCTCGGCGTGGAACGAGGCCACCTCCACCCGGGACACCAGGTCCCGCTGCCGCATGACCTCGCCCAGCGCACGGGCCGCGGCCACGTCCTTGATCTCCGCCTGCAGCGGAGTGTGTACGGCGTCGAGGACCTCCTCGAAGACCGGGATCCGCTCGCCGCGCCCCGCGTCCAGCGAGCGCAGCTCGGCGAGGGTCTTGTGGGCGATCGCGCCACTGCCGTCGGTCGTGCGGTCCACCTCGGTGTCGTGCATGACGACGAGCGCGCCGTCCTTGCTCAGGTGCAGATCGAGTTCGATGACGTCCAGGCCGGCCTGCTGGGCGGCGACGAAGGAACGGAGGGTGTTCTCGGGTTCGACACCCATGACCCCGCGGTGACCGATGGTAAGGAAGTTCAAGGTTCAACTCGCTTCCGTCGACGGCGGCTCGGCGCGGCGCGGAGCGGACGGACCCCGTCCGCGCGGCAGTGACGCAGCAGCCTAATGGCCCGGCGGCGGGTTGGACCCCTGCCTACACGGGGCAGTGGGGTGACGGCCGGGACGGCACGGGGCCGTGCCCGCCGGGGCGGTCACTCCGGAGTGGGCGAGTCGCCCGCGCGTTGACCGACGCGGCCGCGGCCCGTGCGCGGCCCGTCCGTGGCTGGAAACCGCCCTCGGTGCGGCGCGGGCCGCATCACCTGACCGGTCTCATGGAACTGGTGCCATCCGGGGCGTCGACCGAAAAATAAGCGGTGATGTTGGGCGTTCGCAGAATATTTTCCCGAGGGCTCCCTTGCTGGGAGAAACCTCGTATGTATACGGTCTCCTTACGCGAGGTTCTCCCGTGGAGGATGGGACATGACGGAAATTCTTGTGCAGGTGGGTACGGAGGGGCAGGTTCCTCCGGTGAGCAGGGTGGTTGAGCACCCGGCGTGGCCCGTGCTCAAGGATGCCGTGGAGCGCATCCGGCCATGGCAGTCCAAGGACGGCTCGATCGACTTCACGGCCGAGGGCGCCCCCGACCGCGCGGACGCCGAGGCCGCCGTACGCCGCGTGATCGACGCGGTGGAGGAGCTGTCCCCGCTGCTGCCGCACGACACCGCCTACCACGAGGCACTGGTGAAGGACCTGCGGCGCTGGGCCGAGGGCGGCTTCGAGGTGCCCGACTTCCTCGACGCGCTGCTGGCCTTCCAGCCCGCCGCGAACCGCGTGGACGGCCTGCAGCACCTGGTCGTCTTCCCGATGTACACGCAGAACGGCAACCCGGACCGCAACCTGGAGGCGGTCGTGCTGCGCATGGTCTGGCCGGACTGGCTGGCCGAGCTCGAGCGCACCCGCTACGACAACCCGCTGTTCTGCGGCATCACCTTCGAGGACTTCACGGCCGGCTACGACACCAACTCCGCCGTGCTCTTCCCCGAGACCATCGCCGTGCGCGAGGCACCGGAGCGGTTCTCCTGGGGCGGCATCTTCTGCGACCGCGAGGCCGCCCGCTTCCGCCGCGTGACCGCCGCCGCCGTCGACCTCCTCGGCCTCGACCTGCCCGAGGACATCGCCGCCATGGTCCACGACCAGAAGCGCTGCGAGGAGGCCTTCGTGCTGTGGGACATGATCCACGACCGCACCCACAGCCACGGCGACCTGCCCTTCGACCCGTTCATGATCAAGCAGCGCCAGCCGTTCTGGATGTACGGTCTGGAGGAGCTGCGCTGCGACCTCACCGCCTTCAAGGAGGCCGTGGGACTCCAGGCGGACGGCGTCGCCCAGGCCCGCGACGTGCAGTACGCCGTGCTGTTCGACCGCATGTTCCGCTTCCCGGTCACCGGCGAGCGCGTACGCAACTACGACGGCCTCGGCGGCCAGCTGCTCTTCGCCTACCTGCACCGGCACGACGTGGTGCGCTGGAGGGACAACAAGCTCTCCATCGACTGGGAGCGCGCCCCGCAGATCACCAACCAGCTGTGCGCCGAGATCGAGAAGCTCTACCGCGACGGCATCGACCGCCCGAAGCTGGTGCACTGGTTCGCCGGCTACGAGCTGGTCTCCACCTACCTCGCCCCGCACCCCGGCTCCAAGTGGGCCAAGGGTCCCGACGCCCTGGACCTGACCCAGCCACCGCGCAAACTCGTCGATGACGTGCTTCCGGACGAATTTCCGCTGAGCATGTTCTACGAGGCCCTGTCCAGGAAGCTGAAGAATGTGATCGCCTCGACCAGGGGCATCGTGGCGGACAGCGCCGAGCGGATCGCCGCGTGAGCGACCGCGGAACCGGAAACACTGCCCAGGAGGCGAGGAACATGGCGGGGAACGGAGCTCTCAGCGGTGCGGTGATCGCGGTGGCCGGCGCGGGCGGACCGGCCGGCCGGGCGGCGCTGCTCCGGCTCGCCGAGGCGGGGGCGACCGTCGTCGGCGCGGACAACGACCCGGAGCGGCTCTCGGAGGCCGTGGACGCGGCCCGGTACGCCGCCGGCGGCGCCACCGTCACCGGGGACACGGTCGACCTGCTCGACCTGCACTCCACCCGCGAGTGGGCCGCCCACGTCGAGAAGGACTTCGGCCGGATCGACGGCCTGGTCCACCTCGTCGGCGGCTGGCGCGGCAGCGAGACCTTCACCAAGACCAGCCTCGACGACTGGGATTTCCTGGAGCTGCTGCTCATCCGTACCGTGCAGCACACCTCCCTCGCCTTCCACGAGGCGCTGCAGCGCAGCGATCGCGGCCGGTACCTGCTGATCAGCGCCGCGGGCGCCAGCAAGCCGACCGCGGGCAACGCCGCGTACGCCGCCGCCAAGGCCGCTGCCGAGGCGTGGACGCTGGCCATGGCCGACTACTTCCGCAAGGCCGGGGGCCCCGACGGACCGACGTCGGCGGCTGCGATCCTGGTGGTGAAGGCGTTGGTGCACGACGCGATGCGCGCCGAGCGTCCCAACGCGAAGTTCGCGGGCTTCACGGACGTCAAGGAGCTGGCCGGCGCCATCGTCGACGTGTGGAGCAAGCCCGCCGCGGAAGTGAACGGAAAACGTCTGTGGCTGACCGAGAAGCCGTGAACCCTCCCAGGACCGACGCGCGTCGTCATCACGACCCCCAGGTCCGCGGCTTCGCCAGCGACAACTACGCCGGGGTCCACCCGGAGGTGCTCGCCGCCCTGGCCCTGGCCAACGGCGGGCACCAGGTCGCGTACGGCGAGGACGACTACACCGAGAACCTCCAGCGGATCGTCCGCAGCCACTTCGGCGCCGGGGCCGAGGCGTTCCCGGTGTTCAACGGCACCGGCGCGAACGTCGTCGCGCTCCAGGCGGTCACCGACCGCTGGGGTGCGGTGATCTGCGCCGAGAGCGCGCACATCAACGTCGACGAGGGCGGCGCGCCCGAGCGCATGGGCGGGCTGAAGCTGCTCACCGTGCCCACCCCCGACGGCAAGCTCGCGCCCGAGCTGATCGACCGGCAGGCGTACGGCTGGGAGGACGAGCACCGCGCGATGCCGCAGGTCGTCTCGATCACCCAGAGCACGGAACTCGGCACGCTCTACACGCCCGAGGAGATCCGCGCCATCTGCGAGCACGCCCACGCGCGCGGGATGACGGTGCACCTGGACGGCTCCCGCATCGCCAACGCGGCCGCCTCCCTGGACGTCCCCATGCGGACCTTCACCAACGCGGTCGGCGTCGACATCCTCTCCCTGGGCGGGACGAAGAACGGCGCGATGTTCGGCGAGGCGGTCGTCGTCATCAACCAGGACGCCGTGCGCCACATGAAGCACATCCGCAAGATGAGCATGCAGCTCGCCTCCAAGATGCGCTTCGTCTCGGTGCAGTTGGAGGCGCTGCTGGCCAAGGACCTGTGGCTGCGCAACGCCCGCCACGCCAACGAGATGGCACAGCGCCTCGCGGAGGGCGTGCGTGCCGTCCACGGGGTGGAGATCCTCCACCCGGTCCAGGCCAACGGCGTCTTCGCCAGGCTCCCGCACGACGTGAGCGAGCGCCTGCAGAAGCGCTTCCGCTTCTACTTCTGGGACGAGGCCGAGGGCGTGGTGCGCTGGATGTGCGCCTTCGACACCACGGAGGACGATGTGGACACGTTCGTGGCGGCACTGAAGGAGGAGATGGCACGCTAACGGCTCGCTCGCATAATTATGCGATCACTCGAAAAGTCATTGACCGTCGAGTGATCGCATTCCTATGCTCTGCGGGCATGGAGCTGATCCAGGACACCCCCGACCTGTCCGCCTATCTGGCCGCCGACGAGGTGATCGACCACGAGCACCCGGTGGTCCGCGAGACGGCTGCCCGTCTCGTGGAGGGGGCGGCCGATTCGTATGCCTATGCGCGCGCCGCGTACGAGTTCGTGCGCGACGCCATCCCGCACTCGCAGGACTCGGGCGACCCGCGCGTCACCTGGCGGGCCTCCGACGTCCTGTGGCAGCGCACCGGCATCTGCTACGCCAAGGCTCACGCGCTGGCCGCGTTGCTGCGGGCCGAGGACATCCCGACGGCGCTGTGCTACCAGCGGCTGGGGCGCGACGAGGGCGGTGGACACGCGGTGCACGGGCTGGTCGCCGTACGGTTCAACGGCGCCTGGCACCGGCAGGATCCGCGCGGCAACAAGCCGGGCGTCGACGCCCGGTTCTCCCTCGCCGGTGAGCGCCTGGCCTTCGCGCCGGACCCGAAGTCGAATGAGATGGACTATCCGGTACTGTACGCTGTACCGCACCCGGACGTACTGGCCGCCCTCCGGGCCGCCCCCGACCGGCCGCGGCTGTGGAAGACACTGCCCACCACACTCTGACCCCGAGGCGAGAAGATGACGCTGACCCTCACCGTGTCCGACGAGGTGCGCGCGCTCGCGCCCGGCTTCACCCACGTGGCCGTCGAGGCGCACGAGCTGGTCAACGGTCCGAGCACCGAGGACAGTTCGGCGCTCCTGGACGACGCGGTCCGCCGTCTGGCCGTACGCCTGGACGGACGAGCCCCGCACGAGGATCCGCACATGGCCGCCTGGCGCGCGGCGTACACCGCGTTCGGCTCCAAGCCCTCCCGCACCCGCAACTCGGCCGAGGCACTGGCCCGACGGGCGCTGACGGACGCCGGACTGCCCCGCATCAACGTGCTCGTGGACCTCTACAACGCCGTCAGCGTCGCCCACCTCGTCCCCGTCGGCGGCGAGGACCTCGACCTGATCCAGGGCGGCATGAGCCTGGTGCGTGCCAGTGGCGAGGAGGACTTCGTGACCGTGGCCGGCGGAGAGGAGACCGTCGAACACCCGGACGCGGGCGAAGTGGTGTGGCGCGACGAGGCCGGCGTGACCTGCCGCCGCTGGAACTGGCGCCAGGGCCCCCGCACCCGCCTCACCGAGCAGACCACCTCGGGCGTCTTCCTGCTGGAGAGCCTGGCCCCGATGCCGGTTGCCGAGGTGCGGACGGCGGCCGCCGAACTCGCCGAAATCCTGGAGAAGTTCAGTCCGGGAGCCCGCATCACCGTACGAGAGCCGGAGCCCGCGGCCTGAGCCGCCTGACGGCTGTCGCTAACGGCGGCGGTGCAGGTCGCTCATGGTCGGGCTGGTGCTGTGCACCGTCATGGCGTTGTACGACACGCGGTCCTGATGTGCCTGGACCCGACGGGCCTCCTCGATGAGGAGTCCGTCGGCGTTCTCCGTGGCCCTGTTGCCGCGCCGCAGGATCACGAGGACCAGAAGCAGCGCGAGCGCTGCGAACACGCCGAACATGACGCCGATCGTGACCACGGACATTCCCTTTCCCCACGCGGACAACAGACACTACGTCAGGCCGGTGAAGTCCGGAAGCGGCATTCCCGCCACGCGTCGGGCGTCAGTGCACCTCGGCCGTGCGGAGCTGCTCCGGGGTCGGGGCCGTGCCGCCGAGGTGGGCCGGCATCCACCAGGTGTCGTGCTGGTCCCTGGGGCGGACGGGGTAGGCGCGCTGGGCGGCTTCCAGGAGGTCCTGGACGCGCTCGCGCAGACGGCGGGTGATGGCTCCCGCGTACTGCTCGCGGGGGGCGTCCAAGGCCTCGCCCACCCGGATCGTGATGGGGGTGTGGCTGCGCTTGAAGTTGCGCGGCTGGCCCTTGGTCCACAGCCGCTGCGTGCCCCAGACCGCCATCGGGACCAGGGGGACGCCCGCCTCCTGGGCCAGCCGCGCCGCACCCGACTTGAAGCTCTTCAGGGTGAACGACTGGGAGATCGTCGCCTCCGGGAACACCCCGATCACCTCACCGGACCTCAGCGAGGCCAGCGCGTGCGCGTACGCCGCCTCGCCCTGGGCGCGGTCCACCGGGATGTGCTTCATGCCGCGCATCAGCGGCCCGGAGACCCGATGACGGAAGACCGACTCCTTCGCCATGAAGCGCACCAGGCGCTTCTGCGGAAGCGCGGCGAGTCCGTTGAAGACGAAGTCCAGGTAGCTGATGTGATTGCTCACCAGCACGGCGCCGCCCGAGCGCGGGATGTACTCCGACCCCCGGCAGTCGATCTTGAGGTCCCACACCTTGAACATCGTGCGGGCAAGACCGATGACGGGACGGTAGACGAGCTCTGCCATGGGCGCGGCGGACCCTTCTCTCTGCCAGGGAGGGAATCCCGGCGGAAGTTACGCTGACGTAGGTTTACGGCCTGTCGCAGATCGTGCCCCAAGAACGGCCGCGGAGCCAGTCCACGTGCCCGTCCCCGGCGAGATCCTCGTCACGTCGGCCCTGTGATTCCCCCCGTCGGCCCACTGAACGGGAATCTTCACGACCCCGGAAACGCTGAGGGGGAGGATGACCGGACCGGTGGTGCGCGGCGGTGGGACAGGAGAGGGAGAGTGCGGGTGCGCGGACAGGACGAGGGCAGGCGGCTCGGGCCGGCCGAGCTGGGCGAGGACCTCGGCGCGCGTGCCACGCTCGTGCAGTTCTCCAGCGCCTTCTGCGCCCCCTGCCGGGCGACCCGTCGCATCCTCGGCGAGGTGGCCGGCATGGTCCCCGGAGTCGCGCACGTCGAGATCGACGCCGAGGCCCGCCTGGAACTCGTGCGCGAACTCGGGATCCTGAGGACGCCCACCGTGCTCGTCCTCGACGCCGACGGCCGCGTCGTGCGGCGCGCCACCGGACAGCCGCGCAAGGCGGACGTCATCGCGGCCCTGGGGGAGACGGTGTGAGGACTGTGCCCGTGACGGTGAGACGTCTCCCACATGACGGGACGTGCTTGACTGCGCCCACCAACTATCGTCAGCCTGACCGTATGCCCTTGGAACTCCTTCCTCCCGGGCGGGCCCGGGCCGGTCTCGCCCGCCGTGCGAGCGCGCGCTGTCCGGACTGTTGAGCAGTCACGGTTCCCGCCCGTCCCCCCAGCAGAAGGATCGCTCCATGACGGCCACCACCGGTCTCACCACCTCCGGCACTCTCCAGCTCGCCTCTCCCGACCTGCTGCGCTCCGTCTTCCGGCGGCACGCGGCGGGCGTCGCGGTGATCACCGCCCGTGGCGAGACCGGCCCGGTCGGCTTCACCGCCACCTCCCTCGCCTCCGTCTCCGCCGAGCCCCCGCTGCTCTCCTTCGGCGTCGGCACCGGCGGATCCAGCTGGTCGGCGATCGCCGGGGCCGGCCACATCGGCGTCCACATACTCGGCGAGCACCAGGAGGAACTGGCCGCCACCTTCGCGCGCCGCGGCGCCGACCGCTTCGGGGCGCCGACGTCCTGGCGCGAGGGTCCCGAAGGGGTTCCCGTCCTCGACGACGTGCTCGCCTGGCTGGTGTGCCGTGTCGTCGCGCGCGTGCCCGCCGGGGACCACCGCATCGTGCTGGCCGAGGTCGTGCTCGGCGACCCCGCGGGCGCCGGTCGTCCGCTCCTGTACCACCAGGGACGCTTCAATGCGCTGCGTGATTGATCACTGTCACGCCCCTCTGCGGACCGGTCGGGTTCCGGTTACGCTGCGTTGCGAAGGTCACAGTTCAAAGCGCTTGCTCAGCGGGCATGAGCTGGGTGTACTGACGAGTAATATTCCGCTGGGAGCGCGCGATCGCCCCGACCGTGATCGACCGCTTCAGGCGCCTATGCTGCCTGCAAGAAGGCAGCCCAGAAATGACGATGCAGTAGGAGAGCCGGCGTGAGCTTGAGGATCGTTGTCACTGTGAAGTACGTGCCCGACGCCACTGGCGACCGGCACTTCGCCGATGACCTGACCGTCGACCGGGACGACGTGGACGGTCTGCTCTCCGAGCTGGACGAGTACGCGGTCGAGCAGGCGCTGCAGATTTCGGAGAACTCCGACGACGACGTGGAGATCACGGTCCTGACGGTGGGCCCGGAGGACGCCAAGGACGCGCTGCGCAAGGCGCTGTCCATGGGCGCGGACAAGGCCGTCCACGTCGAGGACGACGACCTGCACGGCACCGACGCGATCGGTACCTCGCTGGTGCTGGCCAAGGCGATCGAGAAGGCCGGCTACGACCTGGTGATCTCCGGCATGTCCTCCACCGACGGCTCCATGGGCGTCGTACCGGCCCTGCTGGCCGAGCGCCTGGGCGTCCCGCAGGTCACGCTCCTGTCCGAGGTGGCGGTCGAGGACGGCACCGTCACCGGCCGCCGCGACGGCGACGCCGCCTCCGAGCAGCTTCAGGCCTCCCTGCCGGCCGTGGTGTCGGTGACCGACCAGTCGGGCGAGGCCCGCTACCCGTCCTTCAAGGGCATCATGGCGGCCAAGAAGAAGCCGGTCACCTCCTGGGACCTGTCCGACCTGGACATCGACGCCGACGAGGTCGGCCTGGAGAACGCCTGGACCGCGGTCGACTCCGCCGCGGAGCGTCCGGCCCGCACCGCGGGCACGATCGTCAAGGACGAGGGCGAGGGCGGCAAGCAGCTCGCCGAGTTCCTCGCGGGCCAGAAGTTCATCTAGAGCCCGCAACTCGCCGCCCGCCCCGCACCCTTCGCAAGCAGGAGAGAAGAAGTCCCATGGCTGAAGTCCTCGTCCACGTCGACCACGCGGACGGTGCCGTCCGCAAGCCCACCCTGGAGCTGCTGACCCTGGCCCGCCGCATCGGCGAGCCGGTCGCCGTCGCCCTCGGAAACGGCGCCGCCGACACCGCCGCCGTGCTCGCCGAGCACGGCGCGGTGAAGGTGCTGACCCATGACGCCGCCGAGTACGCCGAGTACCTGGTGGTACCGAAGGTGGACGCCCTGCAGGCCGCGGTCGAGGCCACCTCCCCGGCCGCCGTCCTGGTCTCCTCCTCCACCGAGGGCAAGGAGATCGCTGCCCGCCTCGCCCTGCGCATCGGCTCCGGCATCATCACCGACGCCGTCGACCTGGAGGCCGGCGACGAGGGCCCGGTGGCCACCCAGTCGGTGTTCGCCGCGTCCTACAGCACCAGGTCCCGGGTCACCAAGGGCATCCCGGTCATCACCATCAAGCCGAACAGCGCCGCCGTGGAAGCCGCCCCGGCCGCGGGCACGGTCGAGCAGCTGTCCGTGTCCTTCTCCGAGCAGGCCACCGGCACGAAGATCACCGGCAGTACGCCGCGTGAGTCCACCGGGCGTCCGGAGCTGACCGAGGCCGCGATCGTGGTCTCCGGCGGCCGTGGCGTGAACGGCGCGGAGAACTTCGCGGTCATCGAGGCGCTCGCCGACTCCCTCGGCGCGGCCGTCGGCGCCTCGCGCGCCGCCGTCGACGCCGGCTGGTACCCGCACACCCAGCAGGTCGGCCAGACCGGCAAGTCCGTCTCGCCGCAGCTGTACATCGCCAACGGCATCTCCGGCGCGATCCAGCACCGCGCCGGCATGCAGACCTCGAAGACCATCGTGGCCGTCAACAAGGACCCCGAGGCCCCGATCTTCGACCTGGTCGACTACGGCGTGGTCGGCGACCTGTTCGCCGTCGTCCCGCAGCTCACCGAGGAGATCAAGGCCCGCAAGGGCTGACCCTCCGGCACCGGCCGAGGCCCCCGTGACCCGCGCGGTCACGGGGGCC
>NZ_QFDQ01000296.1 GCF_003270085.1 Streptomyces triticisoli | reverse complement strand
GGTCGGCCTCGCGGCGCGCGGTGGCGCGGCGCAGCGCGTCGATCCGGTCGTGAACGGCGCGGGCGGCCCGGCCGGCGGCGACGGCGGCGGTCGTGATGCCCGCGAGCGTCACGCAGAACGCCCCGGCGAGCACGCCCCACAGGGTGAGCCCGGGGTGCGCACCGGTGGAGCGCACGGTGAAGAGCACGGCGGCGCCGGCGCTGAGGGCGACCGCGGTCGGCGGCAGCACCGCCAGGCGCAGCAGCTGGGGCCGCAGGGGGGTCTCGGGCAGCGGGGGGACGGCGCGGGCGACCGGCCGCCCGTGCCGACCGCCCTCACGGCGGTCTGTGCGGGCGGCCGGTGCGCGGAGGTGGGACATCTGTTCCTCGTACTGGTCCGTCGGGCCTGTGTGCTCGCGGGTGGGGCACGAGCGGGCATGCGCCATCGCTGTACCGGTCGACAGAGGCGCGTATACGGCCTCGTGTCGCCCGGCGGACACTCACAGTAGTCACGGATGCATCATGCGCGGTGAGCAGTTGACGAAATCCCCCAGCGATCGTCCCGCTCTGGTATGAGGGCTCGTACGACAGTCCGGACGCCCGCACCGACCCGCGCCACCGATCCGAAAGAGATCGATCCCACCTGGTCAGAACCGGTCACGGGTGAAGGGCAGGGCCGAGAGGCCTTCCGTTCCCCCGGCCCCGCCGTACGCCCTCCGTCCGCCCTCCCGTGCGCCCGGCCTCGGCCCGCCGCGACGGTCTCGGGACCGCTGCCGCTCTCTCCGGCGCCCTCCACGCCGTCACCCGCCGTGTCGGCCCGCGCGCGACAAGGGTGCGGGGGTCTGCCCGCAGCCCCTGCTGCCGCCGGGCGGCAAGCCGATCATGACCTGCTCCGTAGCACCGGGTCGTGCGGGCCGTCCCGGCTTGCGAACGGCGGACGAGCGACTTTGATGGAAACAGGCGGCATCTGCAGGCACAGACACTTTCGGACCGCCGTGCAACGCGTCGCCGGGGATCCTGTGCCGTCCAGAACCAGGAAGGGGATGGCCATGCGCACCACCGTCATCCGCACCGAGGACATCGCCGCCAGCTACGACGTCGTGAACGGCTGGACCGTTCTGGAGGTCGACGGCGAGGTCGACATCCACACCCGCTCCAGGATCCGCGAAGCAGTGCTCGAGCTGCTCGGCGAGGGGCACCGCCACTTCGTCCTGGACCTGTGCTTCGTGCCCTTCCTGGACTCGACGGGGCTGGGCACCGTGGTGGCGGTCACGAAGGACATCCGGGGGCATGAGGGTTCCCTGCGGATCGCGTGCCCCTCGGCCCGGATGTTCAGGGTCTTCGAACACGGCGGCCTGGCTGAGGCGTACGAGTTCTACGACTCGCCGCAGGAGGCGACGCGTCAGCCGCCGTCGCCCGACGGACTCGCACGCTGGCCCCGCCCCCACGGCTGAGCAGCGCCCCTCACGGGCATCGGCCCCCGACCGGTGGGATCACCCCGGTCGATCACCCCGGTCAGGGCGGGCTCTTCGCCACGATGGCGAGGTAGACCCCGAACACGAGGGAGTACGCCGCGAGGGCCGGCATGAGGACGGCCACGGTGCGCAGGCGGGCCCGGGACAGCGTCAGTGCCAGGGGGAGCAGGAGGGGGAAGGCGGGGAAGAGGAGGCGGGGCCTGCTGGTGAAGAAGTGGGCGCCGCCCAGAGCCATCACCATGAGCGTCGCGGTGTACACGAGAAGGGGGAGCGGCTGCCGGTCGAGCACGCTCAGGACGAACAGGGCGACCGCACCGATCACGACAGCCGCCGCTGTGTACTGGCCCAGGGAGGCCTTCGCGAGCACCAGGTGCTTGAACATGTAGAGGGTGTAGTGACCGAAGTCGAAGGTCGAGCCGAACCGTCGCTGGACGGTGAAGTAGCCCCACGGGCTGCCGGTCCTCACCCCCACCCAGAGGACGTAGCCGAACCACCCCGCCGGAGCGAGAACAGCGGCCGGCCACACCCGCCGGCCGACGGGCCGGTCCTCGCGGCGGCAGCGCCATGCGTGCAGACCCAACGCGGTCAGGACGGCGGCGGCTGCGGCGAGCCCGTTGGGACGGGTGAGGCCGACCAGCGCGGCGAGCAGGCCGGCGGTGAGCCAGCGGCGCGTGAGGGCGGCGTACAGAGCCCACGCCGCGAAGGCGGTCATCAGGGACTCGGTGTACGCCATCGTGGCGACGACGGCCTGGGGCAGCACCGCCCACAGGGCGACGAGGGCGATGGCGAGCCGCCGCCCGTGCAGCAGCTCGCCCACCGCGTAGATGCCCGTGGCGGCGACCACCGCGGCGCTCCACGACAGGGCGAGTGCCACGTTGACCTCTCCGACCGGCACCACCGTGCTCACCGCGCGGATCAGCGCCGGGTAGAGGGGGAAGAAGGCCATGTCGTGGTAGACGATGCCGGATCCCGCGGGACCGGGGAGCACGGTGCCGTAGCCGTGCCGAGCGATGCGGACGTACCACGCGCTGTCCCATTCCATCCCCAGCACCGTGCGCGGATGACGGCCGACGTGCACGGCCCAGACGGACAGCGCCGTCACCACTGCCAGCCGCATGACGGCGAAGACGGCCAGCCCGGGCAGTGCCCTGCGCAGCACGGCCCGGGTCCGCACCAGCCGACTCGGCGCCGGCGGCCGGCCGGAACGGGCGGGAGGCAGGTTCGGCAGCGCGTCGCCGACGTCAGTGACGCCGTAGGAGGGGTCGTCCATCGAAAGGCCTCCTCCTCTCCGTCCGCCGCCCGACGGCCCGACCGCCGGATCACCCAGCGGTGAGAGGCCCTGACGTCATCCAAGACGTCCCGGTCGCCGCTCGCACCCGGACTCCGCACCGACGGCACCCGGAAGAGTGAGATCCCCCTGCGGATGACGGGCTTCGGTTCCGCCGCGCGGCGGTCAGTGCTCACCCACCAGGTCGAGGCCATGCGTCGTCTCCGGAGCGGGCTCGGGCACGGGCCACTCGCGGGTGGCGGACTGCGACACGTCCCGTCACCACGGACGCGTGGGGACCTCTTCTGCGGGCTCGAAGGGCCGGCTCGGGACAGGAAGGACGACCGCCTGACCGACCGCTTCGGCCGCGGCCGGCGTCCCCTCCCCCGGCCGGCCCTGCTGCAGGTCGAGGTGGCTCTGGACGCCCGGGGAGGGGTTCATGTACATGCCGGGCCACAAGCCGTTCTCGATTCTTGAAGTCCACAGCGGCGCAATGGCCCGCCGGTGCCCACCGATCTGCCGTTCTCTCCACGTCCTCCTCCCTCGGTGAGTCCGTGTGGTTCTTGGCAAGGATCGCGCCTTCACCGGTGAGACCGTCCGCCCGACGCTCGGCCAGGCCGCTTCCCGGCAGACCGGCGACGAGCCACCCACCCACCCACCACGCACGACGGCATCCGGCGGCTGCGCGAGCGATCGGCTCCAGGGTCTCCCCGAGGCGAAGGCGACCGGGGCAGGGACGCTCAGCCGGGCATGGCCGAAGGCGCCGTGATGCCCGACGGGCGAGACCCACCGTACGGGCGCCCGCCGGAAGTCGCAGACGGGCCTCCTGAAGTGGATACGCAAGACCGGCCGACGGTGGCGGCGCCGAGCAGCGGCACCCGGGAGTCGCGCCACCTCGCAGCGCCTTGTCGGAAGGCGGCCGCGGCCGACCGTCCCACGCGTTGTCAGTGGTGCTCCATACAGTGAAGCCATCATCCGAACGGACCGGAGTCCATACCGGGTTGCGCGACCCCGGAATGAGACGTCTGCCGACGGAAGAGGGCGTTCCGTGACTCCCGTGGCGACCCTTCGTCACCGATTCACGCCGACGCTCGACGACTTGGACAGGCTGAAACACCAACTGGCACGCCTTCATCAGGAAGCCGCTTCTCCGCAGGGCGCCGTCGCGGCCCCACGGGGAAACGAACGGAAGGGGATTGACGCGATGAGCGCAACGGTAAAGGACCGGCTCAAGAAGCACTTCGTGAACCACGTCGCTCTCGTCATCGACAAGTCCGGCTCGATGAGGGGGCATTCGGAGCAGCTCATCCGTGTGGTGGACGAGTTCGTGAAGGGGCTGAAGGAGGAGTCCGACAGGCTCGGCCATGAGACCCGGATCAGTCTCTACGCCTTCGACCATCTGGTCGAGAACCTGGTGTGGGACATGGACGTGAAGCACCTGCCGTCCATGCGGGGCCTGTACACCGTCGAGAACGGCGCGACCGCGCTGATCCAGGCGTCGGTGAAGGCACTCGACGACCTCGGCCACATATGGGAGGAGTACGGCGAGCACAGCTTCCTCCAGGTCGTCGTCACCGACGGCGAGGAGAACGCCTCGGGCGCGGACAGGACAGGCTCGCGCCACGACCACCTTCCCGACGGCCGCGCCGTCCTGGACGCGTGGCGAGACAGGATCGCGGACAAGATGAACAGCCTGCCGGACCACTGGACCTCGGCCATCATGGTGCCGAACTCCCTGGCCAAGCGCACCGCTCAGCAGTACGGCTTCCCGACGGGCAACATCTCGATCTGGGACGCCGACTCGGCCCAGGGCGTCGAAGAGGCGATCGGCACCGTCAAGACGGCCGCCACGAGGTTCCTGCGGGACCGCGAGCAGGGGGTGCGCGGAACCAGGAATCTCTTCGCAATGGGTCAGGACCTCAGCACGGCCGACGTGAAGTCCAGCCTTCAGGCCCTCGACGCCGGCAAGTACGTGCTGATCCCCGTGGACCAGCAGACGGCGATCCGCGATTTCGTCACCCGCGCCGGGCACCCGTACAAGACCGGCTGCGCCTTCTACGAGCTCTCCAAGCGCGAGAAGATCCAGGCCAACAAGAAGATCGCCGTGGCGGAGAAGGATCCCACCACCGGCCGGACGACCGGAAAGGTGTTCACCGGCCCCGCGGCCCGGCAGCTCCTGGGCCTGCCGGAGACGGAGGTCACGGTGACCCCCGGGAGCAACGCGGCGTACACCGTGTTCGTCCAGTCGACCTCGGTCAACCGGAAACTGGTCCCCGGGACCAAGCTGCTCGTCCTCCTGTAGCCGAGGGTTCCGTCCAGCGCCGCGTCGCGGAGGCCCGCGCGTCAGCAGCGGTCGTCCGAGGTCCCCGGTGGCGGACCGACCGTGAAGCCGGGGCGGCCTCCCGGCGGGCGGGGAGGCCGAAGCCCTCCTCGCCCTCGCCACCTGTGCTTGGGCCAGGACGGAACGGCCGCTCTGCCGCGTCGGCGGCTCCCTCCGTGCGGGCGGGTGAGACGCCGGCCGTCGTCCTCGGCTACGACGGTCCCCCCGCAGGATCTCCTGGACATGGTCCTGGTCGACCGAACACGGGACGACGCGGTGGAGGCCTCTCACCCCGCTCGACTCCATGGCGCCGCGTGGCGCACCCACGAGGTACGACGAACTCGCGGTCCGCTACGAGGCGACCGTTCGCATCGCGGCCATCGACGAGTGGCCGTGACCAGCAGTCATGCGAAACCGGCCAGGACGGCGCGTGAGCTTCAGGAACTCATCGCGGCTCGGTCGGAATCGCTGCGAAGAACACAGAATTCGTTGCCTTCGGGGTCAGCGAGGACTGCCCAGCCGGAGCCATCAGGATTGCGGTGATCGGCGACAAAGGTGGCACCGAGGCCCAGCAGCCGTTCCACCTCCTGCTCACGCGTGGTCTCAGGTCGCAGACACAGATGGATCCGGTTCTTGATCTTCTTGGGCTCGGGAACCTGGTTGAAGTACAGCACTGGGCCCTCCGCCAGCAGCACCTGAGTCTCCCGGGCACCCGGTTCGTCCTCCGGATGCAGTGGACGTCCAGTCACCCTGCTCCAGAACCGGGCCAGCTCGTAGGCGTCCGCACAGTCAATCGCCACGTTCTGCAATACCGAAACCATGCGCGCAAGCCTTCCTGACTTCCACTCCGGACGCCACCGAGTTGCGCTCAGCCCTCGCCCACAAGGTCGAGGTCATCACGAGACGCCACCGGAGCGATCTCCGGAACGGGCCACTTGCGGTTCAGCGGCGGGGACACATCCCGCCACCAGGGGCGCGCGGGGAGGTCCCCGGCAGGTTCGAAGGGCTGGCCTGGAACAGGGAGGGCGACCGTCTGTCCGACCGCCTCGGCCGCGGCCAGCGTCCACTCCCCCGGCTCCGCCCAGGGATGCAGCGAGAGGCTGAACGTTCCCCAGTGGATCGGCAGCATGACCCCGCTCGGCCGGCCTTGCTGCAGGTCAAGATGGCTCTGGACCCCTTGCGAGGGGTTCATGTGGATGTCCGGCCACGCGCCCGGCAGCGGCGTGGAATCCGCATGGTCCTTGGGCCAGAACTCCGAGTACGCGCCGATCTGGATCATCGTCGCGTCGAACGGGCCGTGGTCCGCGCCGATGTCCTTGAAGCCGTCGAAGTAGCCGGTGTCGCCGCTGTGGTGGATGCGGTGCTCCTCGCCCGCGACGACCCACGAGGCCCACAGGGTGTGCTGGGTGTTGCGCAGGGCGCGGCCACAGAAGTGGCGGGCCGGGGTGGCGGTCAGGGTGAGGCCGCCGACCCTGGTGGACTCGTGCCAGTCCAGTTCGCGTATGCGGGTCTCGGACACGCCCCAGTGTTCCAGGTGGGCGCCGACGCCGAGCGGTACCGCGAAGAGGGTGTCCGTGCCGGCCAGCGCCTTGATGGTGGGCATGTCCAGGTGGTCGTAGTGGTCGTGGGAGATGACGACGACGTCGACCGGGCCGAGCGCGGCCAGCGGCAGCGGCACCGGGTGCAGCCGCCGGGGGCCGGCGAAGGGGAAGGGGGAGCAGCGCTCGCCCCACACGGGGTCGAAGAGGACCCGTTGTCCGTCCAGTTCCGCGAGCACGCTGGAGTGGCCCAGCCAGGTCAGCCGCAGACCGGTGGCCGCGGGCCCGGCCAGGTCGGCGAGCGTGGTGGCGTGCACGGGCACGGGGCCCCGCGGGGCGCGGCGGGGGCGCTCCTCCTTGTCGAAGTAGAGCTTGGCGACATCGAGCATCGAGCCGGAGGGCCGGGTCCGTGCGGGACCCCCGGGGTTCTGGAAGACGCCGTCCTTGAAGTGGGGTGACCGGCGGATGCGCGCCATGCGCTCTCCGTCGGGGTCCGCACCGAAGGCCGCGGGCCGCAGCGCGCGGAGCCCGGAGCTCGGGGGACGGAATCCTGCCACGATGCCTCCAGTGGAATCGGTCAGGCCTTCCATTATGGAGGGCCCCTCCGACAGCCCGATGTCACACGGGCGCGCCCCCGTCCGTCGTACCCGGTGAGGGCACCCGCGCGGTGCCGCCGGAACCGACGTACTGGAGGTGGCCGCCATGGCCCGCGTCTCACTCACCCCGCCCCGGACCCGTTTCTTCCGCTTCGTCGAGTGGTACAGCAAGCGTGCCTACGGCAAGGTGCTGGACCCCGCCCGGGCACTCGCGCACAACCCGCGGGTGCTGTGGAGCGATCTGCGGTTCGAGCAGTCGGTGGCGAAGTGGAACAGGCTCGACCCCGGTCTGAAGGCGCTCGCCGAGATGGCCTCGGCCGCCGCGATCGAGTGCTCGTGGTGCATGGACTTCGGTTACTGGGTCAGCCGGGAGCGCGGTATGGACGCCCGGAAGCTGCAGGACGTTCCCGTGTGGCGGGACAGCGACGTCTATACGCCGCTGGAGCGCGACGTCATGGCGTACGCCGAGGCCATGACGGCCACTCCGCCCACCGTGGACGACGACCTGGCCGCCCGGCTGCGCGACCGGCTGGGCGAGCCGGCCCTGGTGGAGCTGACGGCGATGGTGGCGGTGGAGAATCTGCGCTCGCGTCTCAACTCGTCCCTGGGCCTGACGAGTCAGGGCTTCAAGGACTCGTGCGAGGTGCCGGAGGCCGCGTCGGACACGGGTGGGGTTGCCGCACGGGAGTGACGGGTGCGGCCAGGTCTCGCCCTGCCCCGGTGAAACGGTGACCGTTCAGGGTGATCGCGTGGCGAGGGCGCGGTTGAACGTGGCCGAGCGGCGTGAGGAACTGCTGCGGGCCGCCATCGGGCAGATCGAGGCGCGGGGCGTGGCGGCGGTGCCGATCGCCGACGTGGCCTCGGCCCTCGGGGTGAGCAACGCGCTGGTGCTCCATCACTTCTCGACGAAGGAGAAGCTGGTCGCGGCCGCGTTCGCCGCCGAGGACGACCTCGCCCGGCTGCGCGAGCTGCTCGGCCGCCGTACGACGGCCCTGCGCCGGCGGCGCTCCGCCGTGCGCTGGTACGCGCCGACCGGGCGGGTCAAGGGCCGGCGGCTGTGGATCGAGGGCTGGGCGGCCGCACTGCGCGAGCCCGCGTCGCGGGAGGTCGCCCGGGATCTCGACCGGCGGTGGAAGGCGGCCATCACGGAGGTCGTCGCGGAAGGGGCGGCGGCCGGCGCGTTCCACTGCCCGGACCCCGCCGGCGCGGCCCTGCGCCTGACGGCCCTGCTGGACGGCCTCGCCGTGCGGATGACGGCCTACGACGGCGCGGCCTCCCGCGCCCGGGCCCGGCGGTGGATGGACGAGGCACTCGCCCGGGAGTTGGGCCGGGTGCCTGTCCGACGATTCGCGTCGGACAGGCACCCGGCGCGGGAGGCGTTGAGCGCGTCGGCTGTCAGGCCACCGACTCGATCCGCGTCCTGATGTCGTCCGGCGACAGGGTGCCCTTGGCCGTCACATGGTCGCCCGAGGACTCGCCGCGCAGCCGGCGGCCGATCCACGGCACCAGGTACTCGCGTGCCCAGTGCACGTTGTCGCGGCGGATCTCCAGCGTGCCGCGCGGCGGCAGCGGCGGCCAGGGCTGTTCCGGGTCGGCCGGGACGTCGACGCCGAGGACCTGGCCGGCGCGCAGCGCCACGCGCGTGTGCCCCTCGGGTGAGAGGTGCAGGCGGTCGTGGTCCCAGGCGCGGCGGTCCTGGACGGTCTTCAGCGACCACAGGTCGAGCACCGGGCAGCCGTAGCGGTCGGCGATGGCCCGTACATGCCCGTTGTACGTGGCGATCTTGCCGCGCAGGTGCTTGAGCACGGGCACGCCCCGGGTGTCGAAGCCGGTGGTCACCATCACGGTGCCGGCGACGGCGGTGAGCCGGTCGACCGCCTTCTCGAAGCGCTCGGCCACGTCGTCCGGGTCGGTGCCGGGACGGATGATGTCGTTGCCGCCCGCGCAGAACGAGACCAGGTCGGGGGCGAGTTCGGCGGCCTTCGGGACCTGGTCCGCCACGATCTGGTCGAGCAGCTTTCCGCGCACGGCGAGGTTGGTGTACTGGAAGTCGCCTTCGGGCCGCCGGTCGGCGAGCAGTACGGCGAACCGGTCGGCCCAGCCGACGAACGCCCCGTCGGGGCCGGGGTCGCCGACGCCCTCGGTGAAGCTGTCCCCCACCGCCACGTACGACCCGATCACTGATCTGCTGTCACTCTTCGAATCGTCTGCCATATCGGCCCATGATTCACCTTCGGATGTGACCTACGCGACCGTAGGCAGGGGTTGACGACCGGTGAGATAAGCCACGACATGCCTGCCGACTGCCGCGGAATAGGCCGGCCATCAGGGATGTTGATGGCCGGCCTCAGCCACGGGAAGGGCCGCGGCCGTCAGCCGAAGGCGACGCCCTTCGAGCGAAGGTAGGAGACCGGGTCCACGTCCGAGCCGTAGTTCGGCGTGGTGCGGATCTCGAAGTGCAGGTGCGGGCCGGTCGAGTTGCCGGTCGAGCCGGAGAGGCCGACCTGCTGGCCGCCGCTCACGGTCTGGCCCGTCGACACGGACAGCGAGGACAGGTGGGCGTACTGGGCGTAGTGGCCGTCGTTCAGCCTGATGACGACCTGGTTGCCGTAGGCGCCGCCCCAGCCCGCGGAGACGACCGTGCCGGCTCCGACGGCCTTGACCGGGGTGCCGGTCGGGACGGCGAAGTCGACACCGGTGTGGTAGCCGCTGGACCACAGGCCGCCGGCCACGCGGTAGCCGGTGCCGACCGCGCTGCCGGCCACCGGGAGGGTGAAGCCGGTGGAGGTGGTCTTCACGGCCCGGGTGGCCGTCTTCGCCTTCGGGGCCGAGGAGGCGGAGGACGGGGAAGGCGCGGAGGACGGCTTGGAGGACGACTCGGAGGGCGCGGACGGCGAGGACGAGCCGGACGCCGCGGACTTGGGCGCCTGGGTGGTGCCGGTCGTCGCGGCCCTGCCGTCGAGGGCGAGCTTCAGGCCCGGGTGTATCAGCGACGGGTCGTCGCCGACGGCCTGGCGGTTGTCCGTGTAGAGCTGCTGCCAGCCGCCGCGGACGTGCTGCTCGTCGGCGATCGTCGAGAGGCAGTCGCCGGCCCGGACGGTGTAGGTCCGTACGTCCGTGTTCGTGGCGGCGGTGTCCTTGGCGGCGGTGCTCTTATCGGCCACCGGCACGGTCTGTACGGCCTTTTCCGTCACGGAGTGCGCGGGGGCCGCGTGCGCGCCGGCCGCCGCGACGAGCGGCAGGGCGAGGGCGGCGCCACCGGTTCCGGCGGCGGCGAGGGAGCGGGTGAGACGCTGGGTCTTCGGACGGCGGTGCTTACCCTTCGCGGGCATGGCGGATTCCTCTCCGGCGCCTGCGAGGTGAGCTGTCGGGTTCGGGCTGGAGCTGCCCGGCCGCGCGATGCGGCTTCACCCCGAGCCTGTTCCGGAGGACCGGGACAGGCGGTGGTTCCTGTGGGTCCCCCGCTCCTGCCGTGCGTGGGTGGGTGTGCGGGTTCCGGACGGCGGCAGGATTCGGCGTCCGTCCGGATCGGTGTGGACCGTAGGCGACTGGGAAGCGCGGGGACAAGCAGACGGTTCCCTTTCCGCGGGTTTCACTCGGTCCCTCACGGGAATCAGCAGTCACACCGCGTGAGTTCGATCTCCCGCCCGTTTTTCAATCCGCTGCACAAGCCCCAGAATTACGTGAACATGGCAGGCAACACACCGTCACCGCTATGAGGCTTGTCACGCGGGCAGTTCCAGCGACCCTCATTCCGGGGCGAGTTCGAATCAACACAGCAATTCAGGCGTAGGGATCAAATGCGACAGAGGCGAACAACTGCCGCATCGAGGTCGCCTCGCAGCCCGGTGTGCATTCCGTGGTGCAGCAACACGGCCCCCCGGTGCACTTCCCCCGTTTCACGGCATGCGTACGACGACGCCGGGTCGAGGCCGCGCAGCCTCAGCGCGGGCGGCGGCTCGCCGTGGTGCTGCGCCTGGAGCCAGGCGAGGACGACGGTCTCGTCCCCGAGGACGTACTGCACCGCGCTCAGCCCGCCCCGCGGCGGCCGCAGCCGGTACAGGCCGCCGCGCTGGACCACGGGCCGGATCTCCTTGTAGAGGGCGATCCAGTCCCGGGCCTCGGCCAGTTCCTCCTCCGTCCACCGGGTGAGGTCGCCACCCACCCCGAGTACCCCGGCCATGGCGCTCACGAAGCGGAAGCGCAGGCTGCTGACGCGCCCGCCCAGCATGGTGTTCGGGCTGTCGGTGACCCAGGCGGCCATGACCCGCGCGGGATGGATGTGGCTGAAGCCGTGCTGGATGGCGAGCCGGTCGAGCGGGTCGGTGTTGTCGGAGGTCCACACCTGGTCCGTACGGGACAGGATGCCGAGGTCGATCCGGCCGCCGCCGCCCGAGCAGGACTCGAAGGCCACCCGCGGATGCGCGGTCCGCAACCGGTCCAGCAGGGCGTACAGCGCGCGCACATGGTCGGCCCACAGGCGCTGCGGGTACGGCTCCCCGGGCCAGCCGGCGTCGGTGAAGCAGCGGTTGAAGTCCCACTTCACATAGTCGATCGGGGCACTGGAGAGCAGCCCGTCGAGCTGCTCCCACAGGTACTCCTGGACGTCCTCGCGCGCGAGGTTGAGCACCAGCTGATGGCGGAACTCCGTCCGCCTCCGACCCGGTTGGTGCTGCACCCAGTCGGGGTGCGCGCGGTACAGGTCGCTGTCGGGGTTGACCATCTCCGGCTCGACCCAGATGCCGAACTCCATGCCGAGGCCGTGCACATGGTCGGCGAGGGGCTTCAGGCCGCCGGGGAACCGGTCGGGGTTGGGCCGCCAGTCGCCGAGGCCCGCGCGGTCGCTGGTGCGGGCGCCGAACCAGCCGTCGTCGACCACGAACAGCTCCACGCCGATCGCCGCCGCCCGCCGCGCGAGCGCCCGCTGCCGTTCCTCGGAGATGTCGAACCCCGTGGCCTCCCAGGAGTTGTAGAGCACCGGCCGGTCCCGGTCCGCGTCCGGGACGACGTACGTCCGCTGGTAGGCGTGCCAGGTACGGCTCGCGCCGCCGTGGCCGCCGCCGCTCCACAGGCCGGCGAAGACCGGGGTGGTGTACGACTCCCCGGCCCGAAGCCTCAGCAGCCCCGAGTCGTCGTACCCGGCGCCGCCGGTGATCTGCACGCGCGCGTCGGGGAGCTGGGCGACGGCGATCCGCCAGGAGCCGGACCAGCCCAGCGCGCAGCCGTAGACCTCGCCGTGCTCCTCGCCGGCGTCGGTGTCGAGGGCGACCCACGGCAGGTGCTGGTGGCCGGTGTGGCCGCGGCGGCTGCCGAGGACCTTCTCGCCGTAGGTGAGGCCGGTGCGCACCAGGCGGGACTCGGCGGCCCAGCGGCCGTGCAGCTGGGACAGCCGCCAGCCCTCGCGGTCGGGCAGGGTCCAGGTGGCGGAGTCGGCGCGCAGCACCTCCACGGCGTCGGGGCCCCGGTTGTCCAGGGTCACCCAGCGCTCGACGACATCGCCGCGCATGCGGTGGTGCAGGGTGATGCCCAGCCCCGAGTCGCGGAACCGCAGCCGCAGTTCACCGCCCTTGGTCTCGTACGTCTCGAACGCCCACTCGGTGCCGCGCCGCTCGGCGGTGCGCACCGACAGCGCGGGCCGTACGAAGCGGGGGCCGCCCTCGACCGGGTACTCCTCGTGCCCGTCGAGCGCGGACTCGAAGGGCCAGGAGTCCGGCAGCGGACGGGCGGCCAGGGCCTCGGCGTCGGCGAGTTCGATGCGCGGGCCCCAGTGCAGGTGGCGCAGTTCGCCGTGCTCGGTGAGATGGACGGCGTAACCGCTCGTGGGCCCGGTCAGCAGCCACGTACGGCCGTCGTCAGCGGTCTGAAGCATGCCTCCCCCACAGATCCGAACAGGTCCGCGCAAGCATGGACATCATCCGGGTGGAGGGGGCTCCCGGGCAACGCCTGTGGACAACTCGTTGCCTCAGGAAGCCGTGTCGTATGGTCGAAACCGCGCCCGCCGCCGAGCCGTGACGGCGGGGCCGAAAGGGAGGAGTCCCCGTGACGCAGCAGGTCCCCTCGACCGAACCCGAGCTGGCCGGAGTGCGCAACTTCCGTGACGTGGGCGGGCTGCCGACCGTGGACGGGCGGCGGGTGCGCCACGGGGTGCTGTTCCGCAGCGGCCATCTCGCGCACGCGACCGGCGAGGACGCGGCGTTCCTCGGTTCCCTGGGCCTGCACACGATCTTCGACTTCCGCAACGCGGCCGACAAGAAGCTGGAGGGGCCGGACGTCGAACTGCCCGGCGTGCGGAACGTGAACCTGCCGCTGAGCGATCCGGCGGACGGCGCGGAGTTCTGGAAGATGGTCCGTGACGGCGACCTCGACCAGCTGCGCGGGATCCTGGCCGACGGCAAGGGCGCGCACCGGATGATCGCCTCCTACCGCATGATCATCAAGGAGCGCACCGGCGAGCACTCCCAGGTGCTGCACGCGCTCGCCGACGACAGCGTCCCGGTCCTGATGCACTGTGCCGCGGGCAAGGACCGCGCGGGCCTGTCGGTCGCGGTGACCCTGCTCGCCCTGGGCGTGGAGCGGGACGCGATCGTCGCGGACTACCTGGAGTCGAACGCCAAGCACCGCCGCTACAAGGTGTACCGCAGCTCCACCTCGCCCTCGGCCTACTCCCCCGAGGTCATGGAGCTGCTCAGCCCCCTGTTCGACGCGCGCGCCGAGTACCTCGCGGCGGCCCTGGAGACCATCGAGGAGACCTGGGGCGGCGTCGACCCCTACCTGGAGCGCGGACTGCGGCTGGCCCCCGAGACCCAGGAGCGGCTGCGCGCGCGGCTGCTGGACTGACCTCCGCCGGGGCTATCCCGCCGTCACTCGGCGCCGACGGAGAACAGCAGCCAGATGAACCCGGCGACGAAGTGCCCGACGACGGTGTAGATGACGAGTCGGACCCACAGGGCGCGCGGGAACTTCTCTTCCAGGTTGCTCATGGCATCTCTCCGGTGAGGGGCCCCAGGCACAGTGCGGCCGTGGGGCTTTGCAGCAGGGTGTGGACGAACAGGAGCTCGACCCCGTCGGGGTCCTCGGCGACGATGCGGTGCGGGGTCAGCGAGTCGAAGTGCGCGCTGTCGCCCGGCGCGAGCAGGTGCGTGGTGCCCCCGAGCCGCAGCCGGAGGCGCCCCTTGAGGACGTACAGCCACTCCTCGCCGGGGTGCACGCGCACGATGTCGCCCTGGGAGCCGTGGGGGACGTGGACCTTGAGGGCCTGCATGCCTCGCCCGGAGGCGCCGGCCTGCCAGTACGTCCAGCCGCCGGCCCGCGTCGGCTCCATGTCCCCGGCACGTACGATCGCGTCCTGGCCGGTGACGGTCTCGCCGAGCAGTTCGGACACGGTCGTGCCGTAGATACGGGCGAGCGCGAGCAGCATCGGCAGCGAGGGCTGGCGCTGTCCGGTCTCCAGACGGGAGAGGTGGGCGGGCGACAGCCCGGCGGCGCGGGCCGCCGCCTCCAGGGTCAGGGAGGTACGGCGGCGCAGCGCGCGCAGCTGCGGTGCGACGGCGGGCAGGTCCTCGACCGGCCCCGCCGAGGGCTGGGACTCGGGGGAGCTCATTGCTCCATTTGAACGCCACACTTGCCCCTGGGGCAAATTCGTTGCCTCAGGGGCAAGGTCCGGCGAGTGCCGCTCACCGGTTGGCGACGGCCTGTTTGACCAGCGTCTTCCCGAAGTCCCACATCAGCCCGCCGTCGTGAGCGTCGTCCATCACGGCGGTGAAGGCGTCCACGAACCGGTCGACCTCCGCCTCCCCGACGATCAGCGGCGGGATCAGCTTGATCACCTCCAGATGGTCGCCGGAGACCTGGGTCAGGATACGGTGCCGCTGCAGCAGCGGGACGACCACCATCTGCGCGAACAGTCCCCTGCGGGCCGCCTGGAGCATGGTCCAGCGCCCGCGCAGCCTCAGCGACTTCGGCCGGCCGAACTCGATGCCGATCATCAGGCCCCGGCCACGCACGTCGGCGAGCAGCTCGTATCTGCCGGTGAGCGCCGCCAGCCGGGACTTCAGCAGTTCGCCCGTGGCCCGGGCGTTCGCCACGACCTGCTCGTTCTCCATCACCGACAGCACGGCGAGGCCCGCCGCCATGGCCTGGGCGTTGGACCCGAAGCTCGCCGAGTGGACCAGGACGCGGTCGATCGACGAGTAGACCTTCTTGAAGATCCACTCCTTGCCGAGGGTCGCGCCCACCGGCACATAGCCGCCGGAGAGGGCCTTGGCCACACACACCAGGTCCGGCTCGACGCCGTCCTCGTGCTGGTGGGCGTAGAAGTCCCCGGTGCGGCCGAGACCGGTCTGCACCTCGTCGGCGATGAGCAGGGCCTTGTGCCGGTGCAGCAGTTCCTGGGCGGCGTACAGATAGCCGGGCGGGGCCTCGTGCACGCCCTTGCCCTGGACCGGCTCGACGATCAGGGCGGCCACGTCGCCCCTGCGCAGCTCCCGTTCGAGCGCGTCGAGGTCGCCGAGCGGGACGGCGGTGTCGGGCAGCAGCGGGGCGAAGCCCTCGCGGAAGCCGTCCTCGCCGTTGACGGACAGCGAGCCGGTGGTCAGGCCGTGGAAGGCGTGCTCGCAGTACAGGATCCGCGGCTTTCCGGTTGCCCGGCGGGCGAACTTCAGCGCGGTCTCCACCGCCTCCGTGCCGCTGTTGCCGAAGAACACCCGGTCCAGGTGCGGGCTGTGGGTGAGCAGGCGTTCCGCCAGCAGTCCGGGCAGCGGCTGGCAGTCGAAGCGGGTGAGGTCGGCGAGCTGGGCGTCCAGCACGTCGTGCAGCGCCTTGCGGACGACGGGGTGGTGCCGGCCCAGGCCCATCACCCCGAACCCGGAGAGCATGTCCAGGTAGTCGTTGCCGTCGGCGTCCCAGAAGTACGCGCCCTCGGCCCGCTCGTAGACCTTGTCGAAGCCGATGGTGCGCAGCATGCGCGGCAGCTGGTGGTTGAGGTGCCTGGCGTGCAGCTCGTAGCGTTCGGCTCCGCGTTCGGACAGGAGTCTGCCGAGGTCGAACTCCGTGGTCATTCAGCTGTCTCCTTGACTGCCGTGACGGTCCCTGCCCGCTCCCCGGCGGCCAGGCTCGCGCCGATCCGTCCGGCGATCTCGACCGGTGTGAGACCGATGTCCGCCAGCACCTCCCCGCGCTTGGCGTGCGCGAGGAACTGCTCGGGAATGCCGAACCGCCGCACCGGTACGTCGACTTCGTCGTCGCTCAGCGCGAGGGCCACCGCGGCGCCGACGCCGGCCGCGCGGCTGTTGTCCTCGACCACGGCCACCAGCCGGTGTCCGGCCGCCAGGCCCGGCAGCGCCGGGTCGACGGGCTTGACCCAGCGCGGGTCGACGACGGTGCAGCCGATACCGCGAGCCTGCAGCAGTTCGGCGGCCCGCAGGCACACGGGAGCCATGACGCCGACGGCGACCAGGAGCACCTCGGGCCGCTCGGCCCGGTGCAGTACGTCCATGCCGCCCACCCGGTCGACCGCCGGGATCCCCGGTCCCACCGACTCCTTCGGGAAGCGGAGCAGTGTCGGCGCGTCGTCCACGGCGACGGCCTCACGCAGCTGGGCGCGCAGCTGGTCGGCGTCGCGGGGCGCGGCGATCCTGAGGCCGGGCACGACCTGGAGCACGGACATGTCCCACATGCCGTTGTGGGAGGGCCCGTCGACACCGGTCACGCCGGCCCGGTCCAGCACGAAGGTGACCCCGCAGCGGTGCAGCGCGACGTCCATCAGGAGCTGGTCGAAGGCGCGGTTGAGAAAGGTGGCGTAGACGGCGACGACCGGGTGCAGCCCACCGGTGGCGAGGCCCGCCGCGGAGACGGCCGCGTGCTGCTCGGCGATGCCGACGTCCCACACCCGGTCCGGGAACCGCTCGGCGAACCCGCCGAGTCCCACCGGGTGCAGCATGGCGGCGGTGATCGCCACGACGTCGTCCCGCTCCTCGCCGATCCTCACGATCTCGTCGCCGAACACCGAGGTCCAGGACGGGCCGTTGGACGGGGCGAGGGGCGCGCAGGTGTGCGGGTCCATCACGCCGACGGTGTGGAAGTGGTCCTCCTCGTGGGCGAGGGCGGGTTCGTAGCCGCGGCCCTTCTCCGTGAGGCAGTGGACCAGGACGGGGCCGTGGAAGCGTTTCGCGCGGCGCAGCGCCGACTCGACGGCCCGGACGTCGTGTCCGTCGACGGGGCCGAGGTACTTCAGCCCCAGGTCCTCGAACATGCCCTGCGGCGCGAACGCGTCCTTGAAGCCCTTCTTCGCGCCGTGCAGTGAATCGTAGAGGGTGTTGCCGACGATCGGGGTGCGCTGCAGGACGTCCTTGCCCCAGGCCAGCACCTTCTCGTAGCCGTCGGTGGTGCGCAGGGTGGCCAGGTGGTTGGCGAGGCCGCCGATGGTCGGCGCGTAGGACCGCTCGTTGTCGTTGACGACGATGATCAACGGCCGGTCCTTGGCGTCCGCGATGTTGTTCAGCGCCTCCCAGGCCATGCCGCCGGTCAGCGCGCCGTCCCCGATGACGGCGACGACATGGCCTTTCTCCCCCCGCACCTGGCGCGCCTTGGCGAGTCCGTCGGCCCAGCCCAGCGCCGTGGAGGCGTGGCTGTTCTCGATGACGTCGTGCTCGGACTCCTCGCGCGAGGGATAGCCGGACAGTCCCCCCTTGCCGCGCAGCTTGGAAAAATCCTGACGTCCCGTCAGGAGCTTGTGTACGTAGCTCTGGTGGCCGGTGTCCCACAGGATCCGGTCGACCGGCGACTCGAAGACCCGGTGCAGTGCGACGGTGAGTTCCACCACCCCCAGGTTGGGCCCGAGGTGACCACCGGTCCTGGCCACCGCGTGCACCAGGAACTCGCGTATCTCTTCGGACAGTTCACCGAGTTCCGTCTCGGACAGCGCTTTCAGGTCGCGTGGTCCCCGGATGCTCTCCAGAATGGTCACGCCGGGCCCCCTCTCGGTCCGTGCCGCTTGTCAACTCACTGTCACTGTCGGTGTCCCCGTGACGGTGGGGCCGCCTGGTGCGGCGCCGCTCTGCTCCATCTGCTCGGCGATCTTCATGGCCTCCTCGATCAGGGTCTCCACGATCTTCGACTCGGGGACGGTCTTGATGACCTTCC
>NZ_QFDQ01000030.1 GCF_003270085.1 Streptomyces triticisoli | reverse complement strand
CGCTCGGGCCGGTGCCCAGCCGCAGGGTCAGGTCGGCGCCCGCCCCGGGGCCGCTGCCCCGCAGGCTTCCGCCGCCGCTTCCTCCCCGCCCCTGCCCCAGCGGCCCGGAGCCCCCCAGGCCACGTCCGTGCCGCTGACCAGTGGGCCCGGTGGCGGGCAGTCCTCGTGGGCGCAGCAGGTGCACCAGCTGGCGGGGGCGGGCGACGAGCAGCCCGTCGCGCCCTGGAAGCCGCCGGTCGAGGACCCGTTCCAGGCGGCGGCGCGACGGCAGGCGGCGGCCCGCCCGGCCGGTCTCGGCAAACGGCTGGCCGCGCGGCTCGTCGACTCGGTCGTCGTCGCGGGCGTGACCGCGGTGGCCGCCGTACCGCTCGGTGCCAAGGCGGTCGACCACATCAACGACAAGATCGACGCGGCCAAGCTCTCCGGCCGCACGGTCACCGTCTGGCTGCTGGACGGCACCACGGGGACGTACCTCGGCATCGTCCTCGCCGTACTGCTGCTCTTCGGTGTCGTCTACGAGGTCCTGCCCACGGCCAAGTGGGGCCGCACCCTGGGCAAGAAGCTGTGCGGTCTGGAGGTACGGGACATCGAGGCCCACGAGCCCCCGGCCTTCGGCCCGGCCCTGCGCCGCTGGCTCGTCTACAGCGTCCCCGGCCTGGTCGGTGTCGGTCTCGTGGGCGTGGTGTGGTGCCTGTTCGACCGGCCGTGGCACCAGTGCTGGCACGACAAGGCGGCGCACACGTTCGTGGCCGGCTGACCGGAGCGACGCGGACCGCACCCGGCCGGGCGGTCGAGGTCATCCGTACGGCCCGCCCCGGGTGCGGGGCGGGTCCGCTCGCGGTGCACTCGGCGCATGAGCACCGAACCGCCCCCCGGCTCCGGACCGCAGCCACCGCCCCCCGGCGGGCAGCCGCCACCCCCGGGCGGCGGCCCCGAGGGCGGAGGGCCGTACGGCGGAGGTCAGGAAGGCGGCGGCCCGTACGGCCCCGGTGGTCCCCATGACGGTGGAGGCGGCCCGTACGGACCCGGTGGGCCCTACGGCGGCGGCCCGTACCCCGGCGACCCCCTCGCCGGCATGCCCCCGCTCGCCGACAGCGGCAGGCGCACCCTCGCCCGGATCATCGACCTGATCCTGGTGGGGATCGTCGTCGCGCTGATCACCTGGGCGCTGCGGATCAACGAGTACGCGGTGAACGCCGAGAACGTGCAGGTCGGCAAGTCCGTGGCGCAGTCGGTCGTCGGAGTGGTGCTCTACACGGCCTACGACACCTTCATGATCGCCAGAACCGGGCAGACCCTCGGCAAGAAGTGGCTCGGCCTGCGCGTGGCCAACCTGGCCGGCGGCTCCACCCCGTCCGTCCCGATCTCGCTGGCACGCGCCGCGGTGCTGTGGGTCCCGTGCTGGTTCTGCTGCGCCTGCCTCTGGCTGGTGATCTGCGGCGGCTGGAGCTTCTTCGACCGCCCCTACAAGCAGGGTCTGCACGACAAGACGGCCAGGACGGTGGTGGTCAGCACCGGCTGACCGCGCGTCCGGGGACGGGAGGGGTCGGGAGGGGTCAGGAAGCCGTCCGTCCCCGCACCGGCTCCACCCCCGCCGAGACCGGCTCCCGCCGTACCCGCACCGGAGGCGTCACCCGTCCGGCGGCCGGCTCCACCGTGCGCGCCTTCGTCAGCGGCACCGTCATGGCGACCAGGAGGCCCAGCGCGAGCGCAGATACGGCGATGACCACGACTCCGGGGCCCGAATTCGTCCGGGACAGCAGCAACATGGCGAGCGTCGAGAAGATCACGGTGCAGGAGCCGTAGGCGAGCTGTGCGGTGGTCGGACGAGGCATGGCAATCGGTCCTCGGAAGTGGGGGTCTCCCCCCTGTGCCTCTCGCTCGGGGGAGGGTGCGGACAGGGATCTGCGGGTGTGACAAGGATGTCGGCCTGGTTTTCCACCGGCTTCCGGGCGTTCCGCCGGTCGACTCTACCGCCTGTGTGCCCGAGCGGAACCACAGGTAAGCGTGACCTGACCCAGGGTGCCGGTGCACAGGGGGCGCACGGAGTCATGAGGTCCACGAAGTGGACGGATTCGCGCGCCCGTTCGGGGTCCGTTCCGCTCGTACGGTCCCGCCGGCCCGCCGCCGTCCCCATGTCCGTAAAGCGAACGCGTGCTCCATATAGTGCAGTTGACCTGTCCAAGTCAAGGTCTGTATTTTCTCGTCAACCTCTAGTCAAATGACGTCACTTGACTACACGCGTTGCTCGCGCGCGGACATTTCCTTGCTACCAGGTTCCCTTCCGCGTGCCCGAACGCGTCAGGGAAGGACATCAAGTGACCAGTAGACCCTGGACGTTCAGAACAGCCGCGATCGGTGTCGCGATCGCGACGGCCACCGCCACGTTCTCGACGTTCGCCGTCGCGGAGGCCGCCCCGACGGCCGGCTCCGCCTCCGTGGACCGGCACGACCCACAGCCGGTCGAGCAGCACGCGCACGACCTGGACGGCCCGCTGAGCCAGACTCAGAAGGCCCAGCGCCAGGAAGCCCTGAACCAGGTCCTCGCCGGCAAGGCCGAGGTCCAGAAGCGGCACGGTTCGAAGGTCGTCGAGCTCAAGGGCAAGAAGGGCGACACCAAGTACGTCGAGCTGGGCCGCGAGAAGACCGACAGGATCTTCACCATCCTGGTCGAGTTCGGCGACAAGACCGACCCGCGGTACGGCGGCACGCCCGGCCCGCTGCACAACCAGATAGCCGAGCCGGACCGCAAGAAGGACAACAGCACGGACTGGAAGGAGGACTACAACCGGCAGCACTACGAGGACCTGTACTTCGGCACCGGCAAGAACGTCGAGTCGGTCAAGAAGTACTTCGAGACCCAGTCCTCGGGTCGCTACTCGATCGAGGGCGAGGTCTCCGACTGGGTGAAGGTCCCCTACAACGAGGCCCGTTACGGCTCCAACAAGTGTGTCCCCGACAACTGCGCCTGGTACGTGGTGCAGGACGGCGTCAACGCCTGGGTCGACCAGCAGAAGGCGGCCGGCCGGACCGACGCCCAGATCAGGGCCGACCTCGCCCAGTACGACCAGTGGGACCGCTACGACCACGACGGCGACGGAAACTTCAACGAGCCGGACGGCTACATCGACCACTTCCAGATCGTGCACGCCGGTGAGGACGAGTCCGCCGGCGGCGGCGCCCAGGGCGAGGACGCGATCTGGGCCCACCGCTGGTACGCCTTCGGCACCGACGCCGGCGCCACCGGCCCCGAGTTCAACAAGCTCGGCGGCGCGCAGATCGGCGACACCGGCATCTGGGTCGGCGACTACACCATCCAGCCGGAGAACGGCGGCCTCGGCGTCTTCGCCCATGAGTACGCCCACGACCTCGGCCTGCCGGACGCGTACGACACCGCGGGCGGCGAGAACTCCTCCGGCTTCTGGACGCTGATGTCCTCCGGTTCCTGGCTCGGGCGCGGCAAGGACGCCATCGGCGACCTGCCCGGCGACATGAGCGCCTGGGACAAGCTGCAGCTGGGCTGGCTGAACTACGACATCGCCAAGGCCGGCGTGAAGTCCGCGCACAAGCTGGGTCTGGCCGAGTACAACACCAAGCACCGGCAGGCCGTGGTGGTCACCCTGCCCGACAAGCCGGTCACCACCGAGGTCGTCACCCCGGCCCAGGGCACCATGCAGTGGTGGAGCGGCAGCGCCAACAACCTGAGGAACACGCTGACCCGGTCCGTGGACCTCACCGGCAAGTCGTCGGCCGGCCTCACCCTCGACGGGTGGTACGACATCGAGGCCAACTACGACTTCCTCTACGCCGAGGTCTCCACCGACGGCGGCGCCAACTTCACCGCGCTGGACGGCACGGTGGACGGCCGGCCGATCCCGCGCGACGGCAGCGACAAGCCGGTGCTGACCGGCTCGGTCGACGGCTGGAAGAAGCTGTCGTACTCCCTGGACGACTACGCCGGCCAGAAGATCCAGTTCCGCTTCCGCTACCAGACCGACGGCGGTGTGGCGCTGAAGGGCTTCGCGGCCGACCGGATCACCCTGACCGCGGACGGCGCGGTGCTCTTCGCGGACGACGCCGAGAGCGCGGACGCGGCGTGGACGGCGAACGGCTTCTCCCGGATCGGCGCGTCCTTCACCAAGGACTACAAGCAGTACTACATCGCCGAGAACCGGCAGTACGTGTCGTACGACACCTCGCTGAAGACGGGCCCGTACAACTTCGGCTTCCTCGGCACCGACCGTCCGGACTGGGTGGAGCACTTCCAGTACCAGAACGGCCTGCTGATCTGGAAGTGGGACACCTCCCAGGTCGACAACAACACCAGCAGGCACCCGGGCGTCGGTCTGGCCCTGCCGGTCGACTCGCACCCGGCCGCGCTGAAGTGGTCCGACGGCACGCTGATGCGCAACCGCATCCAGGCCTACGACGCGACGTTCAGCACGTACGGCACGGACGGCATGACGCTGCACAAGTCGGGCGTGAAGACGAAGATCAAGTCCTCGAAGGGGGTCTCGGTCTTCAACGACCACACCAACACCTACTGGGACCCCGCGAACCCGGGCGGCAGTGTCAGGGTCACTGACACCAACACCAAGATCAAGATCACCAAGGAGGCCAAGGACGGCTCCACGATCGAGATCGAGGTCGGCCGCGCGGTGAAGTAGCCAGTATCTTCGCAGGTCAGACGCGTATCGGCGGCAACCCCTTGGCGGGTTGCCGCCGATCGTGTTTAGGTGCCTGCTATGGCTTCCTTATTGACACCGACCAGAACGGGGGATGTGACCGCATGGCCGCAGGAGGTTTCTGCAAGCTGCCGAACGGCACCGTGGTGGTGGCGCTGAACCTGCCCAGTCCCGCCCCCGACGGTGTCGGCGGCGTCCGCGTACTGGTCCACGCCCGCAACCGCGCCCGCGCCCTGACCCGCCTGCGCAACCTGGGCCTGCGCGCGATCTACCTGCGCGGCAACGCGGCCCCACCCACCCCGGACGAGATCACCGCGGTCCTCCACCACCCCGACGGCCTGATATGGCGCACGTCCCCCGACAACGCTGTCGACGCCCTGGAACTGTGGCACCCGATCAGAACCCTGCTGCGCCGCGAGACGGCGCCACGCGCGTAGCGCCTGGCGGCGGCGCGCGTGCCTGGCGGCGGCGCGTATGCCTGGCTGGGGCACGGGTCTGGCCGGGGCGCGGGTCTGAGGGCGGTCGTGTGTGTGGCGACGGCGCCTGCCTGGTGGGGGAGGGTGTGTCCGGCGGGGGTGGGTCCGATGGCGGCGGATGCGTGTCCGGCGGGGGCCTGTGACTGGTGGCGGTGTGTGTCCAGCAGGGGCGGGTGGGTGGTGGCGGTGCGTGTCCGGCGGGGGCCTGTGGGTGGTGGCGGTGCGTGTCCGGCGGGGGCCTGTGACTGGCGGCGGATGCGTGTCCGGCGGGGGCCTGTGACTGGTGGCGGTGCGTGTCCAGCAGAGGCGGGCGGGTGGTGGCGGTGCGTGTTCGGCGGGGGCGGGCGAGTGGTGGCGGCGCGGGTCCGGTGGCGCGGGTCCGGTGGCGGCGGGTGTGTGGCGCGGTGGCGTGGGCCTGGTGGTCGTGTCCGTCGGGCGGTGGAGACGGTGGTGATCGCGGAGGTGGCGGCGGCCGGGTGCCTGTTCACGCGCGCAGCCGTGCCCGAGCTCTGGCCCGGCTGCGCAACCTGGGGCTGCGCGCGTAGTGGTGGTGATCATGGGAGGCGGGCACGCCGGTGGTGTAGTGGGTGGCTGTGCCGCCGGGGACCCGCGGGGTCAGGCGACGACCGGCTTGCCGGTGAGTTCCACGCCTGCCTGGCGCAGCTCCTCCAGGGCCCGGTCGGTGGTGGCCGCGCTCACGCCGGCGGTGAGGTCGAGGAGGACCTGGGCGCGGAAGCCCTCCTTGACGGCGTCCAGGGCGGTGGCGCGGACGCAGTGGTCCGTGGCGATGCCGACCACGTCCACCTCGTCGACCTCGCGGGCCTTGAGCCAGTCGGCCAGGGAAACGCCGTTCTCGTCCGTGCCCTCGAAGCCGCTGTAGGCCGCCGAGTAGGCACCCTTGTCGAAGACGGCGTCGACCGCACCGGAGGCCACGGCGGGGGCGAAGTTCGGGTGGAAGCCCACACCCTCCGTGCCCGCGACGCAGTGCGCGGGCCAGGAGCGGACGTAGTCGGGGTTGTCGGCGAAGTGCCCGCCGGGCGCGATGTGGTGGTCACGGGTGGCCACCACGTGTCGGTAGCCGGCGGATGCCTGTCCGATCAGCTCGGTGATCGCGGCGGCGACGTCGGCGCCCCCGGTCACCCCGAGGCTGCCCCCCTCGCAGAAGTCGTTCTGCACATCAACGACGATCAAGGCGCGGCGCATGGTCGGTGTCCTTCGGGTATCGGGTCGGCGGCGGGTATCGGGCCGGCGGCGTGGAAACTCTCGGCGGTGTGTCGAAGCGGGGGCACTCGTTTTAGTTACCCGAGCCCTCGTGGACGTACTCCGTCGGAAGGACGGGTTCCCCCCGGGAGAGCTGCGTCGCGGACAGCGGCAGACCGGCGCGGGCGGCCGCGTGCCGGTCCCGGGCCACGTCCAGCGGCTCGCGGGCGACCACCTCGCCGCCCTTGACCAGCTCGACCAGCAGCTGCTGGTCGGCCAGCGCGTCCGGCACCGGCCCGGTGCCCACCACCTCGGCCTCCGCGACCCCGCCCGCGTCCAGCCGGCGCGCCGCCCACTTGCGGCCGCCGACGGAGGTCTTGCCGCCGGTGGACTTCTTCGCCACCGGCACCAGCGGCGCCTCCGGATCGGCGCTCTCGGCGCGGGCGACCAGCTTGTAGACCATGGAGGCCGTCGGATGGCCTGAGCCGGTCACCAGCTGGGTGCCGACCCCGTAGGCGTCCACCGGCGCCGCCGCGAGCGAGGCGATGGCGTACTCGTCCAGGTCCGAGGTGACGATGATCTTCGTGTCCCGGGCGCCCAGCTCGTCCAGCTGACGGCGCACCCGGTGCGCGACCAGCAGCAGGTCGCCGGAGTCGATGCGCACCGAGCCCAGCTCGGGTCCGGCGATCTCCACGGCCGTACGGACCGCCTCCGCCACGTCGTACGTGTCCACCAGCAGCGTCGTGTCCCGGCCCAACGAGTCGACCTGCGCCCGGAAGGCGTCCCGTTCGCTGTCGTGCAGCAGGGTGAAGGCGTGGGCGGAGGTGCCGACGGTGGGGATGTGGTACCGGAAGCCGGCGGCCAGGTCCGAGGTGGAGGTGAAGCCGCCGATGTAGGCGGCCCGCGCGGCGGCCACCGCGGCCAGCTCGTGGGTGCGGCGGGCGCCCATCTCGATCAGCGGGCGCCCGCCGGCGGCCGAGGACATCCGGGAGGCGGCGGCCGCGATCGCGGAGTCGTGGTTGAGGATCGACAGGATCACGGTCTCCAGCAGCACGCACTCGCCGAACGACCCCTCCACCCGCATGACCGGCGAGCCCGGGAAGTAGACCTCGCCCTCGGGGTAGCCCCAGATGTCACCGCTGAACCGGTAGTCGGCGAGCCACTCCAGCGTCGCCTCGTCGACGGCCTCACGCTCCCGCAGGAAGCGGAGCACGCCCTCGTCGAAGCGGAAGTTCTCCACCGCGTCCAGCACCCGCCCGGTGCCGCCCACGACACCGTAGCGGCGGCCGTCGGGCAGCCGCCGGGCGAAGACCTCGAAGACGCTGCGCCGCTCGGCGGTCCCGGCCTTCAGGGACGCCTGCAGCATGGTCAGCTCGTAGTGGTCGGTGAAGAGCGCCGTCGAGGGCACGTTCACCGGCAGCCCAAGGTCCGCGACATCCACCAGAGCTCTCTCCTGCACGTGTCTTTCGGGGTGGTCCCGGCGGCGGCCGGGTGTCCGGGGACGTCCCCCGGGGGATACAGCACGACGAAGAATCGTACTCTCATTTCGTCATTCTGACGATTTGAGGGCCCGTGGGGTGGATCACGGCGGTGCCCGTTTGTGCGGGTACCCCCTCGGGATGGCAGCATGGGCCGTGTGACGGCAGCCGCACCCATCGAGATCGAGAAGACAGAGTCGGCGGAGGAGGTCTTCGCCGTACCCGAGCCCGACGTCCCCTGGGTGACGATCGTCCACAACGACCCCGTCAATCTCATGAGCTACGTCACGTACGTCTTCCAGACGTACTTCGGCTACTCCAAGGACAAGGCCACCAAGCTCATGCTCGACGTCCACCACAAGGGCCGGGCGGTCGTCTCCAGCGGAAGCCGCGAGGAGATGGAACGGGACGTGCAGGCCATGCACGGCTACGGTCTGTGGGCCACCCTCCAGCAGGATCGGAAGTAGCGAACCCCCTCCATGGCAGGACACTTCGAACCGCTCCCCGGCGGTGGCGCGGCCATCGCCCTCGACGACGTCGAGATCTCCATCATCCGTTCGCTGGCCGTGCAGCTCCTGGAGCTCATCGGCCCAGGCCCCGCCGCGGACGCCCCCGGCGACCCGCTCGCCGGACTGTTCGCCGAGGGCCCGAGCGAGCCGCCCTCCGACCCGGTCCTCAAACGGCTCTTCCCGAACGCCTACTGCGACCCCGAGGAGTCCCCCGGCACCCCGCAGGACGCCGCCGAGCAGCGCGCGCACTCGGCCGAGTTCCGTCGCTACACCGAGAACGACCTGCGCGCCGGCAAGCGGGAGAACGCCCTCGCGGTGATCCACTCGCTCAACGCGCTCGCGCCCGCCGGCGAGGGCGGGGCGGTGCTGGAGCTGTCCGTGGAGGACTCCAGGCGGTGGCTGGGCGCGCTCAACGACCTGCGCCTGGCGATCGGCTCCCGGCTGGAGATCGCCGACGAGGACGACACCGACGACTTCTACGACCTGCCGGACGAGGACCCGCGCAAGCCGATGGTGATGGCCTACCTGTGGCTGGGCGCACTCCAGGAGAGCCTCGTCTCCACCCTTATGCCGTAATCCCTCCGGAACCTCCCGGAACCCTCCGGACTCCCCTGGAGCCCCGGAACATCTCCCGCGCGCTCTCCCGGACATTTCCCAGGCCCGTTCCGGGCGCCTCCCGGATCCCTTCCGGGCATCTCCCGGTTTGTGCGGATTTGGTGTTCGCTCAGCGGACGCTCAAATCCGGATAACGATCCGGTTACCGCGATGGCCGGTTATGGCTCCTCCGCGTGCGGTTTGTCCGCTTCTTCCTGTGGGATGCATCACTCAGCTCTCCGGCGATCAGCGTTGCGACCGTGGTACATCTTCACGACCGCCCGGCGAACACCACCCGCGTTCGACCAGGCGCGCCATCGAGTCGGCAACCGCCGGCCAGGCACAACTCCATCAATCCTGGGGGGGATTCGAGACCCGACCCGCGGCCCACACGGCCCGGGCCGACATGGAGAAAGGCGCACAGCCCATGACCTCACCGCAGGTCACCGAAGCCCCTGAAGAGGGGTACGAGCGTGGACTCGGCACCCGCCAGATCCAGATGATCGCCATCGGCGGCGCCATCGGCGTCGGCCTCTTCCTGGGAGCCGGGGCGAACATCGCCAAGGCCGGACCCAGCCTCATCGTCATGTACGGCCTCGCCGGCGTGATCATCTTCTTCATCATGCGGGCGCTCGGCGAGCTCCTGCTCTACCGCCCGGTCTCAGGATCCTTCGCGGAGTACTCCCGGGAGTTCCTCGGCCCGTTCTTCGGCTACTTCACCGCCTGGACGTACTGGCTGATGTGGGTGGTGATCGCCATGGCCGAGCTGACGGCCGCCGCGATCTACATCCACTACTGGTTCCCGGCCATACCGCAATGGGTCACCGCCCTGGTCTTCCTGATCATGCTCTTCGGGGCCAACCTGATCTCCGTCAAGCTGTTCGGCGAGATCGAGTTCTGGTTCTCGATGGTCAAGGTCACCGCCATCATCGGCATGATCGTCATCGGCCTCGGCGTGCTCACCTTCGGCTTCAGCGCCGCCGGTGACACCGCCGCCGTCTCCAACCTCTGGCAGTTCGACGGCTTCTTCCCCAAGGGCATCGGCTCCTCCCTGATGACCCTGCAGGGCGTGATGTTCGCCTACCTCGCCGTCGAACTGGTCGGCGTCACCGCCGGCGAGTCGAAGAACCCGGAGAAGACCCTCCCCAAGGCCATCAACACCCTGCCCTGGCGCATCGCCCTGTTCTACGTCGGCGCCCTCACCGTCATCCTGTGCGTGGTGAAGTGGACCGAGTTCGGCCCGGGCGTCAGCCCCTTCGTGAAGGCGTTCGCGGTCATCGGCATCCCGGCCGGCGCGGGCATCGTCAACTTCGTGGTGCTCACCGCGGCCCTGTCCTCCTGCAACTCCGGCATGTACTCCACCGGCCGCATGCTGCGCACTCTCGCGGACAACGGCGAGGCCCCCCGGGTCTTCCGCCGGCTGTCGGCCTCCAGGACCCCGGCGCTCGGCATCGGCATCTCCGTCGCCTTCATGGGCATCGGCGTGGTGCTGAACTACATCGTCCCGGAGAAGGCCTTCGGCTACGTCACCTCCGTCGCCACCGCGGCCGGCATCTGGACCTGGCTGATGATCCTGATCAGCCACATCCTGTACCGGCGTGGCGTCGAGGCGGGCCGGCTGCGCGCCTCCTCCTTCCCGGCGCCGGGCGGCTCGGTCTGCTCCTACATCGCCATCGCGTTCCTGCTCCTCGTCACCTGCATGATCGCCTACGACCCCGAGGCCCGCGTCTGCCTGTACGTGATGGCGGGCTGGGTCGTCGCCCTCAGCGTCGGCTGGGCGGTCCTCAAGGCCCGCAACCCGCAGGTCACCGAGCGCCGCGAGCCGCAGCTCGAAAAGGCCGGAAAGGCCGGCTGACCCGGCGGCGCTCCCCGGACCGGACGTCCGGCGGGGGCGGGAACACTCCTGGCGCCCGTTCCCGCCCCCGCCCAGGACGTCCACCATGTGGACCGCCCCGTACCACCCCTCGGTACGGGGCGGTCGTCTGTCTATGCTGGCCGACATGCTGACCATCACCCAGGCCCTCCACGACCAGATCGTCGCCCACGCCCGCAAGGACCACCCGGACGAGGCGTGCGGCGTCGTCGCCGGCCCCGTGGGCTCCGACCGGCCCGAGCGGTTCATCCCCATGGTCAACGCGGCCCGCTCGCCCACCTTCTACGAATTCGGCTCCCAGGACCTGCTCAAGCTGTACCGGGAGATGGACGACCGCGACGAGGAGCCGGTCATCATCTACCACTCCCACACCGCGACCGAGGCCTACCCCTCCCGCACCGACGTCGCCTACGCCAACGAGCCGGGCGCCCACTACGTCCTGGTGTCCACGGCCGACATCGACGGTCTCGGCGAGTTCCAGTTCCGCTCGTTCCGCATCGTGGAAGGTGAGATCACCGAGGAGGAGGTCAAGGTGGTGGAGGCCTACTGACGGGCGTACTGACGGGCGTACTGACGGGCGTACTGACGGGCTCACTGCCCGGCGTGAACCGGCCCGCAACGGCCCGCAACGGCGCGCACATCTCGCACATCTCGCAGCGTGGATGAGTATCGTCCGAGGGGCGAGATCGCATTCCAGGTCCCGGACCGGGAATCGATACGATGACCCCATGGTTTGCAACGACGTGAGCGATCAGACGCCGGGCACGCTGCTCGTGGCGCGGCTGCACGTCGACCTGTGCAGGCTGAACAGCGCCATCTGTTGACGTCCCCTGCCGCCGTGCGGCCGTGAGCCGCGGCGCTCCCCCAGTGCCGAAAGCCGGGGGAGAACCCCATCGCGCGCCCCCCGAACCGAACGACACCCTTTCCGACAGGAGTCCGCAACCATGGCCATCGAGGTCCGCATCCCCACCATCCTCCGCCAGTACACCGACGGCCAGAAGGCCGTGGAAGGCAATGGGGAGACCCTCACCGAACTCTTCGCCGACCTCGAGACCCGGCACCCCGGCATCCAGGCCCGCATCGTGGAGGGCGAGCAGCTGCGCCGCTTCGTCAACGTCTACCTCAACGACGAGGACGTCCGCTTCCTGGACGGCATCTCCACCAAGCTCGCCGACGGCGACAACGTCACGATCCTGCCGGCCGTCGCCGGCGGCATGCGCTGATCGGTCGCTGGTCAGCGATGCGCTACGACTCCCCGCTGGCCGCGGTGGGCAACACCCCTCTGGTGTGCCTGCCGCGGCTGTCGCCGTCCGCCGACGTCCGTATCTGGGCGAAGCTGGAGGACCGCAACCCGACCGGCTCGATCAAGGACCGCCCCGCCCTGCACATGATCGAGCAGGCGGAGAAGGACGGCCGCCTCACCCCCGGCTGCACGATCCTCGAGCCGACCTCCGGCAACACCGGCATCTCCCTGGCCATGGCCGCCAAGCTCAAGGGCTACCGCATGGTCTGCGTGATGCCCGAGAACACCTCCCAGGAGCGCCGCGACCTGCTCGGCATGTGGGGCGCGGAGATCATCTCCTCACCGGCCGCGGGCGGCTCCAACACCGCCGTACGCGTGGCCAAGGAGCTGGCTGCCGAGCACCCGGACTGGGTGATGCTCTACCAGTACGGCAACCCGGGCAACGCCGGCGCCCACTACGCCACCACCGCCCCCGAGATCCTCGCCGACCTGCCCTCCATCACCCACTTCGTCGCGGGCCTGGGCACCACCGGCACCCTCATGGGCGTCGGCCGCTACCTGCGCGAGCACAAGCCGGACATACAGGTCGTCGCCGCCGAACCGCGCTACGACGACCTGGTCTACGGTCTGCGCAACCTCGACGAGGGCTTCGTCCCCGAGCTGTACGACGCCTCCGTCCTGACCACCCGCTACTCGGTCGGCTCCGCCGACGCGGTCACCCGCACCCGGGAACTCCTCCAGCAGGAGGGCATCTTCGCGGGCGTCTCCACCGGCGCCGCCCTGCACGCGGCCATCGGCGTCGGCAGGAAGGCACTGAAGGCGGGCCAGAGCGCCGACATCGTGTTCATCGTCGCCGACGGCGGCTGGAAGTACCTCTCCACCGGCGTCTACACGGCGGCCACCACCGAGGAGGCCATCGAGAAGGTCCAGGGACAGCTCTGGGCATAGCCCTGCGGACTCCGGCCGATTCGATTTCGTGACCGCGCCGAAGTTAAGCGGGGGCAGACAGGGGCAAGAAGGGCAGGGAACGGCACCTCGGGCCTGAAAGGCGACCGTCCCCATGCGCCGTACGACGCTCCACCGCACCACCGTCACCGCCGCGGCGGTGACGGTGCTCCTGGCAGGCTGCGGCGCGGGGCACGACGGTGCGGGCCCCGGGAGGGACGGTGCCGGCTCCCCGCCGGCCTCCGACTCGGCCTCTGCCTCGAAACCCGCGCCCGGCCGCACGGACCGCACCGACTGCACGGGCCGCACGGATCACGCCGAACTCACCGCCGCCGACTCCGGGCGGACCCTCTGCCTGGGGGCCGGCGGCCAGGTGCGGCTCACCCTCGACGGCACCGAGGACCGCCCCTGGACACCGGTGAAGTCCACCGGTACCGCCCTGCGGGCCACCAACGCCGGCATCGTGATCCTGCCGGGCGACGCCGTCGCCGCCTTCGACGCGGTCGCGCCCGGAACGGCCCGGCTCACCTCCACCCGCCCCCTGTGCGCGGCCGGCCCCGGCCGGCCCGGGTGCAAGGGCATCCAGGAGTGGACGGTCACGGTGAAGGTGGCGAGGGCGTGAACCGCACCCGGCGCGGACCTCCGCTCAGCCGGCCAGATACCGCACCTGGTCCCACAGCACCGGGTCGACGACCCCCACCCGGCGCCGGAAGTCCCACACCGGCACCTCCCGGACCTCGCCGGTCTCCAGGAAGCCGGCCCGCCCCTGCGCGTCCCCCACCGAGCCCGGCGGCAGGGGAATCACCCCGGTCCGCTCGTCGCGGTACTTGCTGGTGATCTCCGCGACCCTGACGTGCTTGCCGTGCACCGACAGCACCAGACAGGGCCGGTCCCTCGACCCCGGCCCCTCGTCGCAGGGCACGCCGACCCACCAGATCTCCGCCGGCTGCGGACGCGCCACGACGGTCCGGCCGTTCCGGCCGGGCCCGCCGTTGCGGCCGCCCGGGCGTCCGGGCAGCCGCATCCGCCGACGCGCGGGCCGCCCGCTCCGCCCCCAGCCGTCGACGACCGTGGCGACGAGCGCGAGCAGCACCACCGCCGCGAGCGCCGGCCACCAGGACGTGTCCATAAGGACGACGTTACCGGCGCGCGACTCTCTGTGCGCGCCCTCATCCGGACCCCATGTGCCCCACATCCAGCCGAACCGGTGACACCGCAGGTGAGTTCGCCCACAACAGCCCTTGCCGGAGGAGCGACTGAACGTTTTGCGCCTTACCCTCGACGGACCGCACGACCCCCGTCACTTTCTGTTCGCTGTTCCCCGCCAGCGGAGGTTTCTGCTCCATGAAGCTCACCGTCGTCGGCTGCTCGGGGTCGTTCCCGTCCGCGGAATCGGCCTGCTCGAGCTACCTCGTCGAGGCCGACGGCTACCGGCTGCTCCTCGACATGGGCAACGGCGCCCTGGGCGAGCTGCAGCGCCACTGCGGTCTCTACGACCTCGACGCCATCTTCCTGAGCCATCTGCACGCCGACCACTGCATCGACATGCTCGGCTACTTCGTCGCGCGCTACTACCGGTACGACGGAGGCCGCTGCGACCCCATCCCGGTCTACGGGCCCGAAGGCACCGAACACCGGCTCACCACCGCCTACGCCGACACCCCCACCGCCTCCTCCATGAGCGAGGTGTTCGACTTCCACACGGTGAAACCCGGCACCTTCGAGATCGGCCCCTTCATCGTGCACACCGACCTGGTGGCCCACCCCGTGGAGGCGTACGGCATCCGCGTCGAACACGGGGGCAGGGTGCTGACGTACTCCGGGGACACCGGGGTCAGCGACGCACTGGACGAACTCGCCCGCGACGCCGACCTGTTCCTGTGCGAAGCCGCCTTCACGGACGGCAAGGAGGACATCCCCGACCTCCACCTCAACGGGCGCGAGGCAGGCGAGACCGCCACCCGCGCCCGCGCCCGCCGCCTGGTTCTCACCCACATCCCCCCGTGGACCGACCCCCAGGTCAACCTGGCCGACGCCCGCGCGGTCTACACCGGCCCGGTGGAACTGGCGGCACCGGGCGTGACGTACGAGATCTGAGCCCGACGCGCGCGACGGCCCCGGAGCTTCTCCGCTCCGGGGCCGTCTCGCGGGTGCTGCCGGGGCCTACTTGGCCTCGGCCTTCTGCAGCTCGGCGAGCTCCTCGTCCGACTCACGCCCCGGCGTGGGCAGATTGAACCTGGTGATCGCGAAGCGGAAGACCGCGTAGTAGACCGCGGCGAAGCACAGACCCACCAGGAACAGGCCCCACGGGTTGCTCGCGATGCCCAGGTTCAGTCCGAAGTCGATCGCGCCCGCCGAGAAGCCGAAGCCGTCCTTCATGCCCAGCGCCCAGGTCAGCGCCATCGAGACACCGGTGAGCACCGCGTGGACGGCGTACAGCACCGGCGCGATGAACATGAACGTGAACTCGATCGGCTCGGTCACACCCGTGACGAACGACGTCAGCGCGACCGAGAACATCATGCCGCCGACCACCTTGCGGCGCTCCGGACGGGCGCAGTGCACTATGGCCAGGCACGCCGCCGGCAGACCGAACATCATGATCGGGAAGAAGCCGGTCATGAACTGGCCCGCCGTCGGGTCGCCGGCCAGGAAGCGGGCGATGTCGCCGTTCTTGCCCTGGTACTCGCCCGCCTGCAACCACGGGAACGAGTTCAGCAGGTGGTGCATGCCGACCGGGATCAGCGCACGGTTGGCGACACCGAAGATGCCGGCGCCGACGGCGCCCGAACCGACCAGCCACTCACTGAAGTTGTGCAGGACCATGCCGAGCACCGGCCAGATGTAGCCGAAGACGATGCCGATGACCAGGCCCGCGAAGGAGGAGAGGATCGGCACCAGACGGCGGCCGCCGAAGAAGCCCGCCCAGTCCGGCAGCCTGGTGCGGTGGAAGCGCTGGTACAGCAGGGCGACCACGAGGCCCATCACCACGCCGCCGAGGACCCCGGCGTCCACCGGCTCGTCCATCATGACGACCTTGCCGTCGACGGCCTGGGCCACCTTCGGCAGGCTCTTGTCCGTGAACGTGGCCAGCACGTTCTTGAAGACCAGATAGCCCACGACCGCCGCGAGGGCGGTGGAGCCGTCGGACTTCTTCGCGAAGCCGATCGCGATGCCCACGGCGAACAGCAGCGCCATGTTGTCGAGGATCGCGTTGCCGCCGGCCGCCATGAAACCCGCGATCCTGGTGAAGAACGCGGGGAGGGACGGATGTCCCAGCATGTCCTCGTGGCCGAAGCGCACCAGAAGGGCGGCGGCGGGCAGTACCGCCACCGGCAGCATGAGACTGCGGCCGATGCGCTGCAGCGCAGCCATCACGCCGGCGCCCTTCTTCTTCTCGGCCGCGGGAGCGGCGTTGGCTGTGGTCACAGGTCCCTCCAGTGGCGCGGCGCCGCCCGGACGAACAAGAAGGAAAGAAGAAGGCGGCTTTGTGGTCTACACCACTCAGTGGTGTAGACCTGTTGTAGCACGACGGAGCCGACGCGAGGAACCCGCCAACGGTCCCGCCTTCCCCCGGACCCGGCGAAGCACCCCCGGTTCCCGGTGTTTGGCCCCCGCCTCCGGCGTGGTGTAGACCAGTCCACAGACGGTTCGGTACCGACCAGGGAGAAGGATCATGGCCACCAAGGCTGAGAAAATCGTCGCCGGGCTCGGCGGCCTCGACAACATCGAAGAAGTCGAAGGCTGCATCACCCGCCTCCGCACCGAGGTCAACGACCCCTCACTGGTCGACGAGACCGCCCTCAAGGCCGCCGGCGCCCACGGCGTCGTCAAGATGGGCACCGCCATCCAGGTCGTCATCGGAACCGACGCCGACCCCATCGCGGCGGAAATCGAAGACATGATGTGAGCCCCCACCGTCAGTCGCCCGGAAGGGGCACTTCCCACCGCGGAAGAAGCCCCTTCCCCAGGGGGACTAGGCTCGACGCCATGTCTCGAATCGACGGCCGCACCCCCGAACAACTCCGCCCGGTCACCATCGAACGCGGCTGGAGCAAACACGCCGAGGGCTCCGTCCTCGTCTCCTTCGGCGACACCAAGGTCCTCTGCACCGCCTCCGTCACCGAAGGCGTCCCGCGCTGGCGCAAGGGCGGCGGCGAAGGCTGGGTCACCGCCGAGTACGCCATGCTCCCCCGCGCCACCAACACCCGCGGCGACCGCGAATCCGTCAAGGGCAGGATCGGCGGCCGCACCCACGAGATCTCCCGCCTCATCGGCCGCTCCCTGCGCTCGGTCGTCGACTACAAGGCCCTCGGGGAGAACACCATCGTCCTGGACTGCGACGTCCTCCAGGCCGACGGCGGCACCCGCACCGCGGCCATCACCGGCGCGTACGTCGCCCTGGCCGACGCCGTGACCTGGGCCCAGTCCAAGAAGCTGATCAGGCCCGGCCGCCAGCCGCTCACGGGCACGGTCAGCGCGGTATCGGTCGGCATCGTCGGCGGCGTCCCCCTCCTGGACCTCTGCTACGAGGAAGACGTACGCGCCGACACCGACATGAACGTCGTCTGCACCGGCGACGGCCGCTTCGTCGAGGTCCAGGGCACGGCAGAGGCCGAGCCCTTCGCCCGCGACGAACTGAACGCCCTCCTCGACCTCGCCGTCGCCGGCTGCACCGAACTCACGACCCTCCAGCAGACGGCCCTGGCGGAGTGAAGGAGCGAGCCGAAACATGACCCGCCTGATCCTCGCCACCCGCAACGCCGGAAAGATCACCGAACTCCGGGCGATCCTCGCCGACGCCGGCCTGCCCCACGAGCTGGTCGGCACCGACGCCTACCCGGAGATCCCCGACGTCAAGGAAACCGGCGTCACGTTCGCCGAGAACGCCCTCCTGAAGGCCCACACCCTCGCCCGGGCCACCGGCCTCCCCGCCATCGCCGACGACTCCGGCCTCTGCGTCGACGTCCTCGGCGGCGCCCCCGGCATCTTCTCCGCCCGCTGGTCCGGCCACCACGGCGACGACCAGGCCAACCTGGACCTGCTCCTGGCCCAACTGTCGGACATCACCGAGGAACACCGGGCGGCCCACTTCGCCTGCGCGGCGGCCCTCGCCCTGCCGGACGGCACGGAACGGGTGGTCGAGGGCCAACTCCGAGGCACCCTCCGCCACACCCCCGCGGGCACGAACGGCTTCGGCTACGACCCGATCCTCCAGCCGGACGGCGAGACCCGCACCTGCGCGGAACTGACCCCCGACGAGAAGAACGCGATCAGCCACCGCGGCAAGGCGTTCCGGGCACTGGTGCCGGTGGTACGGGAGTTGTTGGGCTGAGCGCATAGAAGCGGCCTGCGTATCGATCCTTCGATTCGCAGGCCGTTCGTGTGCGGCGGAAGGGATTCGAACCCTCAAGCCCGATCAAGGGCCACAGATCCTAAGTCTGCCGCGTCGCCATTGCGCCACCGCCGCTAGCCGCCTGCCATCGTACCGGGAGCCGCCTGCCCCCTTCTGCCTCCCCTGCATCAGGTGCTGGTGATTACGTGACAGTAGGGGCAGAGCGGCTCAAGCGGTAGCAGCTCCTCCTCAGATCCCCAGATCCCTGATGATCTTGGCCACGTGGCCGGTCGCCTTCACGTTGTAGAGGGCGCGTTCGACCTTGCCCTCTCCGTCGACGACGATCGTGGAGCGGATGACGCCGACGACCGTCTTGCCGTAGAGCTTCTTCTCGCCGTAGGCGCCGTAGGACTCCAGGACCTTCTTGTCGGGGTCGGCCAGGAGTGTGACCTTCAGGGACTCCTTCTCGCGGAACTTGGCCAGCTTCTCCGGCTTGTCGGGGGAGATGCCGATCACGTCGTAGCCGGCGTCCGCCAGCAGGTCCAGGTTGTCGGTGAAGTCGCAGGCCTGCTTGGTGCAGCCGGGGGTGAGGGCGGCCGGGTAGAAGTAGACGATGACCTTGCGGCCCGCGTAGTCGGCCAGCGACACCTCCTTGCCGTCGGCGTCGGGGAGGGTGAAGGCGGGGGCGACGTCTCCGGGCTGGAGTCGCTCGGTCATGGAAGGTCGTCTCCTCGTACGTGCCAATACCGTGTCGCTCCGAGGGTAACCGGGGGTGCCGACGGCGCGGTCGGAGCGAGAGCTGACAGACTGTGCCGAACAGGCATCAGTGGACTTCGGAGGCGGTACGGTGGCGGACACCGCGGACACCAGAACCCCGGCTGAGATCGAGGCGGACATCAGGCGCCGCCGCGAGGCGCTGGCCGAGACGCTCGACGAGATCGGGATGCGGGTGCACCCGAAGACCATCGTCGGGGACGCCAAGGCCAAGGTCGCCTCCCATGTCGACCACACGCTCGGACGGGCCTACGTGCAGGTCAACCGGGTCGTGAGCGATGTGCGGGCGCAGTTCGTGGACGAGCAGGGCGCCCCGCGTCTGGAGCGGGTCGTGCCGGTCGCGCTGGTCGCCGTCGGGCTGGTCGGGCTGCTCGCTCTGGGTGCCCGCAGGCGCCGGGGCTGAGCCGCTCGGCGACCCACCGCGTGCGGACGCGGCGGGGGCAGGTAGGTTTTCAGACGTGAGCGCCAAGAGAAATGAGCACAGCAGCCACCACGACAAGCTGCCCATCCGGATGCTGCACGACCGGGTGCTCGTCCGGCAGGACACGAGCGAGGGCGAGCGGCGTTCGGGCGGCGGCATCCTGATTCCCGCGACGGCGGCGGTGGGACGCCGGCTGGCCTGGGCGGAGGTCGTGGCGGTCGGGCAGAACGTGCGGACCGTGGAACCGGGGGACCGTGTGCTGTTCGACCCGGAGGACCGTGCCGAGGTGGAGGTGCGCGGAGTCGGGTACGTGCTCATGCGCGAGCGTGATCTGCACGCGGTGGCCGCGGACCGGTTCGAGGGGTCGGAGGACTCCACCGGCCTGTACCTGTAGAAGTAGCCCCCAAGGGGCTGGTGACCCTTGTCACCAGCCCCTTTGCCGTTTCTGTTCCTTTGCTAGCCTCGTGCCGCAGCCCGACGAGACGCGTCGTACCGGGATGTAGGCAAAGACGACGCACCCCTCTTTCCGTCCGTACGTCGTCTCGGAGGTGCTCGTCATGGCCTGGGTTCTGCTCGTCGTCGCCGGTCTGCTGGAGGTGGGCTGGGCGATCGGGTTGAAGTACACCGACGGGTTCACCCGGCTCGTGCCCAGTGTGCTCACCGGTGCCGGGATCGTCGCGAGCATGGTCCTGCTGTCGTACGCCGCCCGTTCCCTGCCCATCGGTACCGCCTACGGCGTGTGGGTGGGCATCGGAGCGGGCGGTGCGGCGGTGGTCGGCATGGTGGTGCTGGGGGAGCCGGCGACCGCCGCCCGGATCTTCTTCGTGTGTCTGCTGCTGGTGGCGGTGGTGGGGCTCAAGATGACGTCCGGCCACTGAACAGGTCGGCCGTCGTGCCGCCGTCGCCGGAGGTGCCGGCCGACGTGCCCCCGCCGCTGCCCTGGCCGCCGCTGTTCCAGCCGGGTGTGCCTCCGGTGCCGCTGTCGCCGGGCGGGGTGCCCCCGGTGTCCGAGCCGGTGTCGCCGGTGGGCGGGGTGCCGCCGGTGTCGCCGGTGGTGCCTTCCGTGGTGTCGCCGGTGGTGCCGTCCGTGGTCTGACCCCCGGTCTGCCCCTGGTCCTGGCCCTGCCCCTGGGTGTCCTGGTCGCCGGTGTCCGTGCCGTCGTCGTCGCCGCCGTCGTCCTCGCTGTCGGTGTCCGGGGTCTCGGTGGGGGCGGAGGGCGGCTCCTCGATCCGGTCGGCGCCCGGCTGGAGCTGGAGGTCGAAGTCGGTGACCGGCTTGTTCTTCAGGGCGTCCCTGGTGAACTGGGCCCAGATCTGGGCGGGCGGCCCGCCGCCGTTGACGCGGGCCAGACCCAGGGCGCCGTAGAGCGGCTTGTGGTGGGCGGTGACCGGGTCCTGGCCCATGACGGACACGACGGTGGCGAGGTCGGGGGTGTAGCCGGCGAACCAGGCGGCCTTGTCCTCCTCGGCGGTGCCGGTCTTGCCGGCGGCCGGGCGGCCTGCGGCCTGGGCGGCGGTGGCGGTGCCGTTCTCGACGACGCTCCGCAGGATCGCGGTGGTGGTGTCGGCGGCCTGGCGGCCGATCTGCTGGGACTCGGTGCGCCGGGGCAGCTCGACGGTGTCGGTGCCGTTCCTGGTGATCTTCTTGATCATTGTGTACGGGCCGTGCTTGCCGTGGTTGGCGAGCGTGGCGTAGGCCTGGGCCATGTCCAGGACGCTGGCGTTGGCCACTCCGAGCGCGATGGACGGGGTGGCGGTCAGGGACGGGGTGTCGGCCGGTACGCCGAGGGCGACGGCGGTGTCCTTGACCTTCTCGCTGCCGACGTCCACGGCCAGCTGGGCGTACACCGCGTTGACGGACTTGTCGGTGGCCTCGCGGACGGTGATGTGGCCGTAGGAGTGCTGGTCCTCGTTCTCGGGGGCGTAGTAGCCGCTCCAGCCCTCGACGGGGCGCTTGTTGGTGCCGTCGTAGTAGGTGTTCGGGGTGATCAGGCGGCCGTCGCGGGTCTGGGAGACGTTCTGGACGGCGGCGGTGAACACGAACGGCTTGAAGATGGAGCCGACCTGGAAGTCCCGGCGGGTGGCGTTGTTGGTGTACTGCTTCACGTAGTCGATGCCGCCGTACATGGCGACGAGTTCGCCGGTTCTGGGGTCGATCGCGGCGCCGCCGGCCCGGACGTAGGTGTCGACCTCGCGGTTCTTCTTGTCGAGCTTGCTCATCAGCTGGTCGTCGACCGCCTTGACGAGGGCGTCCTGCTTGTTCTTCCGCAGGGTCGTGGTGATGCGGTAGCCGCCCGTGGCGAGCTGGTCCTCGTCGAGGATCTCGTTCTTGGCCAGGTAGTCCTTGACCGCGCGGACGATGTAGCCGCGCTGTCCGGCCATGCCGACGGGGGCGATGGCCTCCTTCGGCATGGGGAACTTCATGCCGGCCCGCTCCGCGGGGCTGAGCCAGCCCTTGGTGACCATGCCGTCCAGGACGTAGTTCCAGCGGGCCGTCGCGGCGGGCCTGTTCTCCGGGTGGGCGACGACGTCGTACTGGCTGGGGGCGTTGACCAGTGCGGCCAGGTAGGCGGCGCGGGCCGGGTCGAGGTCCTGGGCCTTGACACCGTAGTAGGCCTGGGCGGCGGCCTGGATGCCGTAGGCGTTGCGGCCGAAGTAGCTGGTGTTGAGGTAGCCCTCGAGGATCTTGTCCTTGGGCTGGCTGCGGTCCAGCTTGATCGCGATGAAGAACTCCTTCACCTTGCGGGTGACGGTCTGTTCCTGGCCCAGGTAGTAGTTCTTCACGTACTGCTGGGTGATCGTGGAGCCGGACTGCCGGCCCTTGCCGGTGGCGGTGTTCCAGGCGGCGCGCAGCATGGCCTGGGGGTCGACGGCGGACTCGGTGTAGAAGTCGCGGTCCTCGGCGGCGAGTACGGCGTGCTGGGCGTCCTTGGAGATCTGGGCGAGGCCGACGTTCTCCCGGTTGACCTCGCCGTCGCGGGCGATCTCGGTGCCGTCGGCGTACAGGTAGACGTTGGCCTGCTTGACGGCCAGGGCGTTGGCGGGCGGGATCTTCACCAGGGAGTAGCCGAGGAAGAACGCTCCGATGCCCAGCAGGGCGACGGTGAGGAAGCCGCCGAGCACCATGCGCCAGGTCGGGACGGCCCGGCGCCATCCGGTGCGCCGGGGCCGGCCGGCCTTCTCGCCCTCCGCCTCGGGCGCCGCCGGTGGCTGGTCCGGCTGCGGCTGCGGTTGCGGCTTCGGCTCGTGGCTCATCTCGCGTGTGGACTCCTGTTTCGCGTCGTACGTTCCCGTACGCCCTCATGCGCGCTTCGCGCCCCCAGATGAAGACTCTCGCACCAGACGTTCCGTTCCCGGTCAAGCACATTTGTCCGGGCCGGAAAATGCGTGGCACATCACGTCCCGGGCGTAATAGGCTCGCGCGCTTTCGTTGTCGTGGGTCTGGAAGGCGGGTGGACGTGGGCGCTGGGCGGTTGTACGCGGCCGTCGCGGCGGGGGGATTCCGACGGTACGCGACGTACCGGACGGCGACGGTGGCCGGGGTGTTCACGAACACCGTGTTCGGACTGATCCTCGTGTACACGTACCTGGCGCTGTGGGACGCCCGGCCGCACCTGGGGGGCTACGACCCGGCGCAGGCGGTGACGTACGTGTGGCTGGGGCAGGCGTTCCTGGCGGCGTTGGCGATCGGCGGGGGCGGCGTCGAGGAAGAGCTGATGGAACGCATCCGTACGGGTGATGTCGCGATCGACCTGTACCGGCCGGTGGACCTGCAGCTGTGGTGGCTGGCGGCCGACGTGGGCCGGGCGCTGTTCCAGCTGGTGGGGCGCGGGGTGGTGCCGTTCGTGTTCGGGGCGCTGTTCTTCCCGGTGTCCCTGCCGGTGGATCCGCTGGCCTGGGTGGCGTTCCTGGGCACGGTGGTGCTGGCGATGCTGGTGGGCTTCGGGATCCGGTTCCTGGTGGCGCTGAGCGCGTTCTGGCTGATGGACGGTACGGGCGTGCTGCAGATGGCCCGGCTGGCCGGGTTCTTCTGCTCGGGGATGCTGCTGCCGCTGAACGTCTTCCCGGGCGCGCTCGGCGAGGTGGTCCGGGTGCTGCCGTGGTCCTCGCTGCTCCAGGCCCCCGCCGACGTCCTGCTGGGGCACGCGGACCCGCTGGGCACGTACGCCTTCCAGGGGACGTGGGCGGTGGCGCTGCTGGCGGCCGGCCGGCTGGTGCAGCTGGCGGCGACGCGGCGGGTGGTGGTGCAGGGTGGCTGAGCTCTCCGAGCAGGCGGAGTTCTCCGGGCAGGCGGGGCTCTCCGGGCAGGCGGGGCTCTCCGGGCAGGCGGGGCTCTCCGGGCAGGCCGGGCTCGCCGGACCTGCGGCGGGCAGTCGGCTGCTGGACGGGCTGCGGGCCTACCGGCTGATCGCCGGCATGTGGATCCGCTCCACGATGGCCTACCGCGCCTCCTTCGTCATGACCACGTTCGGGAACTTCGTGTCGAGCGGGCTGGACTTCGTGGCGATCCTGCTGATGTTCTCCCGCGTGGACGCGCTCGGCGGCTATCCGCTGCCCGAGATCGCCCTGCTGTACGGGTTGTCCAACGCCGCCTTCGGTCTGGCCGACCTGGCGATCGGTTCGATGGACCGGCTGGGGCGGCGGGTGCGCGACGGCACCCTCGACATCCTGCTGGTGCGGCCCGCGCCGGTGCTCGCCCAGGTGGCCGCCGACCGGTTCGCGCTGCGCCGGCTGGGCCGGGTGATACAGGGGTCGCTGGTGCTGGGCTGGGCGCTGACGCGGCTCGACGTCGACTGGACGCCGCTGAAGCTGCTGCTGATGCCGGTGACGGTGGTCAGCGGCTGCGGGATCTTCTGCGCGGTGTTCGTGGCGGGGGCGGCCTTCCAGTTCTGGGCGCAGGACGCCTCGGAGGTGCAGAACGCCTTCACCTACGGCGGGACCACGCTGCTGCAGTACCCGCCGACGGTGTTCGGGAAGGAACTGGTGCGCGGGGTGACGTTCATCCTGCCGCTGGCCTTCGTCAACTGGCTGCCCGCGCTGTACGTGCTCGGGCGGCCGTATCCGCTCGACCTGCCCCGGTGGACGGCGTTCACGCCGCCGCTGGTCGCGGTGGTGTGCTGTGCGCTGGCGGGGGCGGCGTGGCGGGTGGGGTTGCGGTCGTATCGGAGTACGGGCAACTGAAGGGGCGTACGGCACATGGCGGTGGACGGTGCGGGCGGCACGGACGGCGTGGGCGGCATGGACGGCGCGGGTGGCGGTTTCATCGAGGTCGACCGGGTGGAGAAGGTCTTCGAGGTGCGCAGGAAGACCGGCTTCCTGCGACGTGAGCGGCGGCAGGTGCGGGCGGTCGACGGGATCTCGTTCGGCGTGGCGCGCGGCGAGATGGTCGGCTACATCGGCCCGAACGGCGCGGGCAAGTCGACGACGATCAAGATGCTCACGGGCATCCTGACACCCAGCGGCGGCCGGCTGCGGGTCGCCGGCATCGACCCCTCCCGTGAGCGGACCCGGCTCGCGCAGCGCATCGGGGTGGTGTTCGGGCAGCGTACGACCCTGTGGTGGGACCTGCCGCTGATCGACTCCTACCGGCTGATGCACCGCATGTACCGCATCCCCGACGCCCGTTACCGCGCCAACCTCGACCGCTGCGTGGAACTCCTCGAACTGGGCGCCCTGCTGGACGTCCCCGTACGGCAGCTGTCTCTCGGCCAGCGGATGCGCGGGGACATCGCGGCGGCCCTGCTGCACGACCCGGAGGTCCTCTACCTCGACGAGCCGACCATCGGCCTGGACGTCGTCAGCAAGGCCAAGGTCCGCGGGTTCCTGCGGGATCTGAACGCCGAGCGCGGTACGACGGTGCTGCTGACCACGCACGACCTGCAGGACATCGAGCAGCTGTGCTCACGGGTGATGGTCATCGACCACGGGCGCCTGGTGTACGACGGTCCGCTCGCCGGCCTGCACGAGGCGGGGGAGAGCGAGCGCACCTTGGTGGTGGACCTGGAGCGGGAGCTGCCGCCGATCGAGCTGCCGTCGGCGCGTGTGGTGCGGGTCGAGGGGCCTCGGCAGTGGCTGGCCTTCCCGGCGGGCGAGTCGGCGGCCGCGCTGGTGGCCCGGATCGCGGCCGAGTACCCGCTGGTCGACCTGTCGGTACGGGAGCCGGACATCGAGGCGGTCATCGGGAGGATGTACGCCGAGAAAGCGGTCTCGTAGGCTGCTGCCCATGACGGAGGACCTCCCGGAGCTTCGCGCTTCCGACGCCGATCGTGAACGAGTCGCCGAACACCTGAGGGACGCCCTGGCGGAGGGCCGTCTCGACATGACGGAGTTCGAGGAGCGGCTGGAGGCGGCGTACAAGGCGCGTACGTACGGCGAACTCGCGCCGCTCACCCGGGACCTGCCCGTGCCCGGGGTGAGCGCCCCGGCCGTGAACATGGTCAAGCAGCCGGAGCGGGGCGGTGGTTGGGCGGGCCGGGTGGTCGGCGGGGAGGGAACCTCGTCGTGGGCCGTCGCCGTCATGGGCGGCTTCGAACGCAAGGGCGGCTGGACCGTGCCCAAGCGGTTCAACTGCTTCGCCTTCTGGGGCGGCGGCAACATCGACCTGCGCGAGGCGAACTTCGCCGACCGCGAGGTCGAGATCAACTGCGTGGCGATCATGGGCGGCGTGGACGTGACCGTGCCGCCCGGCGTCGAGGTCGTGGTGCGCGGTGTCGGCATCATGGGCGGCTTCGACCACCAGGAGGACGGCGCCCCGGCCGAACCGGGCGCGCCCCGCGTGATCGTGACGGGCGTGGCCTTCTGGGGCGGTGTGGGAATCCGACGCAAGGTCACGGAGGCGGAACGCCGCCGCCTGAAGGAACAACGCCGCCAGGAAAAGCTGGAACGCAAGGCCAGGCGCCGAGAGCTGTCGTAGTCGCGGGCGCCGGCGCACGTCACAGCTGCGCCGGCGCAGCCCCCTTCAGCTCCCGGAGGTCGAACACCTCCGCCATCTTCCGGTACCCCTGGTCACTGGGGTGCAGGTGGTCCCCGGAGTCGTAGACGGGCCGCAGCCGCCGCGGCGCGTACGGGTCCCGCAGCGCCCGGTCGAAGTCGACGACGGCGTCGAACACCCGCCCGCCCCGGATCTCGGCGTTGACCTGCTGCCGTACCGCCTCCCGCGCCGCCGTGTACCACCGATGCCCCTCGAACGGCATCAGCGTCGCCCCCACGACCTTCAGTCCCCGCGCGTGAGCCTGCCCCACCAGCGCCCGCAGCCCCTCGGTGATCTTCTCCGGGTCGGCGAGGTGCGGGTTGCGCAGGATGTCGTTGACCCCGAGGTCGATCACCACGACCTCGACCCCGGTCCGTTCCAGCACATCCCGCTCGAACCGGCTCACCCCGCTCGGATTGTCCGCGGGCCGCCCCAGTCCGCTCGCCAGTACCTGGTTGCCGCTGATGCCCTCGTTCACGACGCTGTAGCGCGGCACGTCGTCCCGCCCCTCGACGGCCGCGGCCCGCAGCCGCCCGGACAGCACGTCGGTCCAGCGCCGGTTGGCGCCGACGGTCGAGGTGATGCCGTCGGTGAGCGAGTCCCCGAAAACGACGACCGTCCCCTCGGCCTCGTCGCTGAGCACATCCAGCGCGGTCAGATAGCGCCAGACCGTCGTCCGCTCGGTGTACGGCGCCCCGGTCACGTCCTCGGTGCGGTCCCCGGCGGCGACGTAGGAGATCTGCCGTGCGTGCGGGTGGTAGGTGACCGGGCCCGACGGAGTGGGGGAGTACGTGGTCACCAGCACGTCGCTCCCGCGCGGCACGGCGATGCGCACCGCGTCGCTCATCACCTGCCCGCCGGGTGGCACCACGACCGAGGTGGCGCCGGAGAAGGTGAGCCGCCGCATGGTGCCCGCCGCGGCGGCCGCGCCGCCGTCACCGGCGGCGACCGCGATCGAGGCGTGGGTGAGGTGCAGCGGCGACTGGCCGTAGAGGTTGGACAGTGTGATCCGGGCACTCGTACCCGCGACGCTCGCGTGCACGACGTTGCGCACCGAGCGGCCCGCCATGCCGTGGATCTCCGTACCGGGTTCCGCGGCGGCCGGGGAGGTGGCCCAGGCGCCGACCCAGGTGCCGGTGGAGACGGGGGCGGCGGAGTTGCCCGGGGCGCGGCCCGGGGCGAGGGAGTCGGCGGGGCGGCGGGTGTCGTGGGTGGCTCCGGCGTATACGGCGGCGGACACGGCGACGATCAGTGCGACGATCGCGGTCAGCAGGGCACAGCCGTGACGCTTGGTCATGCGGGCGGTGTTCTCCTCGGGTTCCTGGGGTTCCTCCGCCGGGGGAGCCCGAGGCTCCGACCCGACGAGCACATGATCCTTCATGGGCTCGGGAAGAGTGGACGGGACCCTGCCGACGACCCCCTCCCGACAGACGCCGGGAACTCTCGTTCCGTTCCGGGAGTCGGTCAGGAAGGGACAATTGTGTGCGGGATCACCGAACGGGTGGAGTGGATGGAACAGACGACACAGGCCGGCCCGGAAACGATGGAAGCCGTCTCCCGCCGCTCGATGAGCGTGTTCAGCCCCGCCGACGAGGAGCGGGCCCGCGGGGTCCGCCGTATGAAACTGACCGCCACCGGGCTCCTGCTGTTCGTCGCGGTGGTGTACGTCCTCGCCACGTGGGCCGAGCACGCGGGCGCCGGAGCCTGGACGGCCTACGTGGCGGCCGCCGCCGAGGCCGGCATGGTGGGCGCGCTCGCCGACTGGTTCGCGGTCACCGCCCTCTTCCGCCACCCGCTCGGCCTGCCCATCCCGCACACCGCGATCATCCCGAACAAGAAGGACCAGCTCGGCGTCTCACTCGGTGAGTTCGTCGGCGAGAACTTCCTCTCCGAGGACGTCGTACGCCAGCGGCTGCGCGCCGTCGGCATCGGCAGCCGGCTGGGTGCCTGGCTCGCCCGGCCGGAACACGCCGACCGGGTGACGGCGGAACTGGCCACCGCGCTGCGCGGCGCCCTGACCGTCCTGCGCGACTCCGACGTGCAGGCCGTGGTCGGCGAGGCGATCACCCGCAGAGCCAACATGCAGGAGATCGCGCCCGGCATCGGCAAGCTGCTGGAGAAGGTCGTCGCCGACGGCGGCCACAAACGGGTCGTCGACCTGGTCGTCACCCGCGCGCACGACTGGCTGGTGCTGCACGGCGACTCCGTGATGGGCGCCGTACAGGGCGGCGCGCCCGGCTGGACCCCGAGGTTCGTCGACAGGAAGGTCGGCGAGCGGGTCTACAAGGAGCTGCTGCGGTTCGTCACCGAGATGCGGGACATGCCCACTCACCCCGCGCGCGGAGCCCTGGACCGCTTCCTCACCGACTTCGCCTCCGACCTGCAGTCCGACACCGACACACGCGCGCGTGTGGAGCGGCTCAAGGGCGAGGTGCTGGGCCGCGGCGAGGTCCAGGACCTGATCGCCTCCGCCTGGGGCGCCGTACGATCCATGATCGTTTCCGCGGCGGAGGACGAGCACAGCGAGCTGCGCCTGCGGGTGCGGGCCTCGCTGCTGTCCCTGGGCGCCCGGATGGCCGAGGACCCCAAGGCCCAGGGCAAGGTCGACGGCTGGCTCGAGGGCGTGGCGGTGTACGTGGTGACGACGTACCGCAAGGAGATCACCTCCCTGATCACCGACACGATCGCCGGCTGGGACGCCGGGCACACCACCCGCAAGATCGAGGCCAATATCGGCCGCGACCTGCAGTTCATCCGCATCAACGGCACGGTGGTGGGCTCCCTGGCAGGCCTGGTGATCTTCACGGTGTCGCGGGCGCTGGGGGCGTAGCGGGCCGCGCGTGATCCCGTGGCTCCGGGGGGAACACGGAGGGGGTTCGCCCGACGTGGAGGGAGCCCATGACCACCGCAGAGGCCGGGACCGGCCGTACCGTGACCACCGACATCCCCGCCAGGCTCGACCGCCTCCCCTGGTCGCGCTGGCACTGGTCGATCGTCCTCGGTCTGGGCACCGTGTGGATCCTGGACGGCCTGGAGGTCACGGTCGTCGGCAACATCGCCAGCCGTCTGTCGGAGCCCGGCAGCGGCCTCGCGATCAGCTCCGGCCAGGTCACGGGCGTCGCGGCGGCCCTGTATGTGGCGGGCGCCTGCGGCGGCGCCCTGTTCTGGGGCCGTATGACCGACCACTACGGCCGCAAGAAACTCTTCCTGATCACCCTCGCGGTGTATCTCGCGGCCACCGCCCTGACCGCGGTCTCCTTCGAGGCCTGGTGGTTCTTCCTCTGCCGCTTCCTGACCGGCTTCGGCATCGGCGGCGAGTACGCGGCCATCAACTCCGCGATCGACGAGCTGATCCCCGCGAAGCACCGCGGCCGCATCGACCTGATCATCAACGGCAGCTTCTGGCTGGGCGCGGTCGGCGGCTCCCTGCTGTCGATCCTCGCCCTGAACACCGGCATCCTGGCCGCCGACGTGGGCTGGCGCGTGACGTTCGCGCTCGGCGCGGTCCTCGCCCTGGTGATCCTCCTCGTACGCCGTCACGTCCCGGAGAGCCCGCGCTGGCTGCTGATCCACGGCAGGGACCGCGAGGCGGAGGACATCGTCACCGGCATCGAACGCCGGGTCGAGCACGAGAAGGGCGAACCGCTCCCCGAGCCGCACGGCGAGATCACCATCCACCAGCGCGGCAGCGTGAGCTTCGCCGAGATCGCCCACACGGTCTTCGCCCGCTACCGCAGGCGCGCGACCCTCGGCTTCTCCCTCTTCATCGGCCAGGCCTTCCTCTACAACGCCATCACCTTCGGCTTCGGCGCGATCCTGGTCAGGTTCTTCAGCATCCCCGCCGACCACACCGGCTACTACTTCGCCGTTATCGCGGCCGGCAACTTCCTGGGCCCGCTGCTGCTGGGCCACCTCTTCGACACGGTCGGCCGCCGGGTGATGATCTCCTCCACCTACCTGCTGTCCGGCCTGCTGCTGTTCGGCACGGCCTGGCTGTTCGGCCGGGGCGCGCTGAGCGCCGGCACGCTGACGGCCTGCTGGTGCGCGGTGCTGTTCTTCGCCTCGGCCGGCGCCTCCAGCGCCTACCTGACCGTCTCCGAGGTCTTCCCCATGGAGACCCGGGCGATGTCCATCGCCTTCTTCTACGCCCTCGGCACCGCGGCCGGCGGCATCAGCGGTCCGCTGGTCTTCGCCGACCTCACGAACACCGGCCAGGTCGGCGACACGGTCCTCGCCTTCCAGATCGGCGCGGGTCTGATGTGCGCGGCGGGCCTGGTCGCCGCCTTCCTGGCGGTCAACGCCGAGCAGCGCTCCCTGGAGGACATCGCCGAACCGCTGTCGCAGGTGGCGCAGAAGGCGAGGACGGCGACCGAGGGCACCAAGGGCCGGCCCGGCGACGTCACGCCCCCGTCGTCGAGCCCGGCCTGACGGTCACCAGGACGGTCACCGTGGCCCAGAGCGATTGAACACGCCGGTGAGCATCGCGAGCTGAACGGTGGCCCGGCGGGTGACGGCGGGGGCGGTGGACATGTGCCCGCACATGATCCGCGGGGACCACGGCTCGGCGGCCGCCGCCCACGCGGCCCGCATGCCGGTCATGCCGCTGGAACGGGAGGGCGGCCAGGCCCGGTTCATCGTCCACGGCCTGCCCCGGCCCCGCCGGCGCCACCCTCGAGCCGGTACCGAACTGGCTGCACCGGGCGCGGGTACGGCGCGCCCAGCACCTGCTGGAGACGACGCCGTACCCGGTGGAGCGCATCGCCGCCCAGGCCGGCTTCGGCTCCCCGACGGTGTTCCGCGAGCGCTTCCGCAGGGTGCGCTTCCGCAGGGGGGTGGGGACGAGCCCGAGGGCGTACCGGAAGGCGTTCCGGGCGACGCGGACCTGAGAGAGGGGGACGCGGGAGAAGGGGGCCTGGGAGAGGCCGCGCCGATCGGCGACGGTCAGGGCAGGGTCACTCCTTGCCGCGGGCCACGACGACGGGGCAGTGGGAGTGGTGCAGCACGGCCTGGCTGACCGAGCCGAGCAGCAGCCCGGCGAAACCGCCGCGACCCCGGGCGCCGACCACCATCAGCTGGGCGGACCGGCTCGCCTCGATCAAGGCCTCACGGGTCCCGCCCCGCACCACCTTGTGCTCCACCTGCACGCCCGGGTACCGCTCCTGGTGGCCGGCGAGCGCCTCGGCCGACAGACGCTCCTCCTCATCGGCGAGCGCGCCGGGCGGGTTCGCGTACGGCGCCGACGCGTCCTGCGGCGCGGGCAGGGAGGCGTTCCACGTCGTCCAGGCGTGCAGCGCCACCAACGGCGCCTTCCTCAGCTCGGCCTCGGCGAAGGCGAAGTCCACCGCCTCCTCGCCCGCGGCCGAGCCGTCCACACCCAGCACGATCGGACCGTCGGCCGCCGGCTGCCCGCGCACCACCAGCACCGGGCACCGGCCGTGCGCCGCCAGGTGGACCGCCGTCGAGCCCACCAGCAGCCCGACGAACCCGCCCATCCCCCGGGACCCGACCACCACCAGCTCCGCGGCGCGCGACTGCGCCTCCAGCACGGTCAACGGTTCGCCCGTCACCACGGCATGGGAGACATCCACCTCCGGTGCCACGGCCCGCGCCCGCTCCACCGCCTCGGCCACCAGCTGGTCGGCCATGTTCCGGAGCCCGCCCTCCGGCGGACCCAGCGGCGACGGCCCCAAGGGCACACGCATCAGGGGCCACAGGAACGCGTGCACCACCCGCAGCCCGGCTCCGCGCAACCGCGCCTCCCGAGCCGCCGCCTCCACCGCGGCGAGACTCGACGCCGACCCGTCCACACCCACGACCACCAGACCGGGCACCATGCCTCCTCAACCTGAACGTTCTTGCCTCCGCCCCAGGGTCGCTCAGGCAACACCTTGCTGCCAGGGCCCAAGAGCCCCGCGGCCGTGGGCCGTCCGGCACACAGGTACGGCACCCGGCACCCGGCATTGAGGAGCTGCTGGTGAGACGCAGATCACACGCCTGGGTTCCGCGGGCCTGTCACATCCGCCGGCCCGGCTCCGTCGTACAGGTGCAAGCACGAACGGAAGCAGCAGGACCCGCTCGAAGGAGCCGAAGATGGAACCCCTGGAAGCCCGTCTCAACCTGCGCGACAACGCCGTCGCGGCCAAGTTCCTCCACCACCTCGTCTCCGCGCACAAACCCCTGTTGGACTCGGGACTCCCGATGTCGACGCAGGAACTGGTGAAGATCCGCGCCAGCCAGATCAACGGCTGCGCCTTCTGCACCGACATGCACACCAAGGAGGCCGCCCACGCCGGCGAGACGGCCGTGCGCCTCAACCTGGTCGCGACCTGGCGCGAGGCCAGGGTCTTCACCGAGGCCGAGCGCGCCGCCCTCGAACTGGCCGAGCAGGGCACCCGCATCGCCGACGCCGCCGGCGGAGTGAGCGACGAGGCCTGGTCCAGCGCCGCCAAGCACTACGACGAGGACCAACTGGCCGCCCTGGTCTCCCTCATCGCCCTGATCAACGCCTTCAACCGCCTGAACGTCATCGTCCAGCAGCCGGGGGGCGACTACGAGCCGGGCATGTTCGGCTGACGGCTCCGGTCCGGACCGCACACGCGACGGCCCAGCCCGGGAACGGGCTGGGCCGTCGGTTTTCCGGACGTCCCGCGTCCGGATCCGAGCCGAAACTTGAGCCGAGGCTTGTCAATTTTCATCCTCCGGGTTATAGAAGAAGTAGTAGGGCATGGCACAGCAGCGGCACATGAAAGGGGTGAGCTGTGATGCTCATGCGCTCCGATCCGTTCCGTGAACTCGACCGCCTGGCACAGCAGGTCTTCGGCCCCACCCGCCCGGGTGCGATGGCGATGGACGCCTACCGCGCGGGAGACGACTTCATCGTCCACTTCGACCTCCCGGGGGTCGACCCGGAGACCATCGACCTCGACGTCGAGCGGAACGTCCTCAACATCCACGCCGAACGCAGGTCCCCGGCCCCCGAGGGTGCCGAAATGATCGTCGCCGAACGGCCCACGGGTATCTTCTCCCGTCAGCTCTTCCTCGGCGAGAACCTCGACACGGACCGCATCGACGCCTCCTACGAGGCCGGCGTCCTCACCCTGCGCATCCCGGTCGCCGAACAGGCCAAGCCACGCAAGATCCAGATCACCGGAAGCAGCGACCGCAGGCAGCTCAGCGGCTGAAGCGGCCTGCCGAACGCGTCCCGTGGGCCCGGTACCCCGCCCACGGGGCGCGATGACGTGTGACGACGTACGACGACGTGTGACGTCGTATGACGAGGTATCCGGACGGACCCACGACCCACGCGGAGGAGGACCGCAGGATGATCACGCCTACGGTACGAGGCGAGACCACAACGCGGAACACGAGCACCCGCAACGAAGCGGCCGACCAGAGGAAATGGAGGGAACTGACCGAGCAGGTGCAGGAAGCCGGCCAGTACACGACGAGAGCGGAGGCGGAACGCGTCATCCGCATCGTCCTGTCGGCCCTCGGCGGCCACGTCACCGGCGACGAGCGCGTGGACCTGGCCCGCGCCCTCCCCCGGGAAGCGGCCGAGGTGATCGCCTCCCAGATCCCGGTCACCCGTCCCCTGACGGCCCCGGAGTTCGTCGACGCGGCGGCAGCCCGTATCGACGGCTCCACCCCGGCCACGGCCCGCTGGGACGTCAGCTCGGTCCTCAGCGTCCTGGCCGACCTGCTGGACCAGGATCTGCTGACTCGCATCCTGGGCCAACTCCCGCCGGGCTACGCCCTGTTGTTCGGCCGAGCGGAACTGGCCCCGGCACAGTGACGCACGGCCGGCCCGCGTGACGCACGACGCGTGACGTACGACGCACGACGTACGGCCACCGCCGCAGGTTCCGCCGCGGCGGTGGCCGTACGCATGTCCCGCCACGGGATGCCGGGGCGATGTTCACGTTCCCGCTCACGAAACCACCCGCGAGCGGACCCGCGTGTACACCGCTCAGCGGTTCGTTCAGGGCCGGGAGGCCTGGTGGCCGGGGGTGGGCCGGGCGCGGGCGATGAGCAGGGCGACGTCGTCGTGGTCGTCGGGGTGGCGCAGGGCGTGCAGGAGCCGGTCGCAGGTCTCCTCCAGGGGGCGCTCCGGGTCGTCGAGGAGGCCGAGGAGGGTGTTCAGCCGCTGGTCGATGGGCTGGTCGCGGGTCTCGACCAGGCCGTCGGTGTAGAGGACCAGCTGGTCACCGGGGTCCAGGTCGAAGGCGGCGGTCCGGAACGGGACGCCGCCGACCCCGAGGGGTGTGCCGGTGGGCAGGTCGAGCAGTCGGGGGGCGCGGCCGGGGCGGACCAGGGCGGGGGGCAGGTGGCCGGCGAGAGAGATGCGGCACTGCGCGCGGTGCGGGTCGTAGACGGCGTAGGCGCAGGTGGTGATGGCCTCCTCCAGGCGGGTGGTGGTGTGGTCGAGGCGTTCGAGGACCTCCGCGGGAGCGAGGTCGAGGTCGGCGAAGGCACGGGTGGCGGTGCGCAACTGGCCCATGGTGGCGGCGGCGTTGATGCCGCTGCCCATGACGTCGCCGACCACGAGGGCGGTCCTGTCGCCGGCCAGGGGGATGGCGTCGAACCAGTCGCCGCCGACCTCGACGGCGGCCGCGGCGGGCTGGTAGCGGCTGGCGACCTCCAGGCCCACCAGGTGCGGCGGGTGCTGGGGGAGCAGGTGGCGCTGGAGGGCGAGGGCCGCGTGCCGCTGGCTGCGGTACCAGCGGGCGTTGTCGATGGACAGGGCGGCGCGGGCGGCCAGCTCGCCGGCCAGGACTTCGTCGTCGTGGGTGAACGGTTCGGGGGTGCGGGTGCGCTTGAGGCCGAGGACCCCGAGGATCTCGCCGCGGGCGGTCAGCGGCACGGCCAGGTAGGAGTGGAGCCCGGCGCGGGCCAGAAGCTCGACCGCCTGGGGGCAGCGGGCGATGCGCGGCAGGTCGCGGCGGTCCACGCGGGGCACCCGGAGCGGGCGGCGGAGGTTCACGCACTGGGCGGCCAGGCGGTCGGTGTCGTAGACGGCGAGTTCGCCGGGCGAGTCGGCGGCGCGGGCAGCGAGCGGGCAGGCCGCGGTCACGGCGAGGGAGCAGAACAGCGCGGGCCCTTCGTGGGTCTCCGCCGCGTGGCCCTGCAGGACGCTGTCGAGCACGTCCACCTCGGCCACGTCGGCGACGTCCGGCACGCACACCTCGGCCAGCTCGCGGGCGGTCTGCTCGAGGTCGAGCGTGGTCCCGATGCGCAGGGAGGCGTCGGCGATGAGCGTCAGGCGCCGCCGGGCCCGGGCCGCCTCGTTCTCCGCCCGGCGCCGCTCGGTGACGTCCACGATCGAGGCGGCCACCCCCAGCACCCGCCCGCCGGGGTCCTCCAGCCGGTAGCGGGAGACCGACCAGGCACGCTCGCGGCCGGGGTCGGCCGCGGTGCGGCCGACGGCGGGCTGGTCCAGCTGCGGCACTCCGGTCTCCAGCACCTGGCGGATCGCGGCCTCGACATCGGTGTTCAGGTGCGGCAGGACCTCGCGGGGGCGCTGGCCGATGTGGTCGGCGGCAGGCAGGCCGTTGATCCGCTCCAACGTCGGATTGACGGTCACGAACCGCAGGTCGGTGTCCAGAACGGCCAGCCCGATCGGGGACTGCTCGATCAGGCGCACCGACAGCGCCAGCCCCCGCTCCACCTCCCGCAGGGTGGCCTGGTCGGTGGCGATGCCCAGGGCGTACAGGCCCCCCCGGACATCCTCCAGCCGCATGTTGCGGAACTCCACCACCCGGGTGTGGCCGTCCTTGCACCGAATGGGGAAACCGCCGGCCCAGCTCTCGCCGCTCGCCATGACCCGGGCGAACAGTTCGAGCACCTGCTCCAGGTGCTTCTCCTCGAGCAGCAGCCGGGCCGCGTACTGGCCCAGCGCCTCCTGGGCGGTGTAGCCGAACAGGACCTCGGCCTGCGGGCTCCACAGCACGATCCGCCCGTCCGCGTCGAGGACGACGGCCGCGACACCCAGCACGTCCAGCAACCCGCCCGGAGCGGAGGAGACGTCCCCCGCCTGCCCCGCCCGGCTGTGGACAGCCCCGAAAACCATCTCCGCGCTCATCCCGGACACCCCTTTCGCCGGCCGCCAAGCCGCGCGCCCCGGGTCCGCCCGCACCGGTCCTCCGCAGCTCTGAGGGCTCCCGGACCGGCCGGTCATGCATCCCCGGAGGTCCGGGTTCACCCCTACATCCCATCGGAGCACTGCGCCGCCACCCCCGCACCTGGGCACCAGGCACGAACCGCACCGGGGGAAGGACGCGCTCTGGCCGATCCCCGGTGAAAAGCCGACGACCGGGACCCGGTGGGGCGTGCCACAGCCACCGCAGGTGCTTTCACCGTCGGAGAGGTCCGCCGGTCTCGGCTTGACGGTCTCGGCCCTGGCAGTCTCGGCCCGGTTCGGCTCCCGGCCGCGGTCATGCGGAGCGCGCGAGGCGGAATCCCACGTCGTCGATGCGGAAGGTCGGATGGCTGCGGCGCCGTACCGAGGCGCGGCAGCTCCAGTGCTCGTCGGACCATCCGCCTCCGCGCAGCACCCGGTAGGTGCCGTACACGTCGGGGTCGTAGAAGTCCCAGCACCAGTCCCAGACGTTGCCGAGCATGTCGTACAGGCCCCAGGCGTTGGGCCGTTTGCCGCCCACCGGGTGGATGCGCTCACCGGAGTTGTCCCGGTACCAGGCGATCTCGTCGAGCGGGCCGTGGCGCGGGCCGGTGGTGCCGGCCCGGCACGCGTACTCCCACTCGGCCTCGGTCGGCAGCCGGTACCCGTCGGCGGAGGCGTCCCACTCGACCGCCCCGCCGTCCTCGTCGCACCGGGGATAGGCGGGCGTCAGCCCCTCACGCAGGGAAAGGGCGTTGCAGAACCGCACCGCGTCCCACCAGGACACACCCTCGACGGGCAGCCGGTCCCCTCGGGCGGCACTCGGCCACCGGCCGGTGACCTCCGCGTACGACGACTGCGTGACCGGGACCGCCGACATCCGGAACGCCGCGACCTCGACCACCCAACTGCGCTGCGTCCGCCGGTCCGACAGCGTCACCCGCCCCGCTGGAACAGCGACCATCCCGTTTCCCGCCCCCGCATCCATGACGGACGACCCTACCGTTCGGACCGGCCGAGGCCGTGGGGAGCCGGAACCGGACGCCCTCGCGCCGACGCGGCTCACGGATGACGCACCGATCGGCCGAGAGCACCTCCGTTTCCAGGGGCCCCGGGCTCAGCGGCGCAGGACGGTCTCCCGCCGCATGTGCGACAGCTTCTCGGGGTTGCGCACGGCGTAGAGCCCGGTGATGAGGCCGTCGTCGATGCGCACCGCCACGACGGTGTCGAGCGCGCCGTCGAGCCGGACCACCAGCGCCGGGTGGCCATTGACCTGTGCCGGCCGCAGCGACACCGCGGCGGCGACCTTGCCCAGCCCGCCGACCAACAGACGGGCCACCTTGTCGGCCCCCACGACGGGCCGAGGGACGGCCTGCTTGACCCCGCCACCGTCACCCAGGAGGACGACATCCGGCGCGAGGATGTCGAGCAGGCTCTGCAGGTCGCCCGTCTCGACCGCCCGCTGGAACGCGTCGAGCGCGTTCCGGGTCTCGGCCGGGGAGACGACCCCGCGCGGCCGGCGCGCCGCGACGTGGGCCCGTGCCCGGTGCGCGATCTGGCGGACCGCGGCCGGGCTCTTGTCGACGGCCTCGGCGATCTCGTCGTACCCGAGGTCGAACACCTCGCGCAGCACGAACACCGCCCGCTCGGTCGGCATGAGCGTCTCCAGCACCAGCAGCATCGCCATCGAGACGCTGTCGGCCAGCTCGACGTCCTCGGCCACGTCCGGGGTGGTCAGCAGCGGCGCGGGCAGCCAGGGGCCGAAGTAGGACTCCCGGCGGCGGCCGAGCGTACGCAGCCGGCTCAGTGCCTGGCGCGTGGTGATCCGAACCAGGTACGCACGCTGGTCCCGCACCGTGCCGAGCTCGACACCCGCCCACCGCAGCCAGGTCTCCTGCAGCACGTCCTCCGCGTCGGCGGCCGAGCCGAGCATCTCGTAGGCGACGGTGAACAGCAGGTTGCGATGGGCGACGAACGCCTCGGTGGCCCGGTCCATGCGCCCGCCGCGCTCGCTGTGCTCGCTCTTCACCGGTTGCTCCCGCCTGTCCGCTCCCACCGATCCCACGCGCACAAGACGCCGGGCCTCGCGACTTTGTGACACCTGCGAGACGTGGTGTACATCACACGGCCACTGCGTCACAGGGAGCGGGCCACCGGCATCTCGTGTTCGTCCAGCGCACCACCACAAGGGGAGGACGAAGAAAACCATGGACACACGATTCGACCTGTTCGGCAACGAGATCGCCGCCAAGTTCGCCAAGCGGTTCGCAGGCGCCGGCCTGGTGGTCCACCAGTCGTCGCTGCCGAAGTCCACGCAGGAGCTGGTGTCGTTGCGCGCCAGCCAGATCAACGGCTGCGGTCACTGCATCGACATGCACACCAAGGAGGCCGCGGCCGCCGGGGAGACCGCGGTCCGCCTCCACCTGGTCGCCGCCTGGCGGGAGTCCACCGTGTTCACCGAGGCCGAGCGGGCCGCGCTGGCACTCGCCGAAGAGGGCACCCGGCTCGCCGACGCCCACCAGGGCGTGTCCGACGAGACCTGGGCCCAGGTGCGCAAGCACTACGACGACGACCAGACCGCCGCGCTGGTCTGCCTGGTCGCCCTGATCAACGCGGCCAACCGGCTCGCCGTGATCACGCACCAGAAGGGAGGCTCCTACGAGCCCGGCATGTTCGCCGCCGCGTTCGACTGACCGACTGACCGACTGACCGGCAGACCGACGAACGCATCCGGCCCCGGCCCGGGATCACCCGATCCGGACCGGGGCCGCGCAGGTCCAAGCCCCGTACCGCGCCACCGCGCGCCTCGATGATCCGCCCCGCTCCGCCGATCTGTGCTACGATCCCCCAAGTTGCAGTTGTGGTACCCATGAACCTATGTGCGCCTGACGGGAATGCTTCTCCTTCGGGCGCATTATTTGTTTTCCGGCATCTCCGGATGGGGCCTCTGCCTACAGAAGGAGAAGGACATGGCACAGGGAACCGTGAAGTGGTTCAACGCCGAAAAGGGTTTCGGCTTCATCCAGCAGGACGGCGGCGGACCGGACGTCTTCGCCCACTACTCGAACATCGCGACCCAGGGCTTCCGTGAGCTCCAGGAGGGCCAGCGGGTCTCCTTCGACGTCACGCAGGGCCAGAAGGGCCCGCAGGCGGAGAACATCGTCCCCGCCTGATCGCCGGACGCGTATCCACTCACCGGGGTCCGCACCGTCATGGTGCGGACCCCGGTTTGTGCTGTTTTCAGGAAGGCAGACACCCGCATGTCCCGCATGCCCCGCAGACCCCAGAAGCCGAACCGGCGCGCCTCGTCACCCCCACCGTCCGCCTCGTCGCCAAGAGAGTTCCGGCTGCCGGAGAACACGACACCCGCACTTCCCGCCGTCGAGGACTTCGCCGGTCTGGACATGCCCGAGGCGCTGCTGAAGACCCTCGCCGCGCAGGGCGTGACCACCCCCTTCCCCATCCAGGCCGCCACCCTGCCCAACTCGATCGCCGGCCGTGACCTGCTGGGACGGGGGCGCACCGGCTCCGGCAAGACCCTCGCGTTCGGGCTGGCGCTCCTGGCCCGCACAGCCGGACTGCGTGCGGAGCCCAAGGCACCCCTCGCCCTGGTGCTGGTGCCCACCCGTGAACTCGCCCAGCAGGTGACGGACGCACTGACCCCCTACGCGACGGCGGTGAACCTCCGGCTGACCACCGTGGTCGGCGGGCTGTCCATCACCAAGCAGGCCGGTGCGCTCCGGCGCGGCGCGGAGGTCGTCGTGGCGACTCCCGGCAGGCTCAACGACCTCGTGGAACGCGGGGACTGCGTACTCGGCGGCGTACGCATCACGGTGCTGGACGAAGCCGACCAGATGACCGACATGGGCTTCCTGCCGCAGATCACCAAGCTGATCCAGCAAGTGCGGCCCGACGGACAGCGCATGCTCTTCTCGGCCACCCTGGACCGCAACATCGACCGCCTGGTGCAGCGGTTCCTGACCGACCCCGTGGTGCACTCCGTGGACCCGTCCGCGGGAGCGGTGACCACCATGGAGCACCACGTGCTCCACGTCCAGGACGAGACCGACAAGAAGGCCGTCACCACGCGCATCGCCGCCCGTGACGGCCGGGTCATCCTCTTCCTCGACACCAAGAGGTCCGCCGACCGGCTCGCCAAGCGGCTCCTGGCCGTCGGTGTCCGCGCGGCGGCACTGCACGGGGGCCGCACCCAGCCGCAGCGGAACCGCACCCTGGAACAGTTCAAGAACGGCCAGGTCACCGCCCTGGTGGCGACGAACGTCGCGGCCCGGGGCATCCACATCGACGACCTCGACCTCGTCGTGAACGTCGATCCCCCCACCGACCACAAGGACTACCTCCACCGGGGCGGCCGCACCGCGCGCGCCGGCGGCTCCGGCAGCGTGGTCACACTGGTCCTGCCCACCCAGAAACGGGACATCACCCGGCTCATGTCGGACGCGGGCATCCGCCCCCGGACGGCCCGCATCACGTCGAGCGACGCGGAACTGACCACCGTCACCGGCGCCCGCGAGCCGTCCGGCGTGCCCGTCACCATCGAGATCCCCCGGCCCACGACACCGACGGCGTCCCGCCCGGACCGGAAGACCGGAACCAAGCCCGGCAGCCGATCCGGCCGCCGACGCCGAAGCGGCGGCGGGGCCGAAGCGGCGACAGGCGCTGCCACCAGGACGGGAAGCCGGAGCTCCGACCGCCGGGCCGTGGCCGGGGCGGCAGCCTCTGGTGGCACCTCCGCGACCGGCGGGCGCGGCTCCGCCCGCGGTTCCGCCCGCCGGGCGGGATCCGGCGGGGCCGCGGGCGGGCCAGGGAGTC
>NZ_QFDQ01000003.1 GCF_003270085.1 Streptomyces triticisoli | reverse complement strand
GGTCCGTGGTCGGCCGTACGCCCGGCCCCGGCCGTACGGCCGACCACGGACCGGCCCAACGCCGCGGCCTCTGGCAGCTCGTCTCGCGCCCTCCTCGGGGAGGCCGTCCTGCCCCCTCCTCGGGGAGCCGGTCTCGCTCCTCCCCGGGCAGTCGGCCGCGGGCCGAACCCGGCCGCCGACTCGCCCACCGGCCGGCCGACCGCCGACCGGCCACCGACCGACCCCGCGACGGTCAACCGAGCGCCGACTTCACCGCGTCCGCCAGGCGGCTCGCCACCGAGCGGGCCTGGTCGATGTCCGCGGCCTCGACCATGACCCGGACCAGCGGCTCGGTTCCGGACGAACGCAGCAGCACCCGTCCGGTCTCCCCCAGCTCCCGCTCCGCCTCGGTGACCGCGGCCGCCAGGTCGGCCGAGGTCTTCACCCGGGACTTGTCCACGTCCGGGACGTTGATGAGGACCTGCGGCAGGCGCTCCATCACGGAGGCCAGGTCCCGCAGCGTACGGCCGGTCTCGGCGACCCGGGCCGCCAGCATCAGACCGGTCAGCGTGCCGTCGCCGGTGGTGGCGTGGTCGAGGATGATGACGTGGCCGGACTGCTCGCCGCCGAGGGCGTAGCCCTTGCCCTTCATCTCCTCCAGGACGTACCGGTCGCCGACGGCGGTCTGCACGAGGTGGATGCCCTCGCGCTCCATGGCCAGCTTGAAGCCCAGGTTCGACATCACGGTCGCGACAACGGTGTCGCAGCGCAGCGCGGAACGCTCCCGCATCGCCAGCGCGAGCACCGACAGGATCTGGTCGCCGTCGATCTCCTCACCGGTGTGGTCCACGGCCAGGCAGCGGTCGGCGTCGCCGTCGTGCGCGATGCCGAAGTCGGCGCCGTGCTCGACCACGGCCGCTTTGAGCTGTTCGAGGTGGGTGGAGCCGCAGCCGTCGTTGATGTTGAGGCCGTTCGGCCCCGCGCCGATGGTGACGACCTCGGCACCGGCCCGCCGGAAGGCCTCCGGCGAGACGCCGAAGGCGGCGCCGTGCGCCTCGTCCAGGACGATCCGCAGGCCGTCGATCCGGTTCGGCAGGACGTCGACGAGGTGAGCGACGTACTTGTCGAAGCCCTCGTCGTAGTCGCGTACGCGGCCCACGCCCGCACCCGTGGGACGGTCCCAGGGCGCGCCGGTGCGATGCTCCTCGTAGACCGCCTCGATACGGTCCTCCAGCTCGTCGGCGAGCTTGTGACCGCCGCGGGCGAAGAACTTGATGCCGTTGTCCGGCATGGCGTTGTGGCTGGCCGACAGCATCACGCCCAGGTCGGCGCCGAGCGCACCGGTCAGGTACGCCACCGCCGGCGTCGGCAGCACGCCGACCCGCAGCACGTCCACGCCCGCGCTCGCCAGGCCGGCGACCACGGCCGCCTCCAGGAACTCCCCGGACGCGCGCGGGTCCCGCCCCACCACCGCGGTCGGCCTGTGGCCTTCGAAGGTGCCCGCCTCGGCCAGCACGTGCGCAGCGGCGACGGAGAGGCCGAGCGCCAGCTCGGCGGTCAGGTCCGCGTTGGCGACGCCACGCACGCCGTCCGTGCCGAAGAGTCGTCCCACTTGTCCTCCTGGAGAAGCATCGTTTCGAAAAGATGCTGGATTATGGCATTCGACGCCCCCGGCATCCGATCGCACCAGCCTTTGAGCAGCTTGTGCCGTTATACGCCCAAGCCCTGTGATATACGAACGCCCCGGGGGCACAGTGGGCGTGCCGCCGGGGCGTTCGGAGTACGTGCAGGGGCGCCTGGGATCAGCGCTTGCTGTACTGCGGGGCCTTACGGGCCTTCTTCAGACCGGCCTTCTTGCGCTCGACCGCACGGTCGTCGCGACGGAGGAAGCCGGCCTTCTTCAGCGGGCCGCGGTTGTTGTCGACGTCGGCCTCGTTCAGCGCACGGGCGACACCGAGGCGGAGGGCCCCGGCCTGACCGGAGACACCGCCACCGGCGATACGGGCGACGACGTCGTAGCGGCCCTCGAGCTCCAGCACCTTGAAGGGCTCGTTGACTTCCTGCTGGTGCACCTTGTTCGGGAAGTAGTCCTCGAGGGTGCGACCGTTGATCTTCCACTTGCCGGTGCCCGGAATGATCCGGACGCGGGCGATGGCGACCTTGCGGCGGCCCAGGCCGGCGGCCGGCTGCGGCTCGCCGAAACGGGAGGCCATGGACTCCGAGGTGTACTCGCCCTCGACGGGGACCTCGGACTCGGTGGTGTAGCTGTCGATGTCAAGCTCTTCGAGCGGCTGCTCGGCAGTGGTCTCGGCCACGATTCTCCTCAGCTTCTCTTCAGTCTTAGGGGGTGGCCGGACTTACTGCGCGACCTGGGTGATCTCGAACGGCACCGGCTGCTGCGCGGCGTGCGGGTGCTGGTCACCCTTGTAGACCTTCAGCTTCGAGAGCATCTGACGGCCCAGGGAGTTCTTGGGGAGCATGCCCTTGACGGCCTTCTCGACGGCCTTCTCCGGGCTCTTCTCCAGCAGCTCGTCGTAGCGGATGGAACGCAGACCGCCCGGGTAGCCGGAGTGGCGGTACGCCAGCTTCTGGGTCCGCTTGTTGCCGGAGAGGTGCACCTTGTCGGCGTTGATGATGATGACGAAGTCACCAGCGTCGACGTGCGGCGCGTAGATCGGCTTGTGCTTGCCCCGCAGAAGGGTGGCGGCGGTGGACGCCAGGCGGCCCAGGACTACGTCCTGGGCGTCAATGACATGCCACTGGCGCGTGATGTCGCCGGGCTTGGGGCTGTACGTACGCACGGTTCGTAGCCTTCGCTTCTTCAGTGAGTGGTCCTGACAAGGTCACCAAAGACGATCACGACAGCCTTGGCCGCACTACGGTGACGCAAACCGCGTGCTGGTCGCTGGTCATCGGCCCGGTGGACCGGTGTAAGGGCCCGTCCCGTGAGAATGAGCAAGCCAATACACAACGAAACCGCAGAATACCCGCAGCGCCCTCCGGGGGTCAAAACGGGGGCGCCCATACAGATCCTGCGTGTTCCGCGCCCAGTCTACGCCGCCCGCCCCGGAGACCGCCGCCCCGGCTCCCCGCGGCGGCCCGAACCGCCTCGCCCCCGCTCTCCCCCGAGCTCTCCCGAGCAGGGGGTTGGCAGCTGCTCGCCAAGGAGCGTGTATAAGGCTGGTTTAGCTCGATCGTGTGATGGTCGGCTTCCGGGCTTGCGGTGTGCTGGGCCGGCCGGGGCAGCGCTGCCGTGCGATCTGGGACGCCGGGTGCGGTGCCTGGGGGCGCCCCCTCTGGGGGAGAGTCGCGGGGGACGACCAGCGCGCCCACAACCGTTCGGGGCGTGCCAGTGCGCGGACTCACTCCCGCTCACTGCCCAGGAACGGTACCCCCATACCCCCAGGACGGGCCACGAGACACCGCCCAGCCCCGAAACAACACCACCCGCTCACGAACCACGCCCCCGGCCGACCCGGGGGCCGCAGGACCCGGCCGCCGGCTCGCGGCCGTCCGCCGTACCGCTCCGCCCCGCCGCCCCACCGCCCCGGAACCGGAGTGCGCCCGGGCGAACCTTTTTTCGGCGGCCTCCCCCGAAGGGCGCGTCGCTTTGTCCCGCCCTGCACCGAAGGCCCGTCCCCAGCCCGCCCCAGGCGCACCAGCACCCCCCAACCCCCGTCTAAGATGCGGCCCATGAGTTATGGGCAGGGGGGCTCGCAGTCCCAGTGGGATCCCTGGAAACCGAATTCTCAGCAGCCGTGGAGCAGCGGGAGCGACGGCCAGACTCCGGACTGGGCCGCGCTCGCCGAGGCCTCGGAGACGCGGCACAAGAGACGCCGGGTGCTGTTCATCGGCGGTGGCGTGCTGGCCGTCGCCGGGATCGCCACGGCCGTCGCCATGAGCATGGTGTCGGCCAGCAGCGACAGCAACGCCCCGGGCCGGGCGTCCTCCCAGCTGCCCGCCACCCTGCCGAGCGAGTCCGCCACGCCCTCCTTCGCCCCCACCAGCGCCCCGCCCCCGCTGGATCCGAAGGAGTTCATATCCAGCGCGAAGAAGGACACGGCCCCGCTCAGCCCCGACACGCTCTTTCCCGGCACCCAGCTGACCATGGGCGAGAACGTGTACAAGAAGGGCCTGACGGACGACACCAAGAACTGCGCCACCGCCGCCCAGGGCACGCTCCCCAAGGCCCTCACCGGCAACGGCTGCACCCGCCTGCTGCGCGCCACCTACAGCAAGGACGGCATCGCGGTGACCATCGGCATCGCCGTCTTCGACACCGAGGCACAGGCGGCCAAGGCCAGGGGCGAGACCGACAAGAAGAGCATCATCAAGCCGCTGTCCGGCGACGGCGTCAAGGCCTTCTGCAACGGCGCGGTCTGCCGCTCCACGACCAACTCCCTGGGCCGCTACGCCTACTTCACCCTCACCGGTTTCACCAACGGCAAGAGCGTCACGACCGAGGACACCAAGGTCTTCCGGGCCGGCGACGACCTCGCCCAGTTCGCGTTCCAGCAGATCAGCCGCCGCGGTGAGGCCCAGGCGTCGGCGGCGGCCAACCAGTAGGCCGTCACCCTCCCCGCTCCTCCCCCGCCGGGCCGAATCCGTACCGTCACGTGCGGTCACCCGGGCCCTCTCGGCCCTCTCGGCAGCAGCCCGCCGCCGGCAGCGACCGCTTGTTGCGCGCCTCGCGGCTGCGCGCGGCCAGCAGCTCGTCGGCCGGGTAGCCGACCTCCTCCAGGGTCAGCCCGTGCGGCCGTACGACGTGCACGGCGGAGTCCCGTACGCCCGCGGCCAGGACCTTTCCGGGCCAGTCGGGCGTGCGGTGCCCGTCCCCCACGAACAGCAGCGCGCCGATGAGCGAGCGCACCATGTTGTGGCAGAACGCGTCGGCCCGGACGGTGGCGGTGACGATCCCGTCGTCCCCCCGCCGAAGGTTCAGCTCCTGGAGCGTACGGATCGTGGTCGCGCCCTCGCGCTTCTTGCAGTACGCGGCGAAGTCGTGCTCGCCCAGGAGTCGCTGGGCGGCCTCGTTCATGGCGTCGACGTCGAGCGGCCAGTCGTGCCAGAGGACGTGGTTCCGCAGCAGCGGGTCGACGCCGCCGGGGTTGTCGGTGACGCGGTAGGCGTAGCGGCGCCAGACGGCGGAGAAACGGGCGTTGAAGCCGCTGGGCGCGGGGCGCAGGGCCCACACGCGCACGTCCCGGGGCAGCCGCCCGGCGAGCCGCTTGAGCAGCTTCTCGTGGTGCTCGCGCCACACCTGCTCGGGCAGATCCACGTGGGCCACCTGCCCCCGCGCGTGCACCCCGGCGTCGGTGCGCCCGGCCACGGTCAGCTCGTACGTCTCCGTCGACCGCGTGACCGTACGCAGCGCGTCCTCGATCTCGCCCTGCACGGTCCGCCGGCCGCCGGCCTGCTTGGCCCAGCCGTGGAAGTCGGTGCCGTCGTACGACAGGTCGAGACGGACACGGACACAACCGGGCTGCACTTCGTCACTCACGTACAGATCCTCTCAGGTGCGCGAACACGCGCGTACGCGAAAGCGGGCCCGCCCCGCAGGGGGCGGACCCGCTCTCAAGCACGAGGGCGTACCGCTCAGGCGTCCTTGGACTCCTCGTCCTTGGACTCCTCGGCCTTGGCGTCCTCGACCGGGGCCTCCTCGGCCTTGGTCTCCTCGGCCTTGGCCTCCTCGGCCTTGGTCTCCTCGGCCTTCGGCTCCTCCGCCTTGGCCTCGGCCTCCTTGACCGCACGCTTGGTGGCGGCCTCGGCCTCACCCACGGCCTTCTGCTGCACCGTCAGCGCCTCGACCAGCTCGATGACAGCCATGGGCGCGTTGTCGCCACGGCGGTTGCCGATCTTGGTGATACGGGTGTAGCCACCGGGACGGTTCTCGTACCGCGGGCCGATCTCGGTGAAGAGCGTGTGGACGATGCCCTTGTCCGTGATGACCTGGAGCACCTGACGGCGGTTGTGAAGGTCGCCCTTCTTCGCCTTGGTGATCAGACGCTCGGCGTACGGGCGCAGGCGGCGGGCCTTCGCCTCGGTGGTGGTGATGCGGCCGTGCTCGAACAGCGACTTCGCGAGGTTCGCGAGCATCAGCTTCTCGTGCGCGGGGCTGCCGCCCATACGGGCACCCTTGGCGGGCTTCGGCATGGTTCTTCTCCTGTGTGTCTGCCCCGGCCGTATCAGGTACCGGGGTCAGTATCCGAGCAGGCGGTTGCCCATCGGAGATCCGGGAGCGGCCCCGAAGGGGCGCTCCCGGAAGGGGCGCGGGGAACTGCGCGACCAGCCACAACCGGCCCGCAGACGCAGTACGGCCTCCCCGCGGAGCGCTCAGTACTGCTCGGTCTCTACGAATCCGGCATCCGCGTCGTCGTCCGCGCCGAACGCGTCCGCCGCGGCGGTCGGGTCGAATCCGGGAGGTGAATCTTTGAGGGCAAGTCCCATCCCCGCCAGCTTCGCCTTGACCTCGTCGATGGACTTCGCACCGAAGTTGCGAATGTCGAGGAGGTCGGCCTCGGAGCGGGCGACGAGCTCACCCACGGAGTGGATGCCCTCACGCTTGAGGCAGTTGTACGACCGAACGGTGAGCTCGAGCTCCTCGATCGGCAGAGCGAGGTCGGCGGCGAGCGCGGCGTCCGTCGGGGACGGGCCCATGTCGATGCCCTCGGCGTCGATGTTCAGCTCGCGGGCGAGACCGAACAGCTCGACCAGGGTCTTGCCGGCGGAGGCCATGGCGTCACGCGGACGCATCGCCTGCTTGGTCTCGACGTCGACGATCAGCTTGTCGAAGTCGGTGCGCTGCTCGACACGCGTGGCCTCGACCTTGTACGTGACCTTCAGCACCGGCGAGTAGATCGAGTCGACCGGGATACGGCCGATCTCCTGGCCCACCTGCTTGTTCTGCACGGCGGAGACGTAGCCGCGACCGCGCTCGACGGTCAGCTCCATCTCCAGCTTGCCCTTGCCGTTGAGCGCGGCGAGGACGAGGTCGGGGTTGTGCACCTCGACACCGGCCGGGGGCGCGATGTCGGCGGCGGTGACCAGACCCGGGCCCTGCTTGCGCAGGTACATCACCACGGGCTCGTCGTGCTCGGAGGAGACGACCAGCTGCTTGATGTTGAGGATCAGGTCGGTGACGTCCTCCTTGACGCCCGGCACGGTGGTGAACTCGTGCAGAACGCCGTCGATGCGGATGGACGTGACCGCCGCACCCGGGATCGAGGAGAGGAGCGTACGACGCAGGGAGTTGCCGAGGGTGTAGCCGAAGCCCGGCTCCAGCGGCTCGATCACGAACCGGGAGCGGAACTCGTCGACGACCTCTTCGGTCAGCGAGGGGCGCTGAGCGATCAGCATGTGTGGATCAGATCCTTCAGTCGTGGGCGCCCGCTATATGACGCCCGACCAGACCGCACCGGACAGGGTGCGGGTACTGCAAGGGTACGGGCGGTACGACCCGTATACGGACCGTACCGCCCGGACACCCACTGCCGTGAAGCGGCGAACGCGTCAGACGCGGCGGCGCTTCGGCGGACGGCAGCCGTTGTGGGGGGTCGGGGTGACGTCCTGGATGGAGCCGACCTCGAGACCGGTCGCCTGCAGCGAACGGATGGCGGTCTCACGGCCGGAGCCCGGACCCTTGACGAACACGTCGACCTTGCGCATGCCGTGCTCCTGGGCGCGGCGGGCGGCCGACTCGGCGGCCATCTGCGCGGCGAACGGCGTGGACTTCCGGGAGCCCTTGAAGCCGACGTGGCCGGCGGAGGCCCAGGAGATCACGTTGCCGGACGGGTCGGTGATCGAAACGATGGTGTTGTTGAACGTGCTCTTGATGTGGGCGTGGCCGTGAGCGACGTTCTTCTTTTCCTTGCGGCGCACCTTCTTGGCAGCGCCCTGACGTCCCTTGGGGGGCATGTCTGAAACTCCTGTGGGAGGTGGTCGGTCCTACAGCGAAGACCGCTGGACGGCGAGTGTCGCTGCGGACTACTTCTTGCCCGGCTTCTTCTTGCCGGCGATGGCGCGACGCGGGCCCTTGCGGGTACGGGCGTTGGTGCTGGTGCGCTGACCGCGGACGGGCAGACCGCGGCGGTGCCGCAGACCCTGGTACGTACCGATCTCGACCTTGCGGCGGATGTCGGCCTGGATCTCGCGACGGAGGTCACCCTCGGTCTTGATGTTGTTGTCGACGTACTCACGGATCGCGACGAGCTGCTCTTCGGACAGCTCGCGGACGCGGGTGTCCGGGTCGATGCCGGTGGCGGCCAGCGTCTGCTGGGACAGGGTCCGGCCGATGCCGAACACGTAGGTGAGAGCGACCTCCACGCGCTTGTCGCGCGGGATGTCAACACCGGATACGCGTGCCATTCAATGGCTCCAGTTGATCTTCGGAGGTCTTCCACAGGACCGGCTCCCAGCCCGCCGTCCTCCTCTGTTCCAAGGATTTGGTACGAACCGGGTCCCCGGCCTCCGAACCGGGGGTGTCGAACGGACGAACTCCGCTCGGGTCCTGCGTATGAACATATTCAGCTTGCGTCGCGCGAATCCCTGCGATGGCGGTGCAGAGGGTGCGGTCGGTCGTGCGTCAGCCCTGGCGCTGCTTGTGGCGCGGGTTCTCGCAGATGACCATGACCCGGCCGTGACGGCGGATCACCCTGCACTTGTCGCAGATCTTCTTGACGCTCGGCTTGACCTTCATGGGATGAGGTTCTCCGGGTCAGTGCCACCATCCCGCCGGAGCGGAATGCGCACCCCACGGATGGGGTGCGGGCAGATCTACTTGTACCGGTAGACGATCCGGCCACGCGTCAGGTCGTACGGAGACAGCTCCACCACGACCCGGTCGTCAGGGAGGATGCGGATGTAGTGCATGCGCATCTTGCCGCTGATGTGTGCCAGGACCTGGTGGCCGTTCTGGAGCTCGACCTTGAACATGGCGTTCGGCAGAGACTCGACGACAGTGCCCTCGATCTCGATGGCACCTTGCTTCTTGGCCACGCTTCGCCCTTCGAATCGACTACCTTGATCGACTCTCGCCGCACCGCGTCCTGTACACAGGCATGCGGGCGCACAAGAGCCGACGAGTCAGTCTACGTCAGCGCTCCACGAAACACGAATCGAGAAAGCCTGCCCCACACCGGAGATCTTTATGCAAGGGACCCGGTGCCGTCATGATGCCGTCCGGTTCTTGACACCGCTCTCCGGCCGGCCGACGGTCGTCGCGTCGCCCGGGCCGCCGTCAGGCCAGTGGGTCCGGTGCCGCCGTGATGCCGTACTCGGCCAGCTTCGCCTTGCCCCCGTCAGGGGCCGTCAGGACCAGAGGACCCTCGGGCGTCAGAGCGACCGAGTGCTCCCAGTGGGAGGACCAGGTGCCGTCCGTGGTGATGACCGTCCAGTCATCCTCCAGGACCCGGGTCTTCGGGGTGCCGAGGGAGACCATCGGCTCGATGGCGAGGCAGAAGCCGGGGACCAGCCGGGGGCCCTTGCCGCGGCGGCGGTCGACGTAGTTCAGCAGGTGCGGGTCCATGTGCATCTCGGTGCCGATGCCGTGGCCGCCGTAGTCCTCGATGATCCCGTAACGGCCGCCGCCCGGCTTCGGCTGGCGGCGGATGTACGTCTCGATGGCCCGCGAGATGTCGACCAGGCGGTTGCCCTGCTTCATCGCCGCGATGCCGGCCCACATCGACTCCTCGGTCACCCGGGAGAGCTCGACCAGCTCCGGGGCGTGTCCTGACCCCACGAAGGCGGTGTAGGCCGCGTCGCCGTGCCAGCCGTCGACGATCGCGCCGCAGTCGACGGAGATGACGTCGCCGTCCTTCAGGACGATGTCGTCGGAGGGGATGCCGTGGACGACGACCTCGTTCACGGAGGTGCAGATCGTCGCCGGGAAGCCGCCGTAGCCGAGGAAGTTCGGCTTGGCGTTGTGCTCCGCGAGCACCTTGCGCGCCGCCCGGTCCAGGTCCTTGGTGGTCGCCCCGGGCACGGCCGCCTTCCGGGTGGCCGTGTGAATGGCGGCGACGACCAGCCCCGCCGCACGCATCTTGGCGATCTGCTCGGGGGACTTGATCTGCACCATGGGGGCTACGGCCTTTCTCGGACCGGGAAGAGGACGGACACCTTCAACAATAAGGGGCGGCGAAACCCGGCCCGTGGGGGCGCTCCCTGCCCGAAGAGCTCGGGGGAGTTTGAGGGCGAGGCCGTTCAGGCCGATGCGGGGGTCCGGGGGCGCAGCCCCCCGGGACGGCCGCACCGACGCCGTGCACACGTCGGCCGCGGCCCCCGCAGGGAACCGCGGCCGACCACGGCCGAGCAGCGCGGCTAACCGCGCTTGAGCGCCTCCAGCGCCCTCCGCGTGATCTCGTCCACCGGCCCCAGCGAGGAGATCGTCACGACGAGCCCCTGCGCCTTGTAGTAGTCGATGATCGGCTCGGTCTGCGTGTGGTAGACCTCCAGCCGCTTGCGGACGGTCCCCTCCGCGTCGTCGTCCCGCTGGTACAGCTCCCCGCCGCAGACGTCGCAGACGCCTTCTTTCTCCGGCGGGCTGTACGTCACGTGGAACACGTGCGCCGAGTCCTTGCGGCAGGTCCGCCGACCGGCGATCCGCTTGACGATCTCCTCCTCGGGCACCTCGAGGTCCAGCACCGCGTCCAGCTCGATGCCCTCGGTCCGCAGCAGCTCGTCCAGCGCCTCGGCCTGCGCGACATTGCGCGGGAAGCCGTCCAGCAGGAAGCCGCTCTCGGCGTCCGGCTGCTCCATGCGGTCCTTGGCCATGGCGATGGTGACCTCGTCGGGCACCAGGTTGCCGGCGTCCATGTAGGACTTCGCGAGCTTGCCGAGCTCCGTCTGCCGGCTGATGTTGGCGCGGAACAGGTCGCCCGTGGAGACGTGCGGTACGCGCAGCTTCTCCGCTAGGCGTGTGGCCTGTGTTCCTTTGCCCGCACCAGGCGGTCCGACGAGGACGATTCGCATCAGCGGAGGAACCCTTCGTAATTGCGCTGCTGGAGTTGGCTCTCGATCTGCTTCACCGTCTCGAGACCGACACCCACGATGATCAGGATGCTGGTCCCGCCGAAGGGGAAGTTCTGGTTTGCACCGAACCCGACCAACGCCATCGTCGGCACGAGAGCGATCAGTCCCAGATACAGCGAACCCGGCCAGGTGATCCGGTTGAGCACGTACGAGAGGTACTCAGCGGTCGGTCGGCCAGCCCGGATGCCCGGGATGAAGCCACCATACTTCTTCATGTTGTCGGCGACTTCCTCGGGGTTGAAGGAGATCGCCACGTAGAAGAACGCGAAGAACACGATGAGCAAGAAGTACATCGTGATGTAAATCGGGTGATCGCCCTTCACCAGGTTCTGCTGGATCCAGGTCTTCCACCCCGAGTTGCCCCCGGAGAACTGGGCGACCAGTGCCGGGATGTAGAGCAGCGACGACGCGAAGATGACGGGGATCACACCCGCCTGGTTCACCTTGAGCGGGATGTACGTCGACGTCCCGCCGTAGGAGCGGCGGCCGATCATGCGCTTGGCGTACTGCACCGGGATGCGTCGCTGGGCCTGCTCGACGAAGACGACCAGGCCGACCATGACGAACCCGACGAGCATGACGGTGCCGAATTCGATCCAGCCGTCGGCGAGCTTGCCCTGCTTCTTGATGGCCCACAGCGCGGACGGGAAGGTCGCGGCGATCGAGATGAACATCAGGATCGACATGCCGTTGCCGATACCGCGGTCGGTGATGAGCTCGCCCAGCCACATGACCACGGTCGTACCGGCGGTCATGACGATCACCATGACGATCGTGTTGTAGATCGACTGGTCCGGGACGATGTTGCCCGCGGCAGTGCACCCGGAGAACAGGGCGCCGCTGCGGGCGGTGGCCACCAGGCCGGTGCCCTGCAGGACGGCGAGCGCCACCGTCAGGTAACGGGTGTACTGGGTGATCTTCGCCGTGCCGGCCTGGCCCTCCTTCTTGAGGGCCTCCAGCCGCGGGATCACCACGGTCAGCAGCTGCAGGATGATGCTCGCCGTGATGTACGGCATGATGCCCAGCGCGAAGATCGTGATCTGCAGCAGCGCGCCGCCGCTGAACATGTTCACCAGGCCGAAGAGGCCCTGGTTGCCCGAGGCCTCCTTCACGCACTGCTGGACGGCCTGGTAGTTGACGCCGGGAATCGGGATGTGGGTACCGATACGGAACACCACAATGATGCCGAGTGTGAAGAGCAGCTTCTTGCGCAGGTCGGGCGTCCTGAACGCCCGGGCGAAGCCGGTGAGCACGGTGCCTCCTGCGACCCCCGCGCAAGTGCGTCAAGGGTGACGGTCTTGAGGTTCGACGGAAAAGAACGGTGCAGGCCACCTTACCGGCGACACTGCCCCCCGTGGAACGACCAACCGGGGATACCTCATTGTGAGGTATCCCCGGTCGGGATCGCTCATGTCATCGAAACGTCCGAGGGTGTCAGACGAGCTCGGTGACGGTACCGCCGGCGGCGGTGATCTTCTCCTTGGCGGAGCCGGAGACGGCGTCGACCGTCACCTGCAGCGCCACGGAGACCTCGCCCTGGCCGAGGACCTTGACGAGGCTGTTCTTGCGAACGGCGCCCTTGGCCACCAGGCCCTCGACCGTGACCTCGCCGCCCTCGGGGTAGAGCGCGGCCAGCTTGTCGAGGTTGACGACCTGGTACTCGGTCTTGAACGGGTTGTTGAAGCCCTTCAGCTTCGGGAGCCTCATGTGCAGCGGCATCTGGCCGCCCTCGAAGCTCTCCGGAACCTGGTTGCGGGCCTTGGTGCCCTTGGTACCACGACCGGCCGTCTTACCCTTCGACGCCTCACCACGACCGACACGGGTCTTGGCGGTCTTGGCGCCGGGGGCGGGACGGAGGTTGTGGATCTTCAGCGGGTTCTGCTCCGCCATGATCAGTCGACCTCCTCGACCGTCACGAGGTGGCGGACGGTGTGCACCATGCCGCGGAACTCGGGACGGTCCTCCTTGACGACCACGTCGCCGAGCTTCTTGAGCCCGAGCGTACGCAGGGTGTCACGGTGGTTCTGCTTGCTGCCGATGTAGGACTTGACCTGCGTGATCTTGAGCTGCGCCACGATTACGCACCCGCCCCGGCACGCGCACGCAGCAGGGCCGCGGGGGCCACGTCCTCCAGCGGCAGACCACGGCGGGCCGCGATCTCCTCGGGACGCTGCAGGCCCTTGAGAGCCTCCACGGTGGCGTGCACGATGTTGATCTGGTTGTCGGAGCCGAGCGACTTCGACAGCACGTCGTGGATACCGGCGCACTCGAGCACGGCACGCACCGGACCACCGGCGATCACGCCGGTACCCGGGGAGGCGGGCTTGAGCAGCACGATGCCGGCAGCCTTCTCACCCTGGATGGGGTGCGGGATGGTGCCCTGGATCCGGGGAACCTTGAAGAAGTGCTTCTTGGCCTCCTCCACACCCTTGGCGATGGCGGCCGGCACCTCCTTGGCCTTGCCGTATCCGACACCCACGGTGCCGTCACCGTCGCCCACCACGACCAGCGCGGTGAAGCTGAAGCGACGACCACCCTTCACAACCTTGGCGACACGGTTGATCGCGACGACGCGCTCGACGTACGCGGTCTTCTCGGCGGCAGCTGCGCCGCCGTCACGGCCCCTCCGGTCCCGCCGCTCGCCGCCACCGGCACCGCCACCGCGGCGCTGGGGTCCAGCCATTGGAATTACCTCTCTCTGTTTCCGCTAGCTCGGAACCGGCTCAGAACCTGAGGCCGGCTTCGCGGGCGGCGTCCGCCAGGGCGGCGATGCGCCCGGCGTACTGGTTGCCACCACGGTCGAACACGACAGCCTCGACACCGGCGGCCTTGGCACGCTCGGCGACCAGGGCGCCGACCTGCTTGGCCTGCGCGGACTTGTCGCCCTCGCCACCGCGGATCGAGCCGTCCAGGGTGGACGCCGACGCCAGGGTGTGGCCCTTGAGGTCGTCGATCACCTGCGCCACGATGTGGCGGTTGGAGCGGGTCACGACCAGACGGGGACGCTCCGCCGTACCGGACACCTTCTTGCGGATCCGGATGTGACGGCGCTTGATCGCGGCGCGCTTGTAGGCGTCGCCCTTGAGGATCTTCTGCCCGTATGCCATGGCTTACTTGCCCGCCTTTCCGACCTTGCGGCGGATGACTTCGCCCTCGTACTTGACGCCCTTGGCCTTGTACGGGTCGGGCTTGCGCAGCTTGCGGATGTTGGCCGCGATCTCGCCGACCTTCTGCTTGTCGATGCCCTCGACCGAGAAGCGGGTCGGGGTCTCCACCTTGAAGGTGATGCCCTCGGGCGCCTCGACGGTGACCGGGTGGCTGTAGCCGAGCGCGAACTCCAGGTTCGAGCCCTTGGCCTGCACGCGGTAACCGACACCGCTGATCTCGAGCTTCTTCACGTAACCCTGGGTCACGCCGGTGATCATGTTCGCCACCAGCGTGCGGGACAGGCCGTGCAGGGCCTTGTTCTGACGCTCGTCGTCGGGACGGGTCACCTGCAGGGTGCCGTCCTCGCCCTTGACGATCCCGATCGGCTCGACGACGGTGTGGGTCAGCTCGCCCTTGGGGCCCTTGACCGAGACCGTGCGGCCGTCGATGGTGACGTCCACGCCGGCGGGAACCGCGATGGGGAGCTTGCCGATGCGCGACATAGCTGTTTCCTCCGTTCCCTTCCGCTACCAGACGTAGGCGAGGACTTCCCCACCCACGCCCTTCTTGCCGGCCTGCTTGTCGGTGAGGAGCCCGTGGGACGTGGAGATGATCGCCACGCCGAGGCCGCCGAGCACCTTCGGCAGGTTGGTGGACTTCGCGTACACCCGGAGACCGGGCTTGGAGATCCGCTTGATGCCCGCGATGGAGCGCTCACGGTTCGGGCCGTACTTCAGCTCGAGGACGAGGTTCTTGCCGACCTCGGCGTCCTCGGTCTTCCAGCCCGTGATGAAGCCCTCCTGCTGGAGGATCTCCGCGATGTGAGACTTGATCTTGGACGCCGGCATCGACACGGAGTCGTGGTACGCCGAGTTCGCGTTCCGCAGACGCGTAAGCATGTCTGCGATCGGATCAGTCATGGTCATGAATTGGCCTTCGGCCTCTCTCGCCGGGGTTTCCTGGTGCGCCATCCCTCTCCCCGATCCGAGACGGGACGGGTGCGGCGCGGTGGACCTACGGCGTAGTAAGTCGTCTAGGCACGGCAGGTGCCCAACCCCGCAAGCCTAAGCCATGCGGAGCGGGCCTCCTGCCGTTCCCATTGCTTACCGAGAGCCCTGGGAGTCCGGAATTACCGGATTACCAGGAGCTCTTGGTCACGCCCGGCAGCTCGCCGCGGTGAGCCATCTCACGAAGGCACACGCGGCACAGGCCGAACTTGCGGTACACGGAGTGCGGACGGCCGCAGCGCTGGCAGCGGGTGTAGCCACGCACACGGAACTTGGGCTTGCGAGCAGCCTTCGCGATGAGAGCCTTCTTCGCCATCTCGCTTACGCCTCCTTGAAGGGGAAGCCGAGGTGACGGAGAAGGGCGCGGCCCTCTTCGTCGTTGGTCGCCGTGGTGACCACGGTGATGTCCATACCCCGGACGCGGTCGATCTTGTCCTGGTCGATCTCGTGGAACATGACCTGCTCCGTGAGACCGAAGGTGTAGTTGCCACGGCCGTCGAACTGCTTGGGGGACAGGCCGCGGAAGTCGCGGATGCGCGGCAGCGCGAGCGACAGGGTGCGGTCCAGGAACTCCCACATGCGGTCGCCACGGAGCGTGACGTGGGCACCGATCGGCTGGCCCTCACGCAGCTTGAACTGCGCGATGGACCGGCGGGCCTTGGTGACCGCCGGCTTCTGGCCGGTGATCGTGGTGAGGTCGCGGATGGCGCCCTCGATCAGCTTGGAGTCGCGGGCGGCGTCGCCCACACCCATGTTGACCACGATCTTGACGAGGCCGGGAACCTGCATGACGTTCTCGTACTTGAACTCGTCACGCAGCTTGCCCGCGATCTCCTCGCGGTACTTCTGCTTCAGACGCGGGGCAGTGGTGGTAGCCATCAGATGTCCTCACCCGTCCGCTTGGCAACGCGGATCTTGTTGCCGTTGTCGTCGAAGCGGTAACCGACGCGGGTCACGACCTTCTTGCCGTCCTTCTCCACGACCAGCTGGACGTTGGAGACGTGGATCGGCGCCTCGGTGGTGACGATGCCGCCGGCCTGGGAACCGCGGGCGGTCGGACCGGCCTTGGTGTGCTTCTTGACCCGGTTGACACCCTCGACCAGGACACGCTCATCGCGCGGGTAAGCGGCGATGACCTTGCCCTGCTTGCCCTTGTCCTTGCCGGTGATGACCTGGACCAGGTCGCCCTTCTTGATCTTCATGCTCACAGCACCTCCGGCGCGAGGGAGATGATCTTCATGAACTTCTTCTCGCGCAGCTCACGGCCGACCGGGCCGAAGATACGGGTGCCACGAGGGTCGCCGTCGTTCTTGAGGATGACGGCGGCGTTCTCGTCGAAGCGGATGTACGAGCCGTCCGGACGGCGGCGCTCCTTGACGGTGCGAACGATGACCGCCTTGACGACGTCACCCTTCTTCACGTTGCCACCGGGGATCGCGTCCTTGACGGTGGCGACGATGACGTCACCGATGCCCGCGTAGCGGCGACCGGAGCCGCCGAGCACACGGATGCAAAGGATTTCCTTCGCCCCCGTGTTGTCGGCGACACGCAGTCGCGACTCCTGCTGGATCACGTCTATCTCCTGATCGTCTGCCGGTTCCCTCCGGGTACCTGCCCGGAGAGCCTGGCGGAACTGGCCTGCGGGTCACTCCCGCAGAAATTACTTGTACCTCTGAAGGCATGGACCCTCGCCGCCGGGGCGAGCGCCCCGGGCCGGCTCCGGCCGTCCGGCGGGATCCCACTCGTTGCCTCGCGGGTCCGCCGCCGGATGCGGCCGGAGCCGACCGGGGCAGAGCCCCGGTGGGGTGCCAGGGGCGGGAAGCCCCTGGCGGGGTCAGCGGGGGCTGGGCCCCCGCTTCTTACTTCGCCTTCTCGAGGATCTCGACGATGCGCCAGTGCTTGGTGGCGGACAGCCTCCGGGTCTCCATCAGGAGGACGCGGTCGCCGATGCCGGCAGCGTTCTGCTCGTCGTGCGCCTTGAGCTTCTCGGTACGGCGGATGACCTTGCCGTACAGCGCGTGCTTCACACGGTCCTCGACGGCGACGACGACGGTCTTGTCCATCTTGTCGCTGACGACCAGGCCCTCACGGGTCTTGCGGGCGTTGCGCTCGGTCTTTTCAGTCACATTGCTCTCGCTCATCAGGCGTTCTCCACCGTTTCGATGCCCAGCTCACGCTCGCGCATCAGGGTGTAGATCCGCGCGATGTCCTTGCGGACCGCCTTCAGACGGCCGTGGTTCTCGAGCTGCCCGGTCGCCGCCTGGAAGCGGAGATTGAACAGCTCTTCCTTGGCCTCGCGGAGCTTGCCCAGAAGCTCCTCGTTGCCCAGCTCGCGCAGCTCGGACGCCTTGGTACCGGCCGACATCACGCTTCACCTGCCTCGCGCTTGACGATCCGGCACTTCATCGGCAGCTTGTGGGCCGCACGGGTCAGCGCCTCACGGGCGATCTTCTCGTTCGGGTAGGACAGCTCGAACATCACGCGACCGGGCTTGACGTTCGCGACCCACCACTCCGGCGAACCCTTACCGGAACCCATGCGGGTCTCGGCGGGCTTCTTGGTCAGCGGGCGGTCCGGGTAGATGTTGATCCAGACCTTGCCGCCACGCTTGATGTGACGGGTCATGGCGATACGAGCCGCCTCGATCTGGCGGTTCGTCACATAGGCCGGGGTCACCGCCTGGATGCCGTACTCGCCGAACGCAACCTGCGTGCCACCCTTGGACATACCACTGCGCGTCGGGTGGTGCTGCTTGCGGTGCTTGACCCTACGGGGGATCAGCATGTCGGTCAGGCCTCCGTTCCGGTGCTCTCAGCCGGAGCCGCAGTGGCCGGAGCCTCGGCCTTGGGGGCCTCGGCGGCCGGAGCCGACTGCTGCTGCGGCCTGCGACCGCGCCGCTCGCCACCGCGGCCACCACGGGCCGGGCGGTCGGCGCCACCACGGGCCGGGCGGTTGCCCGCACGGGCGGCGGCGTTCTCGGCGCGGACCTCGGCGATGTTCTTGACGTCGCCCTTGTAGATCCAGACCTTCACACCGATGCGGCCGAAGGTCGTCTTGGCCTCGAAGAAGCCGTAATCCACGTTCGCGCGGAGCGTGTGCAGGGGCACGCGGCCCTCGCGGTAGAACTCCGAGCGGGACATCTCGGCGCCGCCGAGGCGGCCACCGCACTGGATCTTGATGCCCTTGGCGCCGGCCTTCATCGCCGACTGCATGCTCTTGCGCATGGCACGGCGGAAGGAGACGCGGGAGGACAGCTGCTCGGCAACGGCCTGGGCCACCAGCTGAGCGTCGGTCTCGGGGTTCTTGACCTCGAGGATGTTCAGCTGGACCTGCTTGCCCGTGAGCTTCTCGAGGTCGCCGCGGATGCGGTCGGCCTCGGCGCCACGGCGGCCGATGACGATGCCCGGACGCGCGGTGTGGATGTCCACGCGGACGCGGTCACGGGTGCGCTCGATCTCCACCTTGGAGATACCGGCGCGCTCCATGCCGGACGTCATCATCCGACGGATGGCGACGTCTTCCTTGACGTAGTCCTTGTACAGCTTGTCGGCGTACCAACGCGACTTGAAGTCGGTCGTGACACCGAGCCGGAACCCATGCGGGTTTACCTTCTGGCCCATTACCGGGTTCCTTCCTTGCTGCTGACGACCACGGTGATGTGGCTGGTCCGCTTGCGGATCCGGTAGGCACGGCCCTGGGCGCGCGGACGGAACCGCTTCAGGGTCGGGCCCTCGTCGACGTACGCCTCGGAGATGAAGAGGCTGTCGGCGTCGGTGTGGTCGTAGTTGTGCGCGGCGTTGGCGATGGCGCTGTCCAGCACCTTGCCGACCGGCACGGAGGCTGCCTGCGGGGCGAATCGCAGGACGGCCTGGGCCTCCGTGGCGTCCATGCCACGGATGAGGTCCACCACGCGGCGGGCCTTCATGGGCGTGACGCGGATGTACCGCGCCTGGGCCCTGGCTTCCATGGTTGTCCCTTCAGTTACTTACGTGTCTGAATGCGATCCGCTTAGCGGCGCTTCGACTTCCGGTCGTCCTTGACGTGGCCCCGGAAGGTGCGGGTCGGCGCGAACTCGCCGAGCTTGTGGCCGACCATCGACTCGGTGACGAACACCGGGATGTGGGTCTTGCCGTTGTGCACCGCGATCGTGTGGCCGAGCATGGCCGGCACGATCATCGAGCGACGGGACCAGGTCTTGACGACGTTCTTGGTGCCGGCTTCGTTCTGCGAGTCCACCTTCTTGATCAGGTGGTCGTCGACGAAGGGCCCCTTCTTCAAGCTACGAGGCATCTCAACCCGTCCTTAGCGCTTCTTGTTCGTCTTGCGGCGGCGGACGATGTACTTGTTGCTCGCCTTCTTGGGAGCACGAGTACGACCTTCCTTCTGACCCCAGGGGCTGACCGGGTGACGGCCACCCGAGGTCTTGCCCTCACCACCACCGTGGGGGTGGTCAACCGGGTTCATCGCCACACCACGAACGGACGGGCGGATGCCCAGCCAGCGCTTGCGGCCGGCCTTGCCCCAGCTGATGTTGGACTGCTCGGCGTTGCCGACCTCACCGATGGTGGCGCGGCAGCGGACGTCGACCAGGCGGATCTCACCGGACGGCATGCGCAGGTGGGCGTAGGAGCCCTCCTTCGCGAGCAGCTGCACGGAGGCACCGGCGGAACGGGCGATCTTGGCGCCGCCGCCGGGGCGGAGCTCGATCGCGTGGATCGTGGTACCGACCGGCATGTTACGCAGGGCCATGTTGTTGCCCGGCTTGATGTCGGCCCCGGGACCGTTCTCGACGCGGTCGCCCTGGTGCAGGCCGCGCGGCGCGATGATGTAGCGCTTCTCGCCGTCGGCGTAGTGCAGCAGCGCGATGTGCGCGGTGCGGTTGGGGTCGTACTCGATGTGCGCGACCTTCGCCGGCACGCCGTCCTTGTCGTGACGACGGAAGTCGATCACGCGGTAGGCGCGCTTGTGGCCACCGCCCTGGTGGCGGACGGTCACACGACCGGAATTGTTACGGCCGCCCTTGCTGTGCAGGGGACGGACCAGCGACTTCTCCGGCGTGGACCGCGTGATCTCGACGAAGTCGGCGACGCTGGCGCCACGACGGCCAGGAGTCGTCGGCTTGTACTTGCGGATACCCATTGTCTCTCAGTCCTCGGAAATGATCCGGACTATCTGGACGCTCCGAACCGCCGTCAGGCGGTCGGACCGCCGAAGATGTCGATGCGGTCGCCCTCGGCGAGGGTCACGATCGCGCGCTTGGTCGCGGAACGCTGGCCGAAACCGGTCTTGGTCCGCTTGCGCTTGCCCTGGCGGTTGATCGTGTTGACCCCGGTGACCTTGACCTCGAAGACCGCCTGGACGGCCTGCTTGATCTGGGTCTTGTTGGCACGCGTGTCGACGACGAACGTGTACTTGTTCTCGTCGAGGAGCGCGTAGCTCTTCTCCGAGACGACCGGCTTGACCAGGACGTCACGGGGGTCCGTGTACGACTTGCTCAGCGGGGTCTCGACCGTGTTCTTGCCCTCGGCGGCGTGGCGGCGTGCCTTGGCGACACGCGCGGCCTTGGCGGCCTTGGCCGCCTTGGAGGCGATGCTCGGGTGACGCGTAGCCATCAGGCCTCGCTCCCTTCGTTGTCGTTGGCCTTGTTCGGGCCGGCGACGAAGGACTCGAAAGCGGCCTTGGTGAAGACCACGTCGTCCGAGACGAGAACGTCGTACGTGTTCAGCTGGCCCGGCTCCAGGATGTGGACCTGGGGCAGGTTGCGGGCGGACAGCCACGCGGCCTCGTCGGAGCGGTCGACGACCAGGAGCAGGTTCTTGCGCTCCGAGATCTTGCCGAACAGCGACTTGGCGGCCTTCGTGGAGGGGGTCTCGCCCTCGATCACGCCGGTGACGACGTGAATGCGGTCGTGGCGGGCCCGGTCGGTGAGGGCGTGGCGCAGGGCCGCGGCCTTCATCTTCTTCGGGGTCCGCTGCGAGTAGTCGCGCGGCTGCGGGCCGTGGACGATGCCACCGCCGGCGAACTGCGGCGCGCGGATCGAGCCCTGACGGGCGCGGCCGGTGCCCTTCTGGCGGTACGGCTTGCGGCCACCGCCGCGGACCTCGCCACGGGTCTTGGTCTTGTGGGTGCCCTGACGGGCGGCGGCCAGCTGCGCGACGACGACCTGGTGGATCAGCGGGATGCTGACCTTCTCGACGCCGAAGATCTCCGCGGGGAGCTCGACGCTACCGGCCTTCTCGCCGGCCGGCGAAAGGATGTCAACAGTGCTCATCGGTTACCTCAGGCCCCCTTGGCCGCGGTGCGGACCAGGACGAGGCCGCCGTTCGGACCGGGAACCGCGCCCTTGATGAGCAGCAGACCCTTCTCCGCGTCAACGGCGTGGACGGTCAGGTTCTGGGTGGTGACCCGCTCGTTGCCCATACGGCCCGCCATGCGCTGGCCCTTGAACACACGACCCGGGGTGGCGCAGCCACCGATGGAGCCGGGCGTGCGGTGCACGCGCTTGGCACCGTGCGAGGCGTTGTTGCCACTGAAGTTGTGGCGCTTCATGACGCCGGCGAAGCCCTTGCCCTTGCTCGTGCCGGTGACGTCGACCTTGACGCCCGCCTCGAACACCTCGGCGGTGACCTCCTGGCCGAGGGTGTACTCGGCGGCGTCCGCGGTGCGGAGCTCGACGAGGTGGCGGCGGGGGGTGACGTCGGCCTTCGCGAAGTGACCCTTGAGGGGCTTGTTCACCTTGCGCGGGTCGATCTCGCCGAAGGCGAGCTGGACGGACTCGTAGCCGTCGACATCGTTCGTACGGACCTGGGTGACGACGTTCGGTCCGGCCTTGACGACGGTGACCGGGACGACACGGTTGTTCTCGTCCCAGACCTGCGTCATGCCGAGCTTCTCGCCCAGGATGCCCTTGATCTGCTTGGTCATCTCTCAGATCACCGCGCCTCAGAGCTTGATCTCGATGTCGACACCGGCCGGGAGGTCGAGTCGCATCAGAGAGTCAACGGTCTTGGGGGTCGGGTCGAGGATGTCGATCAGGCGCTTGTGGGTGCGCATCTCGAAGTGCTCGCGCGAGTCCTTGTACTTGTGCGGCGACTTGATGACGCAGTACACGTTCTTCTCAGTGGGCAGCGGCACCGGGCCCGCGACCGACGCACCAGTACGGGTCACCGTCTCGACGATCTTCTTCGCCGAGGAGTCGATGACCTCGTGGTCGTAGGCCTTGAGCCGGATGCGGATCTTCTGTCCCGCCATGGCTACTCAGCAGTCCTGTCTCTCCATACGCTCTGGAGCCCGGTGTTTTCTTGCTTTTCTCCGACCCACGCGGTCGGGCGTGTCGCACTCCCACTGACACAGATGTCCCTTGTTTCGAACATCCCTGCAGGATTGTGCACGGCCCACCAGAACCGCGAGCCGGGGGCTGAAGACCCACCGGGCGCCTGGTCGGCGCCGCGCCCACGCTTCCCGGAAGATTCCCGTACGTCCGCCCCAGCGCTGCCGTGAGGCAGTTAGGGCGACGAGTACCGTGGGACTCGCTTCCGGTCCTCCCGGCGGGAGGCGCGCGACATCAACACTCGACCGAGCAACTCGGACAGTCTGCCACAGCGGGCAGGGCGCTGGCCAATCGGGCCGTAGAGAGTACCCCGGAGGGGGCATAGGCCAAACCGAGGCCGCTGATCATCGCGCTGGGCCCGGGAGCGAAAGCAGCGGCGGACCCTGCGGACACCGCGAGGGCGCTCGGCGAGCCGGGCGGGCGCGGAGTGCCTGAGCCGAAGGCGACGACAGCGGCACCCGCGGCCCGGTACTGATCATTCCCACGGGTGATTTCCCGGCCGTTTCGTACGTCCCGGCCGTCCGGGCCATCACACTGGGCTCTCCCGACTCCGGGGACGCACACACGGAAGGGCCACGTCGACCATGGTCAAGATCCGACTGGAGACCAGCCGGGAGCACATCGCCGAGCTGGCGCGGCTGCGCGACCCCGTGGGGGCCGTCGAGGAGCTGATCTGGAACGCCCTGGACGCCGACGCCGGGCGTGTCGTGGTCACCCTGGAGCGCAACGACCTCGGTGGCGTGGACCGGGTCCGGATCGAGGACGACGGCAGCGGGATGTCCGCCGAGCACGGCGAGGAGTACTTCCGGCCCATCGGCGCCTCGTGGAAGAAGCGCGCGAAGGGCACCCCGGAAAAGGGCCGCGCCCTGCACGGCAAGAACGGGCGGGGCCGGGTACGCGCCTTCGCCCTCGGCGCCCGGGTGCGCTGGACCAGCGTCAGCGAGGGCGACGACACCGGCGCGGGCCGGCAGCAGCTGGTCATCGAGGCCGACCGGCACTCCATGGACGAGTTCGACATCGGCGACCCCGAGCCCGCCGACGGCACCGCCACCGGCACGCTCTTCGAGTCGTTCGGCGGGGAGGAGCTGGACACGCTCGCGGATTGCCGCGCCCTTTCCTCGCTCACCACGGCCTTCGCCACGTATCTGGAGCGGTACCCGGATGTCCGTATCGAGTACGACGGTCAGATCCTCGACCCGGCCGCCGAGCAACAGCACGCACGCGACTACGTCCTGTCGGTGCCCGCGCACCAGGGCGGCGAGCCTGCCCGGCTGAAAGTCGTCGAATGGCGCCGCCCGGTCCCCCGCGCGCTCTTCCTCTGCGACGGCGAGGGCATGTCCCGCACCCAGCTCAAGCCCGGCATCCAGGCCCCCGGCTTCGAGTTCACCGCCCACCTCAGCTGGTCCGGCTTCGACGACGTGGACTCCGAGGACCTCGCCTTCACCGACTGGGCCCCCGACGGCCCCGCGGCCGACGTCCTGTCAGCGGCCCGCGACCGGCTCCGGGGCCACTTCCGGACCCGCGTGGACGAACGGCGGCGCGAGCAGGTCGCGCAGTGGCGGCGGGAGGGGATCTATCCGTACGCGGGCGACGCGACGGACGAGAAGGACCGGGCCGAGCGGGAGACCTTCGACGCCGTGGCCACCACCGTCTTCCGGCACCTTCCCAAATCCACCGGCACGCGGAAGACCACCTTCGCGCTGCTCCGCTCCGTCCTCGCCCACGAGCCGTCGGACGTCCTGCGGATCGCCGACGAGCTGTTCACCCTCTCCAGGCAGGAACGGGAGGAGCTGAACCGGCTCCTGAAGCGCACCACGCTCTCGGCGCTGATCAAGGCGTCGACGGCGGTGGCCAACCGCATCGACTTCCTCACCGCTCTGGAACACCTCGTCTTCACCCCCGAGGTGAAGCAGCGCGTCAGGGAGCGGGACGAACTCCACCGCATTCTGGAGGATCAGTGCTGGGTGTTCGGCGAGGAGTACGCGCTGCACGTCAGCGACCGCAGCCTCGACGTGGTGCTCGCGCACCACTGCCGGCTGCTCGGACGCGACACGCCCGCTCCCGGACCCGTCCTGCGCGAGGACGGACGCCCCGGCCGGGTCGACCTGATGCTGTCGCGGGTCGCACGGCACCGGAAGGGCGAACGGAGTCATCTGATCGTCGAGCTCAAGCGGCCCGGTGCCATCCTCGGCATGACGGAGTTCAGCCAGATCAGCGGCTACGCCGAGGCCGTGATGTCCGACGACCGGTTCCGCGACCCGGCGGTGACCTGGGACTTCTGGCTGGTGGGCAACGCCATGGACAAGACGCTACGGCAGCTGGCGCACCAAGTGGACCGCGTCCCGGGCTGCGCGGTGTCCAGCCCACGCTTCCGGATCATGGTGAAGACCTGGGGCGAGATCATCGAGGACTGCCAGGAACGCCTGCGTTTCCACAGTGCGCAGCTGGAGTACCAGTCCTCCACCGAGCACGCCATGGACTACCTGGTCCGCAACCACGGCGACGCCGTGACGGACCTCGTCGCCGACGGGACGATTCCCGCCTCGCGAAGCGCCGACACTGCCGACGTCACACCGTGAGGTACGAACCCGGCGACGGGATCAGGCCACTACGGCCGCCCCTGGCACGAAGTGCGCGCAGCTCGCGCCGCCGCGATCAGTCGTGCGCGCGCACCGAGCCGAACGGCATGACGAACGCGGCCCACGCCTCCGGCGTGAGCGCGAGCTGCGGGCCGCCGTCCGGTGGCGGACCCGCCGCCCCTCTGCCGCTCCACAACTGCGAGGGCTGCGAACGCGCGATCCGGACTCCGCACCCGGGGGCCTACTGCCGCGACTGCCGCAACGCGGGCCTTGATGCCGGCGCGGCAGCGTGATCAGCCTTCAGTCGGATCGAAGCCGGGCAGGCGAACACAGGAGCCGGTATGCCGGCATACATGAAGCGGACCACCGTCAAGATCGACGAGGCGCTGGACGCCAGGATGCGCCACGAGGCGGCCCGGCGCGGCATGACGGTCTCCGAGTGGACACGGGAGGCCATCGCGGCCCATCTGCCGGGCGGGGAAAGCCACGGTGACGCGGCACCACGCCGCGTCTTCAGTTCCGCGGGCGCGGGTGACAGCGGCCGCAGCGACATCTCCGAGCGCATGGAGGAACTGCTGGCCGGGCTCGCCGAGGGACGGGACATACTCGCCGAGGAGGAGGGCACCGCCCGACGACGGCTCAGCCCGTGAGTGTCCTGATCGTCGATGCAGGCCCCCTCTACGCCCTGCTCGACCGCCGTGACGCCTGGCACACGGCGTGCCGCCGCCTGCTGGAGTCCCGCTGGAGTCCCACCCCGGCCCCTTGCGGGTCCCCGCCCTGGTCATCGCCGAAGTGGCCCACCTGGCCGAACGCCGGCTCGGTCCGCGTGCCGAACTGCTGCTCACCCAGGACTTCGCCGAGGGCCTGTTCACCGTCGAGCCCGTCCACCCCGGCGACTGGCTCGGCATCGCCGAGCCGACCGCCCGCTACGTCGACCTGCCCCTGGGCATGGTGGACGCCTCGGTGATCGCCTGCGCGGAGCGCCTCGGGGTCGCCGAGGTGGCCACGGTCGACCGCACGCACTTCGGCACCGTACGTCCGAGGCACGTTTCCTCGTTCACGTTGCTGCCGTGAGCCTCCACGGGACGGTCGCACCGGTGGGTCCATCATCATCACGCTAGGGTCGGAGCGGCGAAGGCACACGCGAACGGACTCGGGGGACGGGATGACGGCAGCCGACGCGCACGGCACCGGGGAGATGCCCGGGGAGGCGGCGCCCGAGAACGGGAACCGTGGGCACGACAAAACGCTCCGGGACGCGGACCGCATGGACAAGTGGTCGATCGCCTGGACACTGACCGCGCTGCTGATGTGGGGCGTCTTCGCGATGCTGATGCTCGCCTCGGACAGCCCCGACGCCTCGGGCTCCGCCGGCGGCCGGGGCTGCCAGGGCCCGCTGATCGCAGCGTTCCAGGAAAGGGGAGCGGCCTGCGAGGGCGGGATGCGCCAGTGGCCGGTACTGCTCGGCGTCCTGGTCCTGGCACTCATCCCCACGATCGTCGCCGCGGCGACCACGGTCTACGCCAGGCTGCTCTCCCGCCTGGCGACAGCGCTCGGCGAGACGGGCGGCGGAACCAGGTCGGACGGCGAAAAGGACCACGGTACGGCTTGATCCCCCTGATCCCCTGATTCCCGGCGCCGGAGCGCCCACGGCAAGAGCCTGGCGCCCCGGCAGCAGGGATCAGCGACAGTGATCAGCGGCAGGGGTCAGATGACGCCCTGCGCCAGCATCGCGTCGGCGACCCGCTCGAAGGCGGCGATGTTCGCGCCGGTGACGTAGTCGCCGGAGGCGCCGTAGCGCTCGGCGGTCTCGTGGCAGGTGGTGTGGATGTCGCACATGATGAGGGCCAGCTCCCGCTCCACCTGGGTGGCCGTCCACGACGTACGGGAGTGGTTCTGGGCCATCTCCAGGGCGCTGACCGCCACCCCGCCCGCGTTCGCGGCCTTGCCGGGGCCGAAGGCGACCCCCGCCTGCTGGAGCAGGTGCACGGCCTCGGGCGTGGTCGGCATGTTCGCGCCCTCGGACACGGCCTTCACGCCGTTGCGGATGAGCGTCACGGCGTCCTTCTCGTCGAGTTCGTTCTGTGTCGCGGACGGCAGCGCGATGTCGGCCGGGACCTCCCAGACCCGCCCGTCGGGTACGAAGCGCGCGGAGGAGCCGCGGCGCTCGGCGTACTGGCTGATCCGGCCGCGCTCGACCTCCTTGACCTGCTTCAGCAGCCCGACGTCGATGCCCTTCTCGTCGATCACGTACCCGCCCGAGTCGGAGCAGGTCAGCGGGTTGGCGCCGAGGGCGAGCAGCTTCTCGATGGTGTAGATCGCGACGTTCCCGGAGCCGGAGACGATCGCCGTCTGGCCCTCCAGGTCCTCGCCGCGCTCGCGCAGCATCGCCTCCGTGAACAGCACGTTCCCGTAGCCGGTCGCCTCGGGCCGGATCAGGGAGCCGCCCCAGTGAGGGCCCTTGCCGGTGAGCACGCCGGCCTCCCAGCGGTTGGTGATCCGCCGGTACTGGCCGAACAGGTAGCCGACCTCGCGGGTGCCGACGCCGATGTCACCGGCGGGCACGTCCGTGTGCTCGCCGATGTGCCGGTACAGCTCCGTCATGAACGACTGGCAGAACCGCATGACCTCGGCGTCGCTGCGCCCGTGCGGGTCGAAGTCGCTGCCGCCCTTGCCACCGCCGATGCCGAGCCCGGTCAGCGCGTTCTTGAAGACCTGCTCGAAGCCGAGGAACTTGATGATGCCGAGGTTCACGGACGGGTGGAAGCGCAGGCCGCCCTTGTACGGGCCGAGCGCACTGTTGAACTCCACCCGGAACCCGCGGTTGACGTGCACCCGTCCGCGGTCGTCCTGCCACGGCACCCGGAAGATGATCTGCCGCTCCGGCTCGCACAGACGCTCGATAAGCCCCGCCTCCGCGTACTCCGGCCGGACCGCGAGCACCGGCCCCAGCGTCTCCAGCACCTCGTGAGCGGCCTGGTGGAACTCGGGCTGTGCGGGGTTGCGGTACTCGATCTCGGCGAGCAGGGAGGCGAGCGAGTCCTTGGTGTCGAGTCGCGTCACGGCGGACCCCTTTCTGGCACAACTGCCGGCACCAACCGGCGATGAAGCGCTAGGCGCCGTTGCCTCCGCGCAGGGACAGGGCCGTCCCGGGAATGGTCCATCCGGGAAACGACCGACCCTTCAGTGTTACTCCTGTGTCAATGTACTGACCAGTGATCGATCACCAGAAGCCCACCATGTGAGACGGCCCATCCGCAGAGGAAGGACAAACCACCACCAACAGTACGGCGCAGGACGGCTCCGATGGCACTCGGAGGCAAACGTGTGACGAGGACAACTACGTCACCGTCCCGCCCCCCGCGTCACCGATGTCCTGTCCTCAGCGAGCTTCGTCCCGAGCCCTGCCGGCAAGGACGGCGCAGACGACGAGCAGGGCTATGCATACGAACATCAGAGCGCCGCCGGTGTAGGAGGCGTAGGCCAGCGTGTCGGCGTCGGCACGGGCCAGCCGCGGGACCGTATTGACCAGCACGCTTGCATAGAGCACGAGGCCCGCCACACCGAACAGCCGGACGGGACCACGCTGCCTGCGGCGCAGCCAAGGCGGAGTCCAGCCGACGCTCTGGGCCGCGACCAGCGGGAGCCAGAACACGGAGCACAGGCAGGTGGTGTCAGCGGTGCAGAAATTCGGCCGCGGCATACAGCCCGACGGCCAGAGGGACCGCCCAGCGGACGAGTCCTGAACCGATCAGCGCACGTTCGGCCTGCGCGGTGGGGCGCAGGTGATCGTGCTGGGTCATGGCGGTCAACGTGTCGGCCGCCGCCTGGCCCCCTCCCCCGCCGGAACGACGGACGACACGCCTCAGCCAGGGCGGTGCGAACAGTCCGGCCATGGGCTCCTTCTCCGGACCGAAGAACTCCAACTGCCCGTCGTGCCGCATCTCCACACGGCTGATCACCGACCACGGCAGGAACCGTGAGGACCACAGGCGGCGTATGTACACACCGTCCCGGTCAGCGGTGATCCGCCACAGCGCGAGCCAGCTGCACGGCCAGCCGACGACCAGCAACGCCCACAGCACGGCGATCAAGTGACCCGGCTGCGGATGCGCCAGGCTCGCCCCGGCCGGGAGATCGGTCAGTACCACGAACACGACGCACCAGACCGCCGCCGTCCCCCTTCCACCCCACCCGGCACCCCACACCAGCGGCACCCCCGGCGCCGCCATCGTCCCGGCAAGCTGCTCGACCCGCGCGCGCCGCTCCCCCCGGGCCTGCCGGCGCCGCTCAGCCCGGTCCGTTCTCATCCCCGCCACTTCCCGCCCCAGCCCAGCTTCAATAGCCGCCCCACCGTAGCGACAACGGCCGGCGCGTGGCGGCCGGCGCCGGGAGGCACAGAATTCGGGGCCGGCTGTAAGGAAGTGCCGGGCTCATGACATGCACGGGGTGTGGACGACATCCAGACCGCACCCGACCGGGAGCGTGCCGCACGGTTCACGGCCTTCTACGTCCGTGACCACCCGCGCGTGTCCGCCTTTGTGCACCGGCGCGAAGGAGCATCGACGTCGTCTACACGACGCCCAGTTCCAGCCCCGAGGCGGCCGACCTCACCGCAGGAAAGGAGTACGTCCTGCTGCTCGGCACACTGGACGGCGGACGCTTCACCCTGGTCAACACGGCACAGGGCGCGTATCGGGTCGAGGACGACCACACGGTGGCCTCCGGCGACAACGACGTCACCCTGAGCCCCAGTGTGCTCAAGGCGCTGCGGCTGACCCCCTGACACCGGTGCGCAGCCACGGCGGGCCCGCGCACCGGAAGGCGGGCCTGCCGCCAGCCGGCACGGTCATCGGCGGCCAGGTCGCCGACCATGCCGACGCCGTCGAAGCCCGCTGCCAGTCACAGGCGTGACCTCCTGGGCAGCTCCTACTCCTTCAGGCCCACCGCCCCGACGGCGTGGCCCTGCTCGTGAGCGTTGTCCGCCGAGCCCGGGTCCGGACGCCAGTCGGCAGACCTGACCAGGCCCGGCTCGACCAGACGCAGCCCCTGCAGAAAACTCCCGATGCGCTCGGGCGAACGCAGGTGGTACGTGTTGACGGACTGCGCGTTATACGCCTCGACGGCCGCCTTGAGCTTCTCGCTGGTGTCCGTGCCATCGCTCAGGGCCACGTAACTGCCCCGCGGCAGAGCACCGATCAGCTCGGCCGCGATCCGCTCGGGCCCCTCGTCGTCCGAGAGCTGCCCCATGATGCCGAGCAGGACCAGCCCGACGGGCCGGTCGAAGTCCAGCGTGTGAGCCGCCTCGGCGAGGATCTTCCGCGGGTCGCGCACATCGGCACCGTATCCGGCAGCGAGGGGAGGCGCTCCAGCGTGCACAGCTCCTCCTCACGCCTGGACTGCCAGAAGAGCACCGGCAGGCCAAGCGCGTCACCTGAAGAGGCCGACAGCGATGAAGAATGCCCCCAAAGGAACCCAAAACCCACCCACGATTCGCAATGTCTTCGGCGTGGCGGACCCAATCGTTGGGTTTGTCCGACTAAAGAGGTGGAAGGCACGCTCAGCGGCGCCACCAAAATTCGTTGCGAATAGGACTCCAAGCACGAAAAAAATTACCCCGATCAGTAGAGGCATTTCCTTATCTCCTCTTTTTTCTTTCCCATAGGGTCCACCCATCTCCGTTGCTGAACCCTGTAGCAACTTCATTACCCAGGCCCAAGCCTATACCCCCCGAGGCCGTACCTACTGGCTCACCCTTTGAGTTTACTGTACCAATTGCGTGCTGATAGCCCCCATAGACGCCGACGCCCGCGTGGAGCGATGCTTCGGTGTCCCACCCTGCTCCCTTGAGTTGACTAATATCGTCAGCGTTACTTTTAATGAATCCAATATCCGCAGATGCGCCAACGTCCCAGCCCGCAGTGGTTTCTCCATATGAATACATGAAGTTGATTTGAGGGCGTCCATCTGGAGTCGTGGTCTGAACGAGGGAAACCGATCCAGAAACACCAACAACAAACCCTACGGAGCCACCAATAGTAATCCCTTGAGTCTGATTGTATCCAGTAACCTCCGCGACCGCTCCGATAAATTTTGCACCCAGATCGCCAGGCTGATGCGAGAAGGCTGCGGCACCCCTCCCAATACCCCTAATAATGGTCTTCAGGGTTTCATCTCCAGCCCCCTCCTTGCTTTCCTTCTGTTTCGCTTCGGATTTTCTCTCTGTTTCTTGCCTCTTGGCTTCCTGCTTGTATGTCTCAATATCACCCTGAGCCTTTCCGTTGAAACCGTTGGTGGTGCCGTCCGTCGTGTCGGAGTCGATCACCACGGCGTTGAAGGCGACCTCCACGCCCTTGTCGGCGTCGCCCACGTCCTTCACCAGTTGATCGATGCGCTGCTGCCAGGAGGCGACGGCCTTGCGGACGCTTTCCTGGTAGTCGGGATCGTGGTGCAGTGCGCTGAGTTCGCTCGTGCTCAGCCTTCCGGTGTCGTAGGAGACCACGCCCTGGTCCGAGACCTTCATGTCCTTGGAGACGGCCTCGTCCCGGGCCGACTCCAGCTTCTTCCGCAGGTCGACGAACTGGGTGTGGGCATCACGGAGGAGCGAGGCGATCGCCTTGGCTTCGACCTGTGCGTTCTGGAACTCCTTCAGCGTGATGTCGAAGCGTCTGTTGGCGGCGTCCGCACTCAGCCCGGTCCAGGTTTGTCCCATGGAGATGCCGTGCACGTCCCGCCGGTACGCGGTTTCCTGCTTGTAGAACTCCTTGGCCATGCCGTCCCAGCGTTCGGCAGCCGTGGTGAGCTTGGACAGGTCGGTCGTCAAGATCTCGTGGTACGTCGGCATGGGTCCCCGATGAGTGATGTGTTTGCCCGGTGGCGGACGGCCGTCAGAACCGGTCGAGAGCCGACGGCTGGCGGACCCCGGTTCCGACTCGGACGTCCGTTCCCGTCAGTACGGTCTTGGTGCTCCGTAGCGCCGTCTTCTCCGAGGAAAGCCTGTTCATGAGGTTCTGCGCCTGCTCGCCCCAGGTCTTGTGAGCCTTGCTCACTGCGCCGGACGTGAGCCACCCATGCCCGTCCTTCGCCCCGAACTCCTTGACGACAGCGCCTGTCTGCTCGTCGGCCCAGTCCCCCGCCTTCTTGGTATCGGGCTCAATGTGTTCCTCGAGCGCCTTTGCGGCGGCCTGCTTCTGCGCAGGAGACGACGCGAGATCCGGCCGGCTTCCGAAGGATCCGCTGCTGGAGTCAGCGGGTAGCTGATTCAGGCGCGTACCCACCGGATGGTCGGCACCGGCCCAGTTCATGTGGCACTCCTCTGCATCCGCTGTCACGACGCTCTACCCACGTCGGTTCGGTTGGCCTGCGCCCGCCACGCTAGCAACTAGCCTGAGTAACACGGTGGTTACCTTTGGTCCTCGGCGCTTCTGGGGGACGGTCGGGTCCTTCACTGGACAGAGAAAAAGATCAGTGAACGTTGGCCCGCCTGCGCCTCGCGACAGCGAAGGCCGCCACGGTGCCGCCGATCAGCAGAACGGCGCCGGCGCCGAGACCGACCCACAGCATGCCGTTGCCGTCGTTCCCCTTGGGGGACGCAGTGGCAGCGGCGGCCTCACCATTTGATGCGTCGGCATCCCTGCTCGGTACCTCGGTGGGCCTCGGCGGCGCGGAGGGCGATGCCGCGGCTGCCAGGTCCGGGAGCGGGTAGACGTCCGGCGGCCCGGGGTCGCCCGGGTTCTGCAGGGCGATGCGCGGACGGACGATGCCGTATCCGATGGAGTCGTTGCGCTTGGTGCCGTCCGTGGGGGCGCCGATGGTGTTGAGCATCACGCGGAGGACCTGGTTGTTGGTCCAGTCCGGGTGCTTGGACCAGATCAGGGCGGCGCTGGCGGAGGCCAGGGCGGTGGCGTCGCTGGTGCCGCTGGTCTTGCAGAGGCCTGTCTTGCCACCGCAGGCGTGGACCATGTCTTCGCCGGGGGCGGCGATGTCCACCTGGGGGCCATGCTCGGAGAAGGATGCACGCCGGAGGTTCTTGCCCACCGCTGCCACACCAACGACACCGGGGGTTCCGGCTGGGTAGAGAACCGGGTTGCCTTTGTCAGCGTCGTTGCCCACGCCTGCAAAGACCAGCGAGCCGCGCGCCAAAGCGTATTTTACTGCATCAGTAAGTTGTGGGGTGTTGATCGACGAAGCCATGGAAATGTTGATGACCTGGGCACGCTGGTCCGCGGCATAACGGATGGCCTTGCTGAAATACGCGGGTCTCGCGAAACCCAGTACATCTTCGTTCTCTGCAGGCACACGAATGGGAAGAATCTTGGCGCCAGGTGCGAGGCCGAACGCACCTTTTCCGCCCCCGTACGCCCCCGTACCAGCGATGAGTCCGGCCATACCCGTGCCGTGGCCGTCATAATCCGTGCGCTCGTCACCTGAACGACTTGAAGGTGCCAGGTCCAGCCCATCGAGCACCCGTCCTTTTAGGTCGGGATTGGCGGGATCGACCCCGGTGTCGATGACAGCGACAGTTACGCCCTCGCCCGTACTCGTCCGCCACATCTCCTCGGCGCGCATAGCATCCAGGTGCCACTGTTGAGAGCGGGTGGAGTCAGCATGAGCCAGCGTAGCTGGACTGATAGCTAGCAGTACGCCCACGGCCATTGAGGCCACGGGACGAAGCCCCCTGTGCCACGTCTTGCCTGTGGGCATGCGCATGGTTTTCCTGTTCCCTGATCGTCAGTCGGTGGTCGGTGATTCGCCTCGACGGCCGTTCTTCTGCTTCTCATTCCGCTGCCGCGTACGACTGGTCGATCCGGTCTGAGTATCGCGAACACCACCCCGCGAACCAGTCCCGCTGGGCATGCCACCCGAGATACCCCCCCTCGTCGGTGCGGAGGGTAGCTGGGCACCGGATCGCGACGGAGCACGGCCTGTTCGCTGCGGAGTACCGCCGACGATGCCGTCGCGCGGCGTTGCCGCGGCGCGCCCGGCGGTGGGTCCTGCAGTTTGGGTGATAGGCAGTGCTGGTGCTCCCGTGTTCGGCAGGCGGCTGGCAGAGCCTGGACTGGCTTCGGACTGGCCACCAAGTGAGACGCCAGATGCTCGCCCCATCGGCCGACCGGTGGTGGAGGGTGTAGCCGGACGGCCACCGGTGATTCCCGAACCGGACGGAGCGCCGCCTCTGCCCGATGTCGATGTCGGTCCCTGACCAATTGGGATGGCGCGGTCGGTCGGCCCCCCGGAAATGGGCAGATTTCGACCCGGGGTAGGACTGATTCCTGCGACTCCACGACCGGGAGCAGGCCCGATGGGTGCTTGCCCGGCCTGCCCAGGCAAGCGTCCCCCACCGGCTGACTTCCCGAGTCCACCTGAAGCTGACGGCATGCGTACAGGGCCACGCGATACCGGAGGAACCAGTCCGCTCGTCGGCGGCAGGGTTCCTGTGTCCGGACGCACAGTCGCGGGAGGCCCACTCGTGGGCCCGGAGCCCGAAGAAGGCTGATGGGCATCCGGTAGTGCAGACACTGAGTCGATGCCGACGTGCGTCACAGGCTCAACCGCCGTCGGAGGTGAGTGACTGGACGGAGACCCGCTTGTCGGCAGATTCGAAGGGAGCCCGGAGATCGTAGAATCCCGGTGCTCAGCTCTTGCGATGCCGCCAATACCAGCGGCGGTGCCAGAACTTACGCCTCCGCTGTCCATGCCACGGGTATTGCTGGTTTCAGGACGCGCCAGGTCCTCAGATGGTCGGTAGTCAATCGGCGGCCTGATCGCGTTCGGCGGCGGTGGGAACTTGGGCCGTTCCAAGTTGTCCATCTGTGTCGCGGACAGCTTGTACGACTGTCCCAGTTTGCGCATCTGGGCCGCCGCCTCCAGGCGGACCTTCTCCTGGTCGGCCTTCAGGGCGGCGAGTTCGCTCGCGGACTTGGTGCGGATCGCCGCCGCGTCCGGGTCGTTGTGGGCCGCCATCGCCGCGGCCAGGTTCGCCTGCGCGCCCTTGGTGTCCCGGGGGATCGACGCCTGGGCCGTGGCGATCGCGTTCGACGCCTGGCCCAGCCACTTCGCCGCACCCTCACTGAAGTCACCCAGCCGGAGGGCGGAGTTGGCCAGATCGTTGGCCCACGCGCGGAACGCCTCCGCGCCCTCGCCCTTCCACGCCACCCACTGCGGGCGGACCTTCAACTCCTCCGCGATCTTCCGGATCTCCTCGGCCGCCGCCCTCAGACGGTCCGCGACCGCCTGCACCTCCCCCGCGTTCGCCTGGTCCAGCCACGCCAGCATCTGCTCGTGGCTCATGCTTTCGAAGGACGTACCACCGCCGCTGCCCCTGCCACCCGCCATCAGATGGTGCCCCCCGCGTCGCCCGCCGACGGCTGGGCCGGCTGCGTGGGCTCGGCAGTCCCGCCGCCGTGCTCACCGCCGTCCTGGCTCTTCTGCGGCAGCGACGGGTCGTAGCTCCCGCCGTAGTGCTTCGTCGTCTCCGCGCTGATCGCCGCCATCCGGCTCCGCACGTCCACGTCGATGTTCGCGTAGCCCTTGTGCGAGGCCAGGACCGCGATGCCCATGCCCTCCATCGAGTCCGACAGCAGCTTCGACAGCGTTTCCAGCTCGCTGATCACCGTCTCGTACGCCGAGTACAGACCGGCCGCCTCCGCCCACGACCCGCTTCCGCCACCGAACTGGTGCCGGGCGAGCTGGGCCTCCCCCACCTTGCCCGGACCGGCCTCCGAGCCCTTCAGATCGCGGATCAGATCGTCCACCCGCTTCTGGAACTTCGTGAACGACGACAGCTCCGTGGCCACATCGGCCGCAGCCCCAGCGGCGGCACCGGCCACACCGAACAGACCGGGAAGACCGGCCATCAACGGCGCCAACGGCACCAACGGCATCAGCGGTGCATCGGTCCCAGCGTCATCCGACAAGTCAACGTCCTCCCCCGTGAGTTCGTTAAGCGGGAGCCCCGCCAGTAACACAACTCTAGTCCCGTCCACTGTCAGTGCCGAACCGGGTTAAAGCCGCATGCTCTCCAGCGGTCCCAGATACGTCTCCGGCAGGCCGCCCGTGTCGATCAGCAGGCGTTGGAGGATCACCGTGGGGTCCACCGTCCAGAACTTCAGGCGGTGGACGCCCGGACGGGTGAGCTTGTGCCTTGTTGCCGTGCGGTTGACGTTGTCGGAGGTGTTCCGGGCCCACCGCATGTTCAGCAGGCCGTCGTCCGCGCCCGCGTTGATGTCGACCGTCTGGGGGGCACCCTCGTCGAAGGAGACCGCGTAGCGCAGGTTGCCGGTCGGGAGGGACGGGTTCCTCGGGGACAGCTCCGCCCAGACCGTCACCTCGCCCGGCCGCGACACGAAGGTCACCTCGTACTCCAGGCGGGGGGAGTCCGGGCGGCCGGGGGTGCGGCGCGGGGCCGTCACCGGCCACTGGGTCATCCCCGACGTCGTGCGGCCGATGTCGTCCAGCCGGCGCCACTGCCCCACCGCGCGGTCGTAGTGCTCCGCGTCGATCGCCACGTAGCCGCCCGCCTCGACGAAGCCCCGCAAGGACCGGCGTGACGGGTTCTCCGCCGTGCAGGCGACCGTCACGGTGGCCCCCGCTCCCGTGATCGTCAGATGCGCCTCCGCGCCGCCGGGCGGCACCCTGCGCCAGTCCACCCGGACCTCCACCCGGACCTGTTTCTCCACCCGGCCCCGGGGGCGGTCGACCCGCAGCCACGGGGCCGACGGCGTGATGCGGTACTCGAAGGGGGTGCGGCCCCGGTTGAAGATCTCCACGTACTGCTGCGGTCGGGTCTGGTACGGGCTGAACACCGGCAGCGTCGCCCCGGTCGTCGCCCCGCCCGGCCACCAACTGCCCGCGTCCTCCGCGCCGTCCACCGAGACGCCCAGTGCGGCGGCGCTCGGTATCTCGATCCGCTGCACCGCCGGGAACAGTTCGTCCGGCAGGGCCACGTTGTCCTTCTCCGGCTGCTGCCAGCCGGCGTTCGGGCCGTAGCGCTCCACGTCGCCGTAGCCGATGTGGGGCTGGGTCTGGAAGCCGTTCCACTTGCCGCCCGCCACCTCGTGGTTGAAGCGGTCGGCGAGGGCGAAGTCACGCTCCAGGCCCGCTTCCGCTTCCTTCGCACGGTCGTTGGTCGCCGCGCGGCCCTGCCTCGCGTAGAGGAGGTTGGTGAACTCCGCCTGTCTCAGGGCGTAGAGGTTCGCGGTGGCCTCCACCTCGTAGCCGACCAGCTCGAACCAGGCGTCCTGGGTGCGGGCGGGCAGCCGGCGCGCTATGCGGTCGGCCTTGCGGGCCAGGGTTTTCCACTCCTCCGTCACCCGCTCCAGCTCCCGGTGGGCGAAGTGGAACGGGGTCTGCTCGTCGTCGTAGACGACCTCGCCGTCCTGGAGGGTGATGCGACGGTTCAGGAGCTCCGGCTTGCGGCGGGCCTGGAGGCGGCCGTACGTCGCCAGGACCTCCGCGATCGGGGCGGCGGCCGCCTCGCCGAAGTTCTGGCGGGCGTAGCGGCGTTCCCACTCCTCCAGGTGTTCGAAAGGCAGACTGTCCGGATTCCAGGCGTAGTTCAGGAAGAACTCCGTGGGGAGTTCGTTGCCCTTCAGGTCCCCTACGTTGACCACCCACAGGCCGTGGTTGCCGTAGGCGTGGGCCTGGTGGAGTTGCTCCCAGACGTTGCGGAGGTTCGCCGTGTCGACCCACTTGTAGTTGCGGCCCGCGCCCACGTAGTCGAAGTGGTAGTAGAGGCCGTGGCCGCCGGCTCGGGGGCCCTCCGCGGGGTCGGGGTGCTTGCGGATGTTGCCCCAGTTGTCGTCGGTGAGGACGACCGTGACGTCGTCGGGGGCGCGCAGGCCGCGGTCCCAGTAGCGCTGCACCTCCTTGTAGAGGGTCCAGACCTGCGGGGTCTCGGCGGCCGGCCGGCCGGTGACCTCCTCGATGATGCGGCGCTGCTCGGCGATGATCTCCTGCATCAGCTCGATGCCGTCGCCGTCCGGGAGGCTGGTGTCGCCGTTTCCACGCATGCCCAGGGTGACGACGCCCTCGAAGCCCTGGTCCACCATGCGTTGGATGCCGTCCCGCCAGTACGCCTTGATCGCGTCGGCGTTGCGGAGGTACGACCACTCGCCGTTGCCGCCGTAGGGGTCGCTGCCCGCGCTCGCGTGGCGGTTCCACTCCTCGATGCCGCGCATCATGGGGGCCTCATGGGAGGTGCCCATGACAACGCCGTACTCCGTGGCCCGCCGATGGTTCTCCGGGTCGTCCTCGGCGAAGGCGCGGCCCCACACCGCCGGCCAGAGGTAGTTGCCCTTCAGGCGGAGCAGGAGTTCGAACACCTTGGCGTAGAAGTCGGCGGTGAAGCCGCCGGGGTGGCCCGGGGCCTTTCCCGGGCCGAAGTACTCCGGCGCCCAGGTGCCCAGCGCCGGGTTCTCGTCGTTGATGAAGATGCCGCGGTACTTCACCGTCGGCGTGCCCTGCGTGTGGCGGCCCGGCAGGATCCAGACGCGGTGCCTGGGGGTGGGCGGGACGTCGTCCCACCAGTACCAGGGCGAGACGCCGATGCCGTACGAGACGTCGTACGCCCCGAAGATCGTGCCGCGCGGGTCGCTGCCCGCGATGACGAGGGCGCGCTCCACCCCCGGCATCGGGTGGTCCACCACCGTCTGGAGCGACGTCTCCCAGCGACCGCGCACGCCGGTGACGTCCAGCTTCCCCGACTTCACCAGGCCGTCGACCAGCGGGCTGCGGCCGATCGTCCCCACCAGGACGGCGAAGCGCGCCACGGTGCGCCCCGGGCGTACGCCCGTGACCCGCTCGATGTCCCCGCGCAGGTCCCCTGCCGCCCGTACGACTCCGGGGTGGTCGTCGGCGCTGACCACGACCGGGGCGCCCACCAGGGAGAAGGAGCCCGGCCTCGGTTCGCGGGGCGCGAAGGAGACGTACGCCCCCGGGTCCGTCACCCGCGGACCCCCGCCGCTTCCGCTCCCGGCCGCCGCCCACGCGGTGTCCGACGCACCCGGCACACCCGGCGACAGCGCCGGCACCGCGGCGAGGCCCGCGGCACCCAGGACGGCTCTCCGGCTGACGTGCGCAGACATGGCACACCCCTCCCACTCGAATTTGGTTAGTGACATGACAAATGGTGGGTGAGGGGCTCGCGGGGAACCAGGGGTCGTACACGTCGAATAGTTTCGTAACAGCGCCCACGTCCGGTCTGGACCAACCCCTTGCCCGCCTGCCTCCGGCGTCGCAAGCTCCCTGCATGGAGCTGGAGTTGCGGCATCTGAAGACGGTCCGGACGATCGCCGAGGCGGGAAGCCTCACCCGGGCGGCAGCGGTTCTCGGACTCGCGCAACCCGCGCTGAGCGCGCAGCTCAGGCGCATCGAACGAGCCCTGGGCGGGGAGCTGTTCGCGCGCGGACGGCACGGGGTGCGGGCCACCGCCCTGGGCGAACTGGTGCTGGAGCGGGCCCGGATCGTGCTGCCCGCCGTGACCGGACTCCAGCAGGAGGCGGCCCGGTTCGCGCAGGCCCGGCGGGCAGCCGAGTGGCTGCGGCTGGGTGCCACGCACGGGCCGCTGCTGGGCGCCCTGGTGGACCTGCTGGCGGACGCCGCGCCCGACGCCCAGGTGACCACCCACACTTCCTGGTCCGAGCGGGAGCTGGCCGCCCTGCTCGCCGAGGGCCGCCTGGACTTCGCCGTCGCCGGGACGTGCGGCACGGCCGCGCCGCCGGATGCCGAGCAGCTCGTCTGGCGGGAGATCGCCGTCGACCCCGTGTTCGTGATGCTCCCGGAGGGGCATCCGCTCGCCCGCGGACGCGAGGTGGACCTGGCCGGACTGGCGGACGAGGAGTGGGCGTGCGTGCCCGGCGACGGCTGCTTCGCCGACTGCTTCACGGCGGCCTGCGCCCGCGCCGGGTTCACTCCGCGGCGGATGTACGAGACGGACACCGCGTCCTGCGTGCACCTGGTGCAGGTGGGCCGGGCCGTGGGGCTGTGCCGGGCCACCTTTCCGACCACGCCCGGCATCACCACCAAGCCGCTGACCGGTACGCCGCTGGTGTGGCGGCACCTGCTGGGCTGGCACCCGGCGACCCAGCGGCCGGACACCGCGGCGACCGTTCTGGCCCGGGCCCGCACCGCGCACGCGGGCGCGGCGACGCGCAGTCGCGGCTACGCCGACTGGCTCACCACGGGCGGGCGGCCGGACGCGGGGGTGACGTGACCGCGTCCCACCTCCGTGAACGGCCGTTCCACGACGCCGGGCAGCGCTCCACAACGCCGGGCAGCGCTCCATAACGTCGGACAGGGGGGTCAACTGATGGCTTATGACACGGAGTTGATCCTCCCTACGGTTTCGGCACCTCCCACCGAGACCGAGGAGACCCCATGCTCCAGCGACACACCAGAGCCGTGTGCGCCGCCCTGGCGGCGACGGGAGCCCTGCTCCTGACCGGCCTGAGCGGTTCGGCGAATGCCGGGACGGCCCCCGTCCCCGCCCCCACCGGGCCGCACGGGCCGTCGGCCGCGCAGACCCTCCGTACCGCCGACACCTCCCCCGCCGTACTGCACGCCATGCGGCGCGACCTGGGCCTGGACCGGCAGCAGGCCGAGCGGCGGCTGGCCAACGAGGCGGAGGCGGGCGCCACGGCCGGCCGGCTGCGGGGTGCGCTGGGCGCCGACTTCGCGGGCGCCTGGGTACGCGGCGCCGAGTCGGGCACGCTGACCGTGGCCACCACCGACGCCGCCGACGTCCCGGCGATCGAGGCCGGGGGCGCCGAGGCCGTCGTCGTCCGGCACTCCCTCGCCACGCTGGACGCGGCCAAGGCGCGCCTGGACCGGGCCGCGCGGCACACGTCCACCGTCGACGCGCCGGTCTGGTACGTCGACGTCCGTGACAACACCGTGGTGGTGGAGGCGGTACGACCGGCCGCGGCGCGGCACCTGCTGGCCGCGGCAGGCGTCGACCGTGACCTGGTACGGGTGCGGAAGTCGGCCGAACGGCCGCGTGCGCTGTACGACCTGCGGGGTGGCGAGGCGTACTACATCAACAACAGCTCCCGCTGCTCGATCGGTTTCCCGGTCACCAAGGGCACCCAGCAGGGCTTCGCCACCGCCGGGCACTGCGGCCGGGCGGGCAGCAGCACCACCGGGTCCAACCGGGTGGCCCAGGGCACCTTCCAGGCGTCGGTCTTCCCCGGCAGCGACATGGCCTGGGTGGCCACCAACTCCAGCTGGACGGCGACCCCTTACGTCAACCAGAGCGGCCGGAACGTCCAGGTGACCGGGTCCACGGTGGCGACCGTGGGCTCCTCCGTCTGCCGCTCCGGCTCGACGACCGGCTGGCACTGCGGCACGGTCCAGCAGCTGAACACCAGCGTGACCTACCAGGAGGGCACCGTCTCCGGGGTCACCCGCACCTCGGTGTGCGCCGAGCCCGGTGACTCGGGCGGCTCGTACATCTCCGGCAGCCAGGCGCAGGGCGTCACCTCGGGCGGCTCGGGCAACTGCTCCAGCGGCGGGACGACGTTCTTCCAGCCCGTCAACCCGATCCTGAGCAGCTACGGGCTCACGCTGAAGACGACCACCAACGGCCCCGAAGACCCCGGTCCCGGTGACCCGGGCGGCACCTGGGCGGCCGGTACCGTCTACAAGGCGGGTGACACGGTGACCTACGGCGGCGCCACCTACCGCTGCCTCCAGGGCCACCAGGCCCAGCCTGGCTGGGAGCCGCCGAACGTACCGGCGCTGTGGCAGCGAGTGTGAGCGCCGGCACCGGGTGGACACCGATCCACCACTGAGCGACCGCGGCGAGGCCGGGTCCGGGGGTACCGAGGGAGCCCCGCGGACCCGGCCGTCCGTGCCCGCACGCGGTCGCTCGGTCCGCGTCAGGTACCGGGCGGCCTCGCCACGCCCCTCGTGCTTCTCGTCCGCCGTCCGTGCGCAAAGGGGCCCGTCCGCCGGGTCGGGCTCAGGCCCCGGGCCCGTCCTCGTCCTCGGTCGGCGCGAACAGCTCGGCCGTCGAGGTCGCCGTGATGGCCCGCGCGAACCAGGCGCTCAACGTGTCGAGATCGGTGCAGCCGACGATCCGCCCCCGATCCTCCTCGGAGACCTCGACCCCCCGGCGGTCCAGCAGGAGCAGTACGTCCTCGGCACGCCGCTCGGCCCGGAGGTTCTGGGCGGTCTGCGACTGGAAGAAGGAGAGATCGGCGGCCATGAGGTACCTCCAGAGATCTGCGGCCGGTGTCTTGCCGAAGCCTTGTTCGGTGAGCTCGATGAGGATGCCTGCGGTGTTCTCGTCGTCGGCCAGCAGGTCTTTCAGCGCCGCGGACAGGACGGTCAGCGGGATGTCGCGGGCCGCTTCCTCCGGGCTGTTGATCACGGGCAGGTCGTCCGGACCGAGAACCAGGGGACGCAGGGTCAGAGAGGGCCACTGCGGCGGGCCGATGTCGACCTGCCGCGCCGCCCAGGCCGCGGTGCTCCGGTCCGGGCGGACGACGAGGAGGACCGGGGGCGTCCGGTACTTGGCGTACAGGTGGGAGAGGTAGTACGCCCAGCTCGCCGGCTTGTCCGGGTCACGTCTGCCCTGGGACTCGACCGCGAGGACGAAGCTGCCGTTGTCCGCGGTGTCCATCCTCAGCAGCCTTTGACGGCGCGGGCGAAGAGGCCCGGGCCCTCCTGGAAGATCCGGTGCAGGGCCTCGTGGGATGAGCTGACCATGCGCCGAAAGTAGGCCGGACGGGGCAAAGCCGGGACGCATATGCCAGTGGTTCCTGCTGACGAGTGACGTCCCAGGTCATGGACTTGACGCGGGTCCGCACGCGAAAGGGCCCGTACGACCTCAGTCGTACGGGCCCTCTCAGGTGCTCGCAGCGGAGCTACCGGGTCAGACGATCCTCAAGACTTACTTGACGATCTTGGTGACCTGGCCGGCGCCCACCGTGCGGCCACCCTCGCGGATGGCGAACTTCAGGCCCTCCTCCATGGCGACGGGCTGGATGAGCTCCACCTTCATCTCGGTGTTGTCACCCGGCATGACCATCTCGGTGCCCTCGGGGAGGGTCACCACGCCGGTCACGTCCGTCGTGCGGAAGTAGAACTGCGGACGGTAGTTGTTGAAGAACGGGGTGTGGCGGCCACCCTCGTCCTTCGACAGGATGTAGGCCTGGGCCTCGAACTCGGTGTGCGGGGTGACCGAGCCCGGCTTGATGATGACCTGGCCGCGCTCGACGTCCTCGCGCTTGATGCCGCGGAGCAGCAGACCGACGTTCTCACCGGCCTGGCCCTCGTCGAGCAGCTTGCGGAACATCTCGATGCCGGTGACCGTGGTGGTGGTCTTCTCCGGCTTGATGCCGATGATGTCGACGGTCTCGTTGACCTTGAGGACACCACGCTCGATGCGGCCGGTGACGACCGTACCGCGACCGGTGATCGTGAAGACGTCCTCGACCGGCATCAGGAACGGCTTGTCGATGTCCCGCTCCGGCTCCGGAACCGACTCGTCGACGGCCTTCATCAGGGTGAGGACCGAGTCGACCCACTGCTGCTCGCCCTCGAGGGCCTTCAGCGCGGAGACCTTGACGACCGGAACGTCGTCGCCCGGGAACTCGTACTCGGTGAGGAGCTCACGGACCTCGAGCTCGACGAGCTCCAGGATCTCCTCGTCGTCCACCATGTCGGCCTTGTTCAGGGCGACCACGATGTACGGCACGCCGACCTGGCGGGCCAGGAGCACGTGCTCCTTGGTCTGCGGCATCGGGCCGTCGGTCGCGGCGACCACCAGGATCGCGCCGTCCATCTGGGCGGCACCGGTGATCATGTTCTTGATGTAGTCCGCGTGACCCGGGCAGTCGACGTGGGCGTAGTGACGCGCCTCGGTCTGGTACTCGACGTGCGAGATCGAGATGGTGATACCGCGCTGACGCTCTTCGGGGGCCTTGTCGATGTTGTCGAACGGGGTGGCCTGGTTGAGCTCCGGGTACGCGTCGTGCAGCACCTTGGTAATGGCGGCCGTGAGGGTCGTCTTACCGTGGTCGATGTGACCGATGGTGCCGATGTTGACGTGCGGCTTAGTCCGCTCGAACTTCGCCTTCGCCACTGGGGTCCTCCTGTGGAGTGGTTCTGTACGCCTTACTTCATCGGCGCCAGGTGATCTTTGCTGGATGGCCCGGATCTCCGGGGCATTCGACCACGATTGCGGTGGAATGCCCCGTGAGGCTCCGGAGTCAAGCCTAAAGGCTGGAACTCGGCTGAGTTACTCGCCCTTGGCCTTCGCGATGATCTCCTCGGCGACGTTCCGCGGAACCTCGGCGTAGGAGTCGAACTGCATCGAGTAGCTTGCGCGACCCGAGGTCTTGCTGCGGAGGTCTCCGACGTAGCCGAACATCTCCGAGAGGGGCACGAGGCCCTTCACGACGCGGGCACCCGCCCGCTCCTCCATGGCCTGGATCTGGCCACGGCGGGAGTTGATGTCACCGATGACCTCGCCCATGTAGTCCTCGGGCGTGGTGACCTCGACGGCCATCATCGGCTCGAGGAGGACCGGGCTCGCCTTGCGCGCGGCCTCCTTGAAGGCCTGCGAACCGGCGATCTTGAACGCGAGCTCGGAGGAGTCCACCTCGTGGTAGCCACCGTCGAGCAGCGTCACGCGGACGCCCGTCATCTCGTAACCGGCGAGGATGCCGAACTGCATGGCCTCCTGCGCACCGGCGTCCACCGAGGGGATGTACTCCTTCGGGACGCGGCCACCCGTGACCTTGTTCACGAACTCGTACGAGGTGTCGCCGGCCTCGAGCGGCTCGATCGAGATCTGCACCTTGGCGAACTGCCCGGTACCACCGGTCTGCTTCTTGTGGGTGTAGTCCACGCGCTCGACGGCCTTGCGGATCGTCTCGCGGTACGCCACCTGCGGCTTGCCGACGTTGGCCTCGACCCTGAACTCACGGCGCATACGGTCGACCAGCACCTCGAGGTGCAGCTCGCCCATGCCGCCGATGATGGTCTGGCCGGTCTCCTCGTCCGAGTGGACCTGGAAGGACGGGTCCTCCTCGGCCAGGCGCTGGATCGCGACGCCCAGCTTCTCCTGGTCGCCCTTCGACTTGGGCTCGATGGCGACCTGGATGACCGGCGCCGGGAAGTCCATGGCCTCCAGGATCACCGGGTTCTTGTCGTCGGACAGCGTCTCACCCGTGGTGGTCTGCTTCAGGCCCATGACGGCGACGATGTCACCGGCGGTCACCGACTCGATCTCCTCACGCTTGTTGGCGTGCATACGGTAGATCTTGCCGATGCGCTCCTTCTTGCCCTTGACGGAGTTCAGCACCTGAGTGCCGGACACCAGGCGGCCCGAGTAGACCCGGACGAAGGTGAGCTTGCCCAGGTGCGGGTCGCTCATGATCTTGAACGCGAGGGCGGAGAGCGGCTCCTCGTCGGACGGCTTGCGCGTGATGACCTCCTCCGTGTTGCCCACGGCGTGGCCCTCGATGGCCTCGACGTCGAGCGGCGTGGGGAGGTAGCGCACGACCGCGTCGAGCAGGGGCTGGACGCCCTTGTTCTTGAACGCGGTGCCACAGAAGACCGGAGTGATCGTGGTCTCGGTGGACTTGCCGGACGCGATGGTGATGCGACGGATCGCGGCGTACAGCTGCTCCTCGGTGGGCTCCTGGCCCTCCAGGTACAGCTCCATGATCTCTTCGTCGTTCTCCGCGACGGCCTCGACCAGCTTGCCGCGCCACTCCTCGGCGGCCTCGATGTGCGTGGCCGGGATGTCGACGGTCTCGTACATCTCGCCCTTGGACGCCTCGGCGGACCACATCAGGGCCTTCATGCGGACCAGGTCCACGACGCCCCGGAAGTCGGCCTCGGCGCCGATCGGCAGCTGCATGACGAGCGGCTGCGCACCCAGGCGGTCCTTGATCATGCCGACGCAGCGGTGGAACTCGGCACCGGTGCGGTCGAGCTTGTTCACGAAGCAGATACGCGGAACGCCGTAGCGGTCCGCCTGACGCCACACCGTCTCGGACTGGGGCTCGACGCCGGCAACACCGTCGAACACCGTCACGGCACCGTCGAGCACGCGCAGGGAGCGCTCCACCTCGACGGTGAAGTCGACGTGACCCGGCGTGTCGATGATGTTGATGGTGTAGTCGACGTCCTCCAGCGGCCAGTGACAGGTGGTGGCAGCAGAGGTGATCGTGATGCCACGCTCCTGCTCCTGCTCCATCCAGTCCATCGTGGCGGAGCCCTCGTGGGTCTCACCAAGCTTGTAGGACACACCGGTGTAGAACAGGATCCGCTCGGTGGTGGTCGTCTTGCCCGCGTCGATGTGGGCCATGATCCCGATGTTGCGGACCTTGGCCAGTTCAAGTGAAGTGGTAGCCATAAGGCTTCAGTCTTCTCTCGGTCTCTCGTCGGGGTAGCGACTACCAGCGGTAGTGCGCGAAGGCCTTGTTGGACTCGGCCATCTTGTGCGTGTCCTCGCGCTTCTTCACAGCGGCACCGAGGCCGTTGGAGGCGTCGAGGAGTTCGTTGAGCAGACGCTCGGTCATGGTCTTCTCGCGGCGGGCGCGGGAGTAACCGACCAGCCAGCGCAGCGCCAGGGTGTTGGCGCGGCCGGGCTTGACCTCGACCGGCACCTGGTAGGTGGCGCCACCGACGCGGCGGGACTTGACCTCGAGGGTCGGCTTGATGTTGTCGAGAGCGCGCTTCAGCGTGATGACCGGGTCGTTGCCGGTCTTCTCGCGCAGGCCCTCCATGGCGCCGTAGACGATGCGCTCGGCGGTGGAGCGCTTGCCGTTCATCAGCACCTTGTTGATCAGGGAGGTCACCAGAGGAGAACCGTAGACCGGGTCGATGATGACCGGGCGCTTCGGGGCGGGGCCCTTACGAGGCATTCTTACTTCTCCTTCTTGGCGCCGTAGCGGCTGCGGGCCTGCTTGCGGTTCTTGACACCCTGGGTGTCGAGCGAGCCACGGATGATCTTGTAGCGAACACCCGGCAGGTCCTTCACACGGCCACCGCGCACGAGCACGATGGAGTGCTCCTGCAGGTTGTGTCCCTCACCCGGAATGTAAGCGGTGACCTCGATGCCGCTGGTCAGACGCACACGCGCGACCTTGCGGAGGGCCGAGTTCGGCTTCTTCGGGGTGGTTGTGAAGACACGCGTGCAGACGCCACGACGCTGGGGCGAACCCTCGAGTGCCGGCGTCTTGTTCTTGTCGACCTTGTCCTGCCGGCCCTTGCGGACCAGCTGCTGGATCGTAGGCACTACTTCTCCGGTTTCTGTGTGCCGATGGGTACAGCTAACCTGGAACGTCACCGACCCACGCGGTCGGGTGTGTCGAATCCCGCAGACTCCCACCGCAAGGCAGAAAGAGGCGCAGATCACGGTGGCCGTCAGCGGCTCCCTGTGCGGTGTGAAGGCACGCACGAAAGCCAGGGCACACCCCAGGCACAAGGTCTGAGCGTACCTACCTCATTGGCTGCGGTCAAAACAAATGGGCCCCGCCCGCGTCGTTCCGCGTACTTTGTCAAGCCCCTGTACACCGCGCGATCTTCGTATCCACGGATCACGGTCCATGGATACGACAATTCCCGCACGTCAGCCCGCTGCCACGGCTTTGAACGCAGAGAATCACGGCCCTCCGTACACCGACGGAATCTCCACCCGGCCGACGTGCCCCGGAGCGTCGGCGGGCGCGCCCGGACGGACCACGGTCCGGTCGTACGGCGCTGCCACGACCGCCCGCGGCAGCGGATGTCCGCCCGGGCGGCCCACGCCGGAACACACGCGGGCGCGCCGTCCGGCGACCACCGCCCCGGGGCACGGGATGCGCAAGCACCGCCAGATGGCGTCCCGCCAGGTGGCGCGGGGGATCAAGGCCCGGAATCCGCGGGTGGGGGATGGTTCGCTCCGCCGGATCGCGTGTCCGGCCCGTCCCAGCGAGACACTGCGCGGGCTGCCGCTTCCCCCGGAGACCGCCACGGACCTCGTTCCGGAACGCGAAGGGCTTGATCGCCTGCACCACGTCGTGGGACACGGCCCGCGCCGGGCAACACGACCGCCGCCGTGAGTCCCCGTCACCACCCTCTTCGAACACACCTGAACGGGCCGCCGGCCCAGGGACCGGAAGCACGCACGGCACCCGGCAAACGCAAGCCCACCGCCGGGAGACCAACCGGCACACGACCGTCAACGCCCTCTCCCCAGCACACCTCTGAACGAACCGCCGGCCGAGGGGCCGCAGGCGTGCGCCGTGCACGGTGACGCGGTCGTCGTCGGGAGGCCGGTTGGTGACGGTTCCCCGCCGGCGCCCTCGTCAGGCGCGCCCGGACGGATGACCGGACGGATGGCCGGTCCGGCGTGTGTCAGCTCGATGAGGCCACTGCCGCCACGATGAAGAGGACGAGGAAGAGGGCCCAGCCGACGACGGAGAGCCAGCCCAGGACCAGGCCGGCCAGGGCCAGGCCGTCACCGCCCTCGCCGCGGCGGCGGATCTCGGAGCGGGCGACGTGGCCCAGGACCACCGCGGGGAGGCCGGTGAGGCCGGCTGTCATCAGGGTGAGCACGCCGCAGACCAGGGAGCCGACCGCCTTGCCGTTGGTGGGCGGGACCGGGCGCGGCAGGAACGTCGCGGGGACGGCCGGAACCGCCGCGGGATACGGCGCCGGGCCCTGGGGCAGATCGGCGACCAGGAGCCCCAGTTCCCCGACCGTACGCGCCTGGTACGCCCGGGTGACGCGCTGGTCCAGCTCCCCCTGGTCCAGGCGGCCCTCGCTGAAGCCCGCCCTGAGCACGTCCACGGCACGCTCACGGTCGGCGTGGGACGCGAGCAGCGACGGACTGCCCTGGCCCTGCCACGGCTGCGGAACGCCCCGTCCGGGCTGCCAGGGCTGCCAGGACGGCTGCGACGGCGGAAACGACACGGACGACCTCCCCCGAACCGTACGAGTCCTTCCATCATGCGCCATCGGGCGCCGAAACGCCGAGGGCGGCCACCCCGTGACCGGAGTGGCCGCCCCTCAGTGCGTCACCTCAGTGCGTCGAGCGCGCACTCGCCTACTGGTTGTACGGACCGTAGTCGTAGTCCTCCAGCGGAACGGCCTGGCCGGAGCCCGCGCCGAACGGCGAGTAGTCGATGTCGTCGTAGCCCACGGCCGAGTACATCGCGGCCTTGGCCTCCTCGGTCGGCTCGACCCGGATGTTGCGGTAGCGGGACAGTCCCGTACCGGCCGGGATGAGCTTACCGATGATGACGTTCTCCTTGAGGCCGATCAGGGAGTCGGACTTGGCGTTGATCGCCGCGTCCGTCAGGACCCTGGTCGTCTCCTGGAAGGACGCCGCCGACAGCCAGGACTCGGTCGCCAGCGAGGCCTTGGTGATACCCATCAGCTGCGGACGACCGGAGGCCGGGTGACCGCCCTCCTGGACCACACGACGGTTCTCGGTCTCGAACTTCGAGCGCTCGACCAGCTCGCCGGGCAGCAGCTCGGCGTCGCCGGACTCGATGATCGTCACACGGCGCAGCATCTGCCGGATGATGATCTCGATGTGCTTGTCGTGGATCGACACGCCCTGCGAGTTGTAGACCTTCTGCACCTCGCCGACCAGGTGGACCTGGACGGCCCGCTGACCCAGGATGCGCAGCACGTCGTGCGGGTTGGTGGCACCCACGGTGAGCTTCTGGCCCACCTCGACGTGGTCGCCCTCGCCCACCAGCAGACGGGCACGCTTCGAGATCGGGAACGCCGTCTCGTCACTGCCGTCGTCCGGGGTGATGACGATCTTCTTGGTCTTCTCGGTCTCCTCGATCCGGACGCGTCCGGCCGCCTCGGAGATCGGGGCGACACCCTTCGGCGTACGGGCCTCGAAGAGCTCGACGACACGCGGCAGACCCTGGGTGATGTCGTCACCGGCCACACCACCGGTGTGGAAGGTACGCATCGTCAGCTGGGTGCCGGGCTCACCGATGGACTGGGCGGCGATGATGCCGACCGCCTCACCGATGTCGACCAGCTTGCCGGTGGCGAGCGAACGGCCGTAGCACATGGCGCAGGTGCCCACCGCGGACTCGCAGGTCAGGACCGAGCGGGTCTTGACCTCCGCGACGCCGCGGGAGACCAGCTCCCCGATGAGCACGTCGCCCAGGTCGGTGCCGGCCGGGGCCAGCACCTGGCCGTCGACGACGATGTCCTCGGCGAGGCAGCGCGCGTACACGGACGTCTCGACGTTGTCCGCCTTGCGCAGCACGCCGTCGGCGCCCCGCTGCGCGATACGCAGCTTGAGGCCGCGGTCGGTGCCGCAGTCCTCCTCGCGGATGATGACGTCCTGGGAGACGTCGACCAGACGACGGGTGAGGTAGCCGGAGTCGGCGGTACGCAGGGCGGTGTCGGCCAGACCCTTACGGGCACCGTGGGTGGAGATGAAGTACTCCAGCACGGTCAGACCCTCGCGGAACGACGCCTTGATGGGCCGCGGGATGGTCTCGTTCTTGGCGTTCGACACCAGACCGCGCATACCGGCGATCTGACGCATCTGCATCATGTTTCCTCGGGCACCCGAGTTGACCATCATGAAGATCGGGTTGGTCTTCGGGAAGTTGCCCGTCATGGCCTCGGCGACGTCGTTGGTCGCCTTGGTCCAGATCGCGATGAGCTCCTGGGTCCGCTCGTCCTTGGTGATCAGACCGCGCTCGTACTGCCTCTGGACCTTCTCGTCCTGCGCCTCGTAGCTGTGGACGATCTCCCTCTTCGCCTCGGGGACGACGATGTCGGAGATGGCGACGGTGACACCGGAGCGGGTGGCCCAGTAGAAGCCGGCCGCCTTCAGGTTGTCGAGCGTGGCCGCCACGATGACCTTCGGGTAGCGCTCGGCGAGGTCGTTGACGATCTCGGAGAGCTGCTTCTTGCCGACCTCGAATTCGACGAACGGGTAGTCCTCGGGCAGCAGCTCGTTGAAGAGCGCGCGGCCCAGGGTCGTCTGCAGGCGGAAGCTGTCACCCTGCTGCCACTCCGGCTCGCCCTCCTCGCGGGCCGGCGGGGTCCAGCCGCGCGGCGGGATGGTGCCCACCGGGAAGCGGATGTCCACGCTGGTCTGCAGCGACAGCTCACCGGCGTCGAACGCCATGATCGCCTCGGCCACGGAGGAGAAGGAGCGGCCCTCGCCCTTCAACTCCCGCATCTCGCCGTCGGTGGTGAGGAAGAACAGACCGAGGACCATGTCCTGGGTCGGCATCGTCACCGGACGGCCGTCGGCCGGCTTGAGGATGTTGTTCGAGGACAGCATCAGGATGCGGGCCTCGGCCTGCGCCTCCGCGGACAGCGGCAGGTGCACGGCCATCTGGTCACCGTCGAAGTCCGCGTTGAACGCGGTGCACACGAGCGGGTGAATCTGAATGGCCTTGCCCTCGACCAGCTGCGGCTCGAAGGCCTGGATGCCGAGGCGGTGCAGCGTGGGCGCACGGTTCAGCAGGACCGGGTGCTCCGCGATGACCTCTTCCAGCACGTCGTACACGACCGTGCGGCCGCGCTCGACCATGCGCTTGGCGCTCTTGATGTTCTGCGCGTGGTTCAGGTCGACCAGGCGCTTCATCACGAACGGCTTGAACAGCTCCAGCGCCATCGCCTTCGGCAGACCGCACTGGTGCAGCTTCAGCTGCGGACCGACGACGATCACGGAACGCGCGGAGTAGTCCACGCGCTTGCCGAGCAGGTTCTGGCGGAAGCGGCCCTGCTTGCCCTTGAGCATGTCGGACAGCGACTTCAGCGGACGGTTGCCGGGGCCCGTGACCGGGCGGCCGCGGCGGCCGTTGTCGAAGAGCGCGTCGACGGCCTCCTGGAGCATGCGCTTCTCGTTGTTGACGATGATCTCGGGCGCGCCGAGATCGAGAAGCCGCTTCAGGCGGTTGTTGCGGTTGATGACACGGCGGTACAGGTCGTTCAGGTCGGAGGTCGCGAAGCGGCCACCGTCCAGCTGCACCATCGGACGCAGGTCCGGCGGGATGACCGGGACGCAGTCCAGGACCATGCCCTTGGGGCTGTTGGAGGTCTGCAGGAACGCGGAGACGACCTTCAGGCGCTTGAGCGCACGGGTCTTCTTCTGGCCCTTGCCGGTGCGGATGATCTCGCGGAGCCGCTCGGCCTCCTCCTCCAGGTCGAAGGACTCCAGGCGCTTCTGCAGCGCCGCGGCACCCATCGAGCCGTCGAAGTACGTGCCGAAGCGGTCACGCAGCTCGCGGTAGAGCAGCTCGTCGCCCTCGAGGTCCTGGACCTTGAGGTTCTTGAACCGGGTCCACACCTCGTCCAGGCGGTCGATCTCGCGCTGGGCGCGGTCGCGCAGCTGCTTCATCTCACGCTCGGCACCCTCGCGCACCTTGCGGCGCACGTCGGCCTTGGCGCCCTCGGCCTCCAGCTCGGCGAGGTCGGCCTCGAGCTTCTTGGCGCGGGACTCCAGGTCGGCGTCGCGGCGCTGCTCGATCTGCTGGCGCTCGACGGAGACGTGGGCCTCCAGCGAGGGCAGGTCGCGGGTACGGCGCTCCTCGTCGACGTACGTGATCATGTACGCCGCGAAGTAGATGACCTTCTCCAGGTCCTTCGGGGCCAGGTCCAGCAGGTAGCCCAGGCGCGACGGGACGCCCTTGAAGTACCAGATGTGCGTGACGGGGGCGGCCAGCTCGATGTGGCCCATCCGCTCACGGCGCACCTTCGCACGCGTGACCTCGACGCCACAGCGCTCGCAGATGATGCCCTTGAAGCGGACACGCTTGTACTTGCCGCAGTAGCACTCCCAGTCCCGGGTGGGGCCGAAGATCTTCTCGCAGAAGAGGCCGTCCTTCTCGGGCTTGAGGGTGCGGTAGTTGATGGTCTCGGGCTTCTTGACCTCGCCGTGGCTCCACTGACGGATGTCGTCAGCGGTGGCCAGGCCGATCCGCAGCTCGTCGAAGAAGTTGACGTCGAGCACTATGCGTCAATCCCTCTCAGGGTCGTTAAGTCTGTGGTCTGAAACGGGGGCCTGGGGGTCGGCGGGCCTCCTGGTCAGGAGGCCCGCCGGACTCCCGTCAGACCTCTTCGACGCTGCTCGGCTCGCGCCGGGACAGGTCGATGCCGAGCTCCTCCGCGGCGCGGAAGACATCCTCGTCGGTGTCGCGCATCTCGATGGACATACCGTCGCTGGACAGCACCTCCACGTTCAGGCAGAGAGACTGCATCTCCTTGATGAGCACCTTGAAGGACTCGGGGATGCCGGGCTCGGGGATGTTCTCGCCCTTGACGATGGCCTCGTAGACCTTCACGCGGCCGGTGACGTCGTCGGACTTGATGGTCAGCAGCTCCTGGAGGGCGTAGGCGGCGCCGTACGCCTCGAGCGCCCACACCTCCATCTCGCCGAACCGCTGGCCACCGAACTGGGCCTTACCACCCAGCGGCTGCTGGGTGATCATCGAGTACGGACCGGTCGAACGGGCGTGCAGCTTGTCGTCGACCAGGTGGTGCAGCTTCAGGATGTACATGTAGCCGACCGAGATCGGGTCCGGGAACGGCTCGCCGGAGCGGCCGTCGTAGAGCCGGGCCTTGCCGGACGGCAGGACCAGGCGGTCGCCGTCGCGGTTGGGGATGGTGTGCTCCAGCAGACCCGCGATCTCGTCCTCGCGTGCACCGTCGAAGACCGGGGTCGCCACGTTGGTGCGCGGCTCGACCCGGTCGGCGCCGATGGTCTTCAGGCGCTCGGCCCACTCCTCCTGGAAGCCGGAGACGTCCCAGCCCTGGCTGGCGAGCCAGCCGAGGTGGATCTCCATGACCTGTCCCGGGTTCATTCGGGACGGCACGCCCAGCGGGTTGAGGATGATGTCGACCGGAGTGCCGTCCTCCAGGAACGGCATGTCCTCGATCGGCAGGATCTTGGAGATGACGCCCTTGTTGCCGTGGCGGCCGGCGAGCTTGTCACCATCGGTGATCTTGCGCTTCTGCGCCACGTAGACGCGGACCAGCTGGTTCACGCCCGGCGGCAGCTCGTCGCCCTCCTCGCGGTCGAAGACGCGTACGCCGATGACCTTGCCGGTCTCGCCGTGCGGCACCTTCAGCGAGGTGTCACGGACCTCACGGGCCTTCTCACCGAAGATCGCGCGCAGCAGGCGCTCCTCCGGGGTCAGCTCGGTCTCACCCTTCGGGGTCACCTTGCCGACCAGGATGTCACCGGCGATGACCTCGGCGCCGATGCGGATGATGCCGCGCTCGTCGAGGTCGGCGAGGACCTCCTCGGAGACGTTCGGGATGTCCCGGGTGATCTCCTCGGGACCGAGCTTGGTGTCACGGGCGTCGACCTCGTGCTCCTCGATGTGGATCGAGGAGAGGATGTCGTCCTGCACGAGGCGCTGCGACAGGATGATCGCGTCCTCGTAGTTGTGACCCTCCCACGGCATGAACGCGACCAGCAGGTTCTTGCCGAGCGCCATCTCGCCGTTCTGGGTGGCCGGACCGTCGGCGAGGACCTGGCCCTCGACGACGCGGTCGCCCTCGCTGACGATGACCTTCTGGTTGACCGAGGTGCCCTGGTTGGAGCGGGCGAACTTGTGCAGGCGGTACGTGATGTACGTGCCGTCGTCGTTGGCGGTGGTGATGTAGTCGGCGGAGATCTCCTGGACCACACCGGTCTTCTCGGCCTTGACGACGTCGCCGGCGTCGACGGCGGAGCGGTACTCCATGCCGGTGCCGACGAGCGGGGACTCCGCCTGGATCAGCGGAACGGCCTGGCGCATCATGTTCGCGCCCATGAGGGCACGGTTGGCGTCGTCGTGCTCCAGGAAGGGGATCATGGCGGTCGCGACCGACACCATCTGGCGCGGCGAGACGTCCATGTAGTCCACGTCCTCGGGGCCGACGTAGTCGACCTCGCCGCCACGGCGGCGGACCAGGACACGGTTCTCCTCGAAGCGCAGGTCGTCCGTCAGGATGGCGTTGGCCTGCGCGATGACGAAGCGGTCCTCCTCGTCGGCCGTCAGGTAGTCCACCTTGTCGGTGACCTGACCGTCGATGACCTTGCGGTACGGGGTCTCGACGAAGCCGAACGCGTTGACCCGGCCGTAGGTGGCCAGCGAGCCGATCAGACCGATGTTGGGGCCTTCCGGCGTCTCGATCGGGCACATGCGGCCGTAGTGCGAGGGGTGCACGTCACGGACTTCGAAGCCGGCCCGCTCACGGGAGAGACCACCCGGGCCGAGCGCGGACAGACGGCGCTTGTGCGTCAGCCCGGACAGCGGGTTGTTCTGGTCCATGAACTGGGACAGCTGGCTGGTGCCGAAGAACTCCTTGATGGAGGCGACGACCGGCCGGATGTTGATCAGGGTCTGCGGCGTGATCGCCTCGACGTCCTGTGTGGTCATGCGCTCGCGGACGACGCGCTCCATACGGGCCAGACCGGTGCGGACCTGGTTCTGGATGAGCTCGCCCACGCTGCGCAGACGGCGGTTGCCGAAGTGGTCGATGTCATCGGTCTCGACGACGACCGTCTCGCCGTTGTCACCGGTGGTCTCGATCTCGCCGGCGTGCAGCTTCACCAGGTACTTGATCGTCGCGATGACGTCCTCGACGGTCAGGACGCCGCCCGCGTCCAGCGCGGTCTCCGTACCCAGCTTCTTGTTGACCTTGTAGCGGCCGACCTTGGCGAGGTCGTAGCGCTTGGGGTTGAAGTAGAGGTTCTCGAGCAGCGTCTGCGCGGCCTCACGCGTGGGGGGCTCGCCCGGGCGCAGCTTGCGGTAGATGTCCAGCAGCGCGTCGTCCTGGCCCTGGGTGTGGTCCTTCTCCAGGGTGGCGCGCATCGACTCGTAGTCGCCGAACTCCTCGAGGATCTGCTCGTTGGTCCAGCCGAGCGCCTTCAGCAGGACGGTGACGGACTGCTTGCGCTTGCGGTCGATGCGGACACCGACCATGTCACGCTTGTCGATCTCCATCTCCAGCCAGGCGCCCCGGGAGGGGATGATCTTGGCGGAGAAGATGTCCTTGTCGGACGTCTTGTCGATGGAGGAGTCGAAGTAGACACCGGGGGAACGGACCAGCTGAGACACCACGACACGCTCGGTGCCGTTGATGACGAAGGTGCCCTTGTTCGTCATGAGCGGGAAGTCGCCCATGAAGACGGTCTGGGACTTGATCTCACCGGTCTCGTTGTTGGTGAACTCGGCCGTGACGAAGAGTGGGGCGGCGTACGTGAAGTCGCGCTCCTTGCACTCGTCGATCGAGTTCTTCGGCGGCTCGAAGCGGTGGTCCCGGAAGGTCAGGGACATGGACCCGGAGAAGTCCTCGATCGGGGAGATCTCCTCGAAGATCTCCTCGAGGCCGGACTTGGTGGGGACGTCCTGACCGTTCTCCAGAGCCTCCTCGACGCGAGCCTTCCACGTGTCGTTGCCGAGCAGCCAGTCGAAGCTCTCGGTTTGCAGCGCGAGAAGGTTCGGAACCTCGAGGGGCTCCTTGATCTTTGCAAAGGAGATGCGCAGCGGGGCGGTGCTGTCGCCGTTGTTCATATTCGCGGTCGAGGCGTTGCGCGAGGCGGCCAAGAGGGGGTCCTTCCGAGGGCTCGGACTCACTACGCGCGTACCGGCCCCCCGCCGCCGCGTGCCGACAGGTCATCCTGATTCCGGCCGAAATGCCAGGTCAGTGAGAGTCCGGTCGTCATTGCTGAGGCGAGGGAATGCCCCTGGTGACGGGCAGGGGGCAGCTAACAGGCAGCGCAAAGGGTCAGTGTAGCCACTTGGCCCACTGATGTCCAGTACGGGTTTTTCGAGACCCTCGTAGTTGTCAACGCCTGCGGCATGCCTGCCCTCAACGCACCCTGATACTGCCCTCTTCGTCGTCGATCCATGCCTCGGATTCGGATCCTTGTGACGACGCGTCCTGAGAATTGCGCGCTGCGTGCAGTTCGTCAAGGCCCCCCATGCCAAAACCGGATGCTGCCCTCGTCACTTGCGGCCTGTCGCCGGGACCTGTCGAGGCACGACGAAGATCACCATACCCCTCCCGGCCGCGGGTGCAAGGCACCCTGCGCCGCCCCCGGCAAACGCCGAGGAGCGACCACCCGGATGGATGATCGCTCCTCGGTGCGTTCGCGTTACAGCCCTACGGGACTGCTGTCAGCGCGCGGGAGTCCCTGACGGACCCGTGAAGGTCTTACTTGACCTCGACGGAGGCGCCGGCGCCCTCGAGGGCCTCCTTGGCCTTGTCCGCGGCCTCCTTGTTGACCTTCTCGACGACGGGCTTCGGCGCACCGTCGACCAGGTCCTTGGCCTCCTTCAGGCCCAGGGAGGTCAGCTCACGCACGACCTTGATGACCTGGATCTTCTTGTCGCCGGCACCGGTGAGGATGACGTCGAACTCGTCCTTCTCCTCCTCGGCGGGGGCGCCCGGGGCAGCCTGGCCCGGACCGGCCATCATGACCGGGGCGGCCGCGGCGGCGGTGACGTCGAACTTCTCCTCGAAGGCCTTCACGAACTCGGAGAGCTCGATGAGGGTCATCTCCTCGAACTGCGCGAGCAGGTCTTCCTGGCTGAGCTTCGCCATGATGGCGGTCCTTCCATTCAAATCGGCAGGTGCCGGATGTACGGGGTAAGGCGGGCGTACGTCGGGCCCGCGTCGACCCTCGCCCACGGGGCGGCGAGGATCACGAAGCGAGCCGAGTTACTCGGCACCGCCCTGCTCGGCCTGCTTGGCGCGCAGCGCGTCCACGGTGCGGACGAGCTTCGACGGCAGCGCCTGGAAGACGGAGGCAGCCTGGGACTGCTTCGCCTTGAAGGCACCGGCCAGCTTGCTGAGCAGAACCTCGCGGGACTCCAGGTCCGCAAGCTTCTTGATCTCGTCGGCGGACAGCGCCTTGCCGTCAAGGACACCGCCCTTGATGACGAGATTCGGGTTCTCCTTGGCGAAGTCACGGAGACCCTTCGCCGACTCCACCGGGTCACCGGTGACGAAGGCGACCGCCGTAGGACCAGCGAAGAGCTGTTCGTCCAGCGTGATTCCGGCCTCGTTGGCCGCAATCTTGGTCAGCGTGTTCTTCACCACGGCGTACTGGGCGTTCTCACCGAGAGAACGGCGCAGCGTCTTGAGCTGCGCCACGGTGAGACCGCGGTACTCGGTCAGCACGGCGGCGTTGGAGCTGCGGAACTTGTCCGTCAGCTCCGCAACCGTGGCAGCCTTGTCGGGCCTCGCCATAGAGCCTCGGCCTCCTTCCGGGTGATTCGGACCGCGCGGACCCGAAGGAGGACTGGGAAAACGAAACGCCCCGGCGCAGGCGCACGGGGCGGACTCGACCGGCCGCACACGACACGATCGCGCGCACTCCGGGAGTTCTTCCACTGTCACCTGCGCGGGTCGTCCGCAGTTCAGCGGATCCTTCGGCCACCGCACTCTCATACGAGCGCACGGTAACGACCAGCGGTCTTTGGCTTCTGTAGGAGAGTACGGGAACGGATCGCCGTGAGGCAAATCCGTTCCCGGAGCCGGCGAGGGGGGTCAGCCCTCCTCGCTGCCCTTCATCATCTCGGCCAGGTCGACGGTGTCCTTGGCCGGCGGGGCCTCGACCGTCACCGGCTGGTTGAAGTCGAGGAACTTGATGGTCATGTCCAGCGGGCCCTTGTCGGTGTCGCCGCGCATCCGGAACTGCTTGGTGTGGTCCTCGCCGTCGATCCACATGTCCATCGTGAGCTTCTCGACGCCCATCGTCTCGTACTGCTTGATGCTCTTCTCGCCGCGCTCGGCGGCCTTGGCATCCTTCTCCTTGAGGGAGGCGCGCAGGTCGTCGAGGGTGATGGTGCCCGTGTAGCGGGTGGTCTCGACCCCGTCTATCTTCTCGGTGCCGACCTTCTTCACGTCCTTGGCACCGGTGAGGAACGTGGACTCGGTCGCCGGGTTCTGCTCGGCCTGGCTCGCGGCGCCCAGCTCGTTCAGCTCCTGGTCGGAGCCGAGCGCGGCCAGGTCGAACTTCATCCAGCTCTTGCCGTCCATCTCCTTGGCCATCTCGGCGCTGCCGATGTACATGACCTTGTCCACGAGCCGGATCTCGGCGGAGCCGTCGGCACCCCGGTCGAGCGCCGTCATCTTCATGCTCATGGCGACATCAGGCTTGACCCGCATCGAGGCCTCGGCCTTGATCCGGCCCTCCTCGGGGACCTTGCCGGTCATCGTGTAGCGGAAGGACGAGATGTCCTCGGTGTTCTTCGCCGCCTTGGCCACGGCCGCGGCCGGCGACATGGCGGGCGACTCCTCACCCGAGCCCTTCGAGCAGCCGACCGCGCCCGCGGCGAGAAGAAGTGCGGCAAGTCCGGCGGCAGGTACGGACGTTCTCATCGAATCCCCCCAAGTCATCGATCCCCCCGAGGAACACAGAACTGAAGCACAACAGGGACTGGAGCCTATCCCACCGGTATGACAGAGTCGTTCGAATTTCGTGGGGCCGAACCTGCGCTCAGGAGAGGCTTCCGTGGCCGCCCACCAGTTCCTTGAAGTCCTTGGTGTCCCCGGCGGGGGGAACCTCGGCCGACACCTTCACGCCGTAGTCGGAGTAGTACGCGGTCTGGGTCAGCTCACCCGATGCCGTCTGCGCCCTCTCCACCTTCTTGACCAGCAGGTCCCGGTCGTCGACCCAGATGTCCACGGTCTGGGTGGTGACACCGGCCCGGGTGAGCCGCTCCTTGAGGTCCGCGACCTGGTCCTCGTCGAGCCCGGAGTCGCGTGTGGCCAGTCCGGCCACGTCCACCGTGCCCGTGTAGTGCGTGGTGCGGTCGCCCCGCACCCATTCCTCGCCGACCTTCCTGGCGTCACCGCAGGCCAGCAGCAGCTTCACGGACTGGTGGGGCGCGGTGTCGCGCATCTGGTCGCCGAGTTGGGCACCCGAGCCGTCGGCGAGGTGCTCCAGGTCCTGGTACACGTACCGGAGCCAGTGGCGGCCGCCCGCCTGCGCGGCGAAGGCGTCCCCCATGCGGGCGTAGTAGGCGTCGGGCAGGTACCGGGCCTCCATCGTGGTGCTGCCGAGCCGGCGCATGGCCTCGGCCACGGTGCCACCGGTGTAGGTGAGGGTGAGGGTGCCGGTGAGTCCGTCGCCCCAGGAGAGGGCGCCGGTGGCCTTCATGGACATCATCGCGCCCATGGTCGTACTGGACTCCACCCGGGCGGAGTCGGCGGCCGAGGTGGCGCGCTCGGCGGACCGCAGCGCCGCGGCGGAAGCGGTGCCCGCCCCGGCCTCCCGGCGCTCGCCGGGGTCGTCCGCCGCCACACCACCGCTGCCGGAAGGGCCGGAGGAGGCCGGGTAGGCGGAGGAACCGGCGGTGGTGCAGGCGGAGCCCGCGGTCAGCGCGGCCGCCACCGCCAGGGCGAGGCTCCCACGGCGCACGGACGTGATCGTCGTCGGTCCCGGTCCCACCCCTGCGCCCTCGCTCCTCGCGTGCGTATCCCGTGTCCGCACCGTAGCGCAGACCACCGGACCGCGGGCCGGAAAGGGGACGGGCCCCGCACCTGAGCAGGTGCGGGGCCCGTGACCGGTTGAGGTGAGCCGTCGGGCTCAGACCGCGGCCGGGTCCTCCTCGGCGAGGAGGTTGCGGGTGCGGTTCGGGTCGACCGGGATACCGGGGCCCATCGTGGTGGTGATGGCGGCCTTCTTGATGTAGCGACCCTTGGCGGCGGACGGCTTCAGACGGAGGATCTCGTCCAGCGCGGCGCCGTAGTTCTCCACCAGCTTGGTCTCGTCGAACGAGGTCTTGCCGATGATGAAGTGCAGGTTCGAGTGCTTGTCGACGCGGAACTCGATCTTGCCGCCCTTGATGTCGGACACGGCCTTGGCGGTGTCCGGGGTGACCGTGCCGGTCTTCGGGTTCGGCATCAGACCACGCGGGCCGAGGACGCGGCCGAGGCGGCCGACCTTGCCCATGAGGTCCGGGGTGGCGACGACGGCGTCGAAGTCCAGACGGCCCTTCGACACCTCGTCGATCAGCTCGTCGGCGCCGACGATGTCGGCACCCGCGGCACGCGCGGCCTCGGCACGGTCACCGGTCGCGAAGACCAGGACCCGGGCGGTCTTGCCGGTGCCGTGCGGAAGGTTCACGGTGCCACGGACCATCTGGTCGGCCTTGCGCGGGTCGACACCCAGACGGAAGGCGACCTCGACAGTGCCGTCGAACTTGGTCGTGGAGGTCTCCTTGGCGAGACGGACGGCATCGAGCGGGGCGTACAGCTTCTCCCGGTCGACCTTGGCGTCCGCAGCGCGAAGGGCCTTGCTGCGCTTGCTCACAACTGCTCCTGAGTGTTCTGAAAGGAGTCGTGGTACGGGCCGAGCAGGCCCTGCCACGTGCGGCCTTCCACGGCCGCATGAGTACTACGGTGCTGGGGTTCAGCCCTCGACGGTGACGCCCATGGAACGGGCGGTGCCGGCGATGATCTTCTCGGCGGCGTCCAGGTCGTTGGCGTTGAGGTCGGGCAGCTTGGTCTGGGCGATCTCGCGGACCTGCGCCTGGGTGATCTTGGCGACCTTGGTCTTGTGCGGCTCGCCGGAGCCCTTCTCCACGCCCGCGGCCTTGAGGATCATCTTGGCGGCCGGCGGAGTCTTGGTGACGAAGGTGAAGGAACGGTCCTCGTAGACCGTGATCTCCACCGGGATGACCCAGCCGCGCTGCGACTCGGTCGCGGCGTTGTAGGCCTTGCAGAACTCCATGATGTTGACGCCGTGCTGACCCAGCGCGGGGCCGACCGGCGGAGCCGGGTTGGCTGCACCGGCCTGGATCTGGAGCTTGATGAGCCCCGTGACCTTCTTCTTCTTGGGAGGCATGCTCTCTCCGGGTCCTTGCTGAGAGGTTGAGTACCATCCGCGCCTTGGACCTGCCCTATTCGGATGCACGATCCCGCAGATGGCATACCGCACCACGATAGCCCCTGCCCCCTCGGGACCTGAAATCGCCGAGGTCAAGCAGCTCGCGGGGGCATCCCCCGTGCGGCCGCGCGCCCCTCGGCCCGATTCGGCCATCGGGCGCATCACGGAGGACCATCGGGCTTAAATCAGGCGACACACGGAGAAAACAGGTGACTCGACGGGGATTTCCTTCGCTGACAGCACCCCTGCCCGCGGCGCCCACGGCCCTTCCGAACCGTCGCGCGCCCGCGGCGGGCGCGATTTCAGAAGGAGCGACATGTTCACCCGTGGGTTTTTCGTCCGCACCACCCAGGTCCTCTGCATAAGCACGCTCGCCACGCTGGCCTCCACCGCGCCGGCCTCCTCCGCCTCGGCCACAGCCCAGAACGTGGCGTGCAGCCAGACCGCCCTGCGCGATGCCATCGACACGGCCAACGCCAGCCCGGACAGCAACACCCTCAACCTGGCACGCAACTGCCCGTACCAGTTGACCACCGAACTGCCGGCCATCACCACGCCGATCACCATCAACGGCAACAGCGCGACCCTCACCCGCACATCGGGGTCGTTCCGCATCCTCACCGTCGACGGCGGCAACCTGACGCTGCGATCGGCCGTCATCGCCGACGGCGACGCCACCGGCAGTCCCCTCGTGACAGGCGCCGGCGGCGGGATCGTCGTCACCGGCAACGGCACCCTGACCGTCACCGGCAGCGTGATCAAGGACAACCACGCCGACTTCGGCGGCGGCATCAGCGTGTTCAACGGTTCTCAGGCCCACCTGACCGGAACCGTCGTCCGGGGCAACTCCGCGACCCGGAACGGCGGCGGTCTCGTCAACGACGGCACGCTGACCGTCAAAGCCTCGCAGATCAGCAGGAACACAGCCGACGGCGCGGGCGGCGGCATCGCCAACATCGGGACACTGACCGTCACCGCCAGCAACATCGCCGACAACACCGCGCAGACCGGCGGCGGCATCGCCAACGGCGTACCCAGCGCCCCCGGCGGCACCACCACGGTGTCCTTCAGCAGGATCAGCCACAACCACGCCGACGACGACAACCCCGGCGGCATCTACAACAACCAGGGCACCGTGACCCTGCGGACCACCGTGGTCGCCGCCAACACCCCGAACAACTGCCGCACCAGCCCCACCACCGTCCCCGGCTGCTTCAACTGATCCCCGGCACCCTGCCGATACGCACAGCGGCCCCAGGCACCGCAGCCGCAGCCGCAGCCGCAGCCGCAGCCGCAGCCGCAGCCGCACGCACAACGCCCCTGCTGGCGGAAACCTCCGGCAGGGGCGTCTTCAGCTTCTTCGGCTCGTGGTCAGGGTCAGTTCTTCTGGATCTGGTCGAAGGAGAGCTCGACCGGCGTCTCGCGGCCGAAGATCTCCACCAGGCCCTTGACCTTCTTCGAGTCGGGGTTGATCTCGTTGATCGTCGCCTGCAGCGTGGCGAACGGGCCGTCGGTGACGGTGACCGAGTCGCCGACCTCGAAGTCCAGCACCTGGACCTCGACCTTGCGCTGCGGGGCCGGCTTGCCCTCGGCCTCGGCGGCCTCGCGGGCGGCCTTCTCCTCGGCCTCCGGGGCGAGCATCTTCACGATCTCGTCGAGCGTCAGCGGGTACGGGTTGAAGGCGTCCCCCACGAAGCCGGTGACGCCCGGGGTGTGGCGGACGGCGCCCCAGGACTGGTCCGTCAGATCCATCCGGACGAGCACGTAGCCGGGCAGCTTGTTCTGCCGGACCGTCTTGCGCTCGCCGTTCTTGATCTGGACGATCTCCTCCTCGGGAACCTCGGCCTGGTAGACGAGGTCCTCGACGTTCAGCGAGACGGCGCGCTGCTCCAGGTTGGCCTTCACGCGCTTCTCGTAGCCGGCGTAGGTGTGGATGACGTACCACTCGCCGGGCAGCGTGCGCAGTTCCTCGCGGAGCTTGGTGACCGGGTCCACCTCGGCCTCCGGCTCCTCCTCGACGGCCCCTCCCTCGGGTGCCTCGTCCTCGACGCGGACGGCGGCCTCCTCGGCCGGTTCGCCCGCGGCGGTCTCGTCAGCCTCGGCCTCGTCGACCTCGTCCGCACCCTCGACGGTGTCGAGCTCGTCATCCACGGACTCGGTCGGCTCGATGGCGTCGTTCAGGTTCGGGTCAGACACGGTGGCTGCTTCTTCCTGGATACATAGGGGTGGAACATGCGAAAGGGGCGCCGGGTACCGCGGCGCCCTTCGCTCTTGGCTCAGCCGAAGACGTACTTGGCCGCGTGGTCGAGCCCATAGTCAATCACGGTCACCAGGCCGATCATGATGACGACGAAGATAATCACCACGGTGGTGTACGTCGTCAGCTGGTTGCGAGTGGGCCAGACGACCTTGCGGAGTTCCGCGATGATCTGGCGGTAGAAGAGCGCGAGGCGCTTCAGCGGGCCCTTCTTGGCGCGCTTGCCGCCCCTGCGGGGCTTCTTCTTCGACTCCGCAACTTCGTCCTGGGCATCAGGCGTGTCGAGGGAGCCCACGGCGTCCGTCATTCGTCCTCACCTGATTCCGGGTCGTGGCCGTGCCGCGCCCGGTCGAGCCGCACGGCGGTGCATTGCTGTACGTACATGCGCACACATCCTGGCGATGGAGTGTGTAGCAGGGCCGGAGGGACTCGAACCCCCAACCGCTGGTTTTGGAGACCAGTGCTCTACCAATTGAGCTACGACCCTTTGTGTGCCCCCCAACGTACCGCATCCGACCGGATGCTCGATGTGCACCAGGTACGGCGGCGACCGCTGAAGGCCAACGAGGTGAGAGTGTACGTGCTCCGGCGCCGGTCGTCGAACGGAAAGCGTCCGAAGGTGCTCCGCCGGCGGAAGATCGGCGGCGGATCGTCCGGAAACCGGCCGCGCCGCCCCCCGGCCGCGGTCTCCGGGTCGCATCCGTCACCGCGGACGCGGGCTCACGGAGCAGCAGGGCGGTCCAGGGGGCGAAACCGAAGTGCCGCGGCCGTTTCCGGTCTGGAACGATGGCCGGTATGAGCGCTTCAACTCCTCCCACCGAGCGCCGGGTCTCCGCCCGAGTCGGCGCGATCTCCGAGTCCGCGACCCTCGCCGTGGACGCCAAGGCCAAGGCCCTCAAGGCCGCCGGGCGTCCGGTGATCGGCTTCGGCGCCGGTGAGCCGGACTTCCCGACCCCGGACTACATCGTCGAAGCCGCGGTCGAGGCCTGCAAGAACCCCAAGTACCACCGGTACACCCCGGCCGGCGGCCTGCCCGAACTGAAGGCCGCGATCGCCGCCAAGACGCTGCGCGACTCCGGCTGGGAGCCCGACGTCTCCCAGATCCTGGTCACCAACGGCGGCAAGCAGGCCATCTACGAGGCGTTCGCCGCGATCCTCGACCCGGGCGACGAGGTCATCGTGCCGGCGCCGTACTGGACGACGTACCCGGAGTCCATCCGCCTGGCCGGCGGTGTCCCCGTCGAGGTCGTCGCCGACGAGACCACCGGCTACCGCGTGACGGTCGAGCAGTTGGAGGCCGCCCGCACGGAGAAGACCAAGGTCGTCCTCTTCGTCTCCCCCTCCAACCCGACCGGCGCGGTGTACTCCGAGGCCGAGACCGAGGCGGTCGGCCGCTGGGCCCTGGAGCACGGCCTGTGGGTGCTCACCGACGAGATCTACGAGCACCTGGTCTACGGCGACGCCGTCTCCGTCTCCCTGCCGGCGCTGCTGCCCGAGCTGCGCGACAAGTGCATCGTCGTCAACGGCGTCGCCAAGACGTACGCCATGACCGGCTGGCGCGTGGGCTGGCTCATCGGCCCCAAGGACGTGGTCAAGGCCGCGACGAACCTCCAGTCGCACGCCACGTCGAACGTGTCGAACGTCGCCCAGGCGGCCGCCCTCGCCGCGGTCTCCGGCGACCTGGAGGCGGTCGCGAGGATGCGCGAGGCCTTCGACCGGCGGCGGAAGACCATCGTGCGGATGCTCAACGAGATCGACGGCGTGCTCTGCCCGGAGCCGGAGGGCGCGTTCTACGCCTACCCGTCGGTGAAGGGGCTGATCGGCAAGGAGATCCGCGGCAAGCGCCCGCAGGACTCGGTGGAGCTGGCCGCGCTCATCCTGGAGGAGGCCGAGGTCGCGGTCGTCCCGGGCGAGGCGTTCGGCACGCCGGGCTATCTGCGGCTGTCGTACGCCCTCGGTGACGAGGACCTGGTGGAGGGCGTCAGCCGGATCCAGAAGCTGCTGGCGGAGGCGCGGGACTGAGGTCCGCTTTTCGCACGGGGTCCGCAGCCTGCTCACATGAGCAGACTGCGGACCCCTTCGTTTGTGCGAGCAAGACCACGAAAGGGGAAACGACTACCGGGACGCGGGGGACGTGCGGCACGATCCAGGAATGCTGAGCTCTTCAGGGGGGCACCCCCCGAACCCCCCGCGTGTACGTGATGTCTCCGAGCTGCCGAAAGCCCATCTGCACCTGCACTTCACCGGGTCGATGCGGCCCAGCACCCTGCTGGAGCTGGCCGACAAGTACGGCGTACGACTGCCCGAGACGCTGCTGGAGGCCCTGGTCAGCGGGGAGCCGCCGAAGCTGCGGGCGACGGACGAGCGGGGCTGGTTCCGCTTCCAGCGGCTGTACGACGCGGCGCGCTCCTGCCTGCGGGAGCCGGAGGACATCCGGCGCCTGGTGCGGGAGGCCGCCGAGGAGGACGTCAAGGACGGTTCGGGCTGGCTGGAGATCCAGGTCGATCCGACCTCGTACGCCCCGCGCCTGGGCGGGCTGATCCCGGCGCTGGAGATCATCCTGGACGCGGTGGAGACGGCCTCGCGCGAGACGGGCCTGGGGATGCGGGTGCTGGTCGCCGCGAACCGTATGAAGCACCCCCTGGACGCCCGCACGCTGGCCCGGCTGGCCGTGCGCTACCGGGACCACGGCGTGATCGGCTTCGGACTGTCGAACGACGAACGCCGGGGCATGGCGCGGGACTTCGACCGGGCGTTCGCGATCGCGCGGGCCGGTGGCCTGTTCGCGGCCCCGCACGGCGGCGAGCTCACCGGCCCGGCCTCGGTCCGCGACTGCCTGGACGACCTGCAGGCCCACCGGGTGGGCCACGGGGTGCGCGCGGCGGAGGACCCGCACCTGCTGCGGCGCCTCGCCGATCGGGGCGTGACCTGCGAGGTGTGCCCGGCGTCGAACGTGGCCCTCGGCGTGTACGAGAAGCCGGAGGACGTCCCCCTGCGCACGCTCTTCGAGGCCGGCGTCCCGATGGCCCTGGGTGCCGACGACCCCCTGCTGTTCGGCTCCCGCCTGGCGGCCCAGTACGACATCGCCCGCCGTCACCACGCCTTCACGGACGCCGAACTGGCCGAACTGGCCCGGCAGTCGATCCGCGCGTCGGCGGCCCCGGAGGACGTCCGCGCGAAGCTGCTGTCGGGGGTGGACGACTGGCTGGCGGGCTGAACCGCACCGGTCAGGAACGGGCCATGGCGCCGATCACCATGGGCAGCAGATCCTTGTCGAAGAGGCCTCCGGACAGGTGATCGGGGACGGTCTTGCCGTTGACCTTCATCGCGGGCGTGCCGGGCACTCCCGACTTCTCGTAGGCCTTCTCGGAGGCGGTCACGAAGTCGCGGTGTTTCATGCCCTTGACCGCCGCGTCGAACTCCGTGCCGCGCAGGCCCTGGACCTGGGAGGCCCGGTCGAGCAGGAACGCGTCGGTGTAGCCGTCGACGGTCGCCTCGGGCTGGTGGGCGAAGAGCACCTCGTGGTACTCGACGAACCTGCCGGCGTCCAGGGCGGCCCGCAGGGCGTTGGCGGCCTTCTTCGAGCCCTGGCCGCCCCGGTCGTCGAGGAACGAGGCCAGCGTGTACTCGGCCCGGACCTCGCCGGACAGGATCATCTCGCGCAGCCCCTCACCGCCCTGGTTCTCGAACTCCGCGCAGGCCGGGCAGCGCAGGTCCTCGTACACATGGACGACGATCTTCGCGCGCGGGGATCCCACGCGGATGGTGGTGCCGTCGGGTGCGAGCGTCTCGGGGATCTCCTCCACGCCCGTGTACGCCGCCGGTGCGTGGGGCTTCCCGTCCCCGGCTTCGGCGTGGCGCTCGCCGCACCCCGTGGTGAGCACGCCCACCAGGACAGCCGCGGCCGCGGCTGCGAGGGCACGTCTGCCGCGTCGCTCCCCCATGGTCTTCCCCTCCCCTTGTTCCGCTTGTGCCCTGTGAACCTACCGGCAGTCCCGGCGCCTACAGGCTCACGCCCACCGTCACCGGCTCGTTGACCAGGGTGATGCCGAAGGTCTCACGGACGCCGGCCACGACCTCGCGGGCCAGGGTCAGCAGGTCCTCGGTGGTCGCACCGCCGCGGTTGGTGAGGGCGAGGGTGTGCTTGGTGGAGATGCGGGCCGGTCCGGTGCCGTAGCCCTTGGTGAAGCCGGCCTTGTCGATCAGCCAGGCCGCGGAGGTCTTGGTGTGGCCCTGCCCCGCCGGGTAGGCGGGCGGCTCGACGCCCTCGCCCAGCCGGTCCCGCACACGCGCGCGGAAGACGGCGAAGTCGGCGTCGGTGAGGATCGGGTTGGTGAAGAAGGAGCCGGCCGACCAGGTGTCGTGGTCCTCCGGGTCCAGCACCATGCCCTTCCCGGCGCGCAGTTTCAGCACGGTGTCGCGGGCGGTGGCGAGCGGCACCCGGTCGCCCACCTCGACGCCGAGGGCGCGGGCGGTCTCGGCGTACCTGACGGGCGCCGACAGCCCGTCCGCGTCCTGGAGGGCGAAGCGGACGCGCAGGACGACGTACCGCTCGGGGTCGGCCTTGAAGCGGCTGTGGCGGTAGGAGAACGCGCACTCCTCGTTCTCCAGGGTCACCGTCCCACCCGCCCGGCGGTCGTAGGCGATGACCTCGGTGATGGTGGTGGACACCTCCTGGCCGTACGCCCCGACGTTCTGGATCGGGGTCGCGCCGGCGGAGCCGGGGATGCCGGCCAGGCACTCGATGCCCGCGAGGCCGGCCTCGACGGTGCGGGCCACCGCGTCGGTCCAGACCTCGCCGGCGGCCAGCTCCAGCGTCGTACCGCTGAGCTCGAAGCCGCGGGTGGCGATGCGCAGGGCGGTGCCGTCGAAGCCCTTGTCGCCGATGACCAGGTTGGAGCCGCCTCCGACGAGCAGCAGCGGCGTGCCGCCGGCGTCGGCCTCGCGGACGGCGTCGATCACCTCGGCGTCGGTGGCCGCGATGATCAGCCGGGTCGCGGGGCCGCCCAGCCGGAGGGTGGTCAGCGGGGCGAGGGGCGCGTCGTGGAGTTCCTGCACGCGCCCAAGACTACGAGACCCCACTGACACAACCTCGTACAGCCTCGTACCGCCTTGTACGCCGACGGCTCGTCGCCATGGTCGGCGGTCAGGCCAGTCGTACGACCGCCCGGGACATCCCGAGGACCTTCAGACCGCCGCTCGTGGCCGTCAGGTCGACCCGCACGGTGTTGTCGTCGAGCTTGGCCGCCACCTTGCCGGCGACCTCGATCAGGGCCCCCTTGTCGTCGTTCGGGACGACGACGGGCTTGGTGAAGCGGACGCCGTACTCGACGACGGCGCCGGGGTCGCCGACCCAGTCGGTGACGACGCGGATCGCCTCGGCCATGGTGAACATGCCGTGCGCGATCACGTCCGGCAGCCCGACCTCCTTGGCGAACTTCTCGTTCCAGTGGATGGGGTTGAAGTCCCCGGAGGCGCCCGCGTACTGGACGAGGGTGGCACGGGTCACGGGGAAGGTCCGGGCCGGAAGTTCGGTGCCGACCTCGACGTCGTCGTAAGCGATCTTCGCTGTCATCGGTTTCTCACGCCTCCTCGGCCGCGCGGGCCACCAGCTTGGTCCAGGCGGTCACGACGTGTTCGCCGGCCTCGTCGTGCACCTCGCCGCGGATGTCCAGGATGTCGTTGCCGGCCAGGGACTTGATCGCCTCGATGGTGGAGGTGACGGTGAGCCGGTCGCCGGCGCGCACGGGCCGGGTGTAGGCGAACTTCTGGTCACCGTGCACCACGCGGCTGTAGTCGAGGCCGAGCTGCGGGTCCTCGATGACCTGTCCGGCGGCCTTGAAGGTGATCGCGAAGACGAAGGTCGGCGGGGCGATCACCTCGGGGTGGCCGAGTTCCTTGGCGGCCTCCGGGTCCGTGTAGGCCGGGTTGGCGTCTCCCACCGCCTCCGCGAACTCACGGATCTTCTCCCGTCCGACCTCGTAGGGGGCGGTGGGCGGGTAGGACCGCCCCACGAAGGACTGGTCGAGCGCCATGGCTCGGCACCTCCTGGTGTCAGCTGGGGTTTTCCCACATGAAACAACATGAGGCCGCCCCCGGGTGCGGGGGCGGCCTCATGTATGAAATTTTGTTTATCGCGTCTCGCGGTGCGCGGTGTGCGCGTTGCAACGCGGGCAGTGCTTCTTCATCTCAAGACGATCCGGGTTGTTGCGCCGGTTCTTCTTGGTGATGTAGTTCCGCTCCTTGCACTCCACGCAGGCCAGCGTGATCTTCGGGCGGACGTCGGTGGCAGCCACGTGAGTGCTCCTTGACGAACGGGTGGGTTTTCAACGCAGAAAGAGTAGCCGATCGAAGGACCGACCCCGCAATCGGCTACTTGGAGTAGCGGTGACCGGACTTGAACCGGTGACACAGCGATTATGAGCCGCTTGCTCTACCGACTGAGCTACACCGCTGCGATGCGATGGGAACCCACCGGACGGCGGGAACCTCTCACATCAGAGCCCCAAAACGGAATCGAACCGTTGACCTTCTCCTTACCATGGAGACGCTCTGCCGACTGAGCTATTGGGGCGAGCGAGGAAGACATTACACGCTTCGCCGCCCTACACCCAAATCCGTTTCGCCGTGCCGTCCCGCCGCGCGGCCACACCGGTACGACTATTGCGCTCCTCCCCCGTCGGGCCCGGTGACCACCCTAGGCTCGACTCACTCTGCGTGATCTTGCGTCCCGCGCGCGGCCACGCGGTCCGTGTCCCCACCTGGAGTGCGATGCCCCCCGGTCAGCCGCAGCCACCCCCTTCGTCCCCCTCGCCGGGCCCGTCCGGACGGACGGGCCCGGACGGGCTGCTGCTGTGCGGGGCCCGGCTGGCCGACGGGCGGACCGTGGACGTACGGCTGGCCGGCGGGCGCATCGAGGCGGTCGGCACCGCCGGCAGCCTCGCCGCCGGCGGGCCGCGGGACAAAGGCACGCGCGTGGATCTCGGCGGCTATCTGCTCCTGCCTGCTCCCGCCGAACCCCACGCCCACCTGGACACCGCCCTGACCGCCGACGGCGACGGTCCGGTGTCGTACGAGCCGGAGGACGTCCAGCGCCGGACGACCGAGGCCGCGCTGCTGCAACTGGGCCACGGGGCGACGGCCGTGCGCGCACACGTACGCGTGGGTGACGTCCAGGGGCTCGGCGCCCTGACGGCGGTTCTGCGGGCGCGGCGGGCGCTGCGCGGACTGACCGGGCTGACGACGGTGGCGGTGCCGCGCGTGCTCACCGGTGCGGCCGGCGCGGAGGGCCTGGCGGTGCTGCGGGACGCGGTGAAGGCGGGCGCGTGCGTGGTGGGCGGCTGCCCGGACGTGGACCCCGACCCCGCGGGCTACGTCGAGGCGGTCCTCGAGGTCGCCTCCGAGCACGGCTGCCCCGTCGACCTGCACACGGACGGGGCCGACCCGGCCCGCCTGGCGCGGATCGCGGCGATGGCGGGCGGACTGCGCCCCGGAGTCACGCTGGGCCCGTGCGGCGGCCTGTCCCGGCTGCCGGCCGGGGCTGCCGCGCGGGCCGCGGACCAACTGGCCGCGGCCGGGGTGACGGTGGTGTGCCTGCCCCAGGGCGGCTGCGGGGACGCCGAGGGACGGGACACTCCTCCGGTGCGGCTGCTGCGGGCGGCCGGGGTGCGGGTGGCCGCGGGCAGCGGCGCCCTGCGGGACGTGTCGAACCCGGTGGGGCGCGGCGACCCACTGGAGGCGGCGTACCTGCTGGCCTCCCGCCACGGGCTGCGCCCCGAGGACGCCTACGACGCGGTGAGCGCCTCGGCCCGCGCGGCGCTCGGTCTGCCCGAGGTGCGGGTGGAGGCGGGCTTTCCCGCCGAGCTGCTCGCGGTGCGCGGCGACCGGCTCGCGGGCGCGCTGTCGCTCGGGTACAGCCGGATCGTGGTGCACCGGGGGCGCGTGGTGGCACGTACGAGCGCGGTGCGGGAGTTCTGCGACTCGGCCGCCACGGCGGAGCTGGGGCTGCCGCGGCAGGGGCGGGGCGAGCTGTCGTGACGCGGTGTGCGGATGCGCCGTGACGCGGTATGCGCGTGTGCGCCCCGGGACACGCCCGAAGTCGTGCGGCGGACGCGGCCGTTCGGGCGTACGGTCGGAGACATGCGCATTGTCATCGCTGGTGGTCATGGTCAGATCGCGCTGCGGCTGGAGCGGCTGCTCGCCGCGCGCGGGGACGAGGTGGCGGGGATCATCCGCAGTGCCGAGCAGGGCGAGGACCTGCGGGCGGCCGGTGCCGAACCGGTCGTACTCGACCTGGAGTCGGCGTCGGTCGAGGAGGTCGCGGAGCGGCTGCGGGGCGCCGACGCGGCGGTGTTCGCGGCGGGCGCGGGCCCGGGCAGCGGCGCGGCACGCAAGGACACGGTGGACAAGGGCGCGGCGGTGCTGTTCGCGGACGCGGCGGTACGCGCGGGCGTGCGCCGCCACCTGGTCGTGTCGTCGATGGGCGCGGACGCGGGGCACAAGGGCGACGAGGTCTTCGACGTCTACCTGCGCGCCAAGGGCGCGGCCGACGACTACATCCGCGACCAGGAGGCCCTGGACTGGACGATCCTGCGCCCCGGCGCACTGACGAACGACGCCGGCACCGGTCTCGTACGCCTGGAGGCCCACACCGGCCGCGGCGCGATCCCCCGCGACGACGTGGCCGCCGTCCTGGCCGAACTGGTCGACACCCCCGCCACCGCCGGCCTGACCCTGGAACTCATCAGCGGCTCGGCACCGGTCTCGGTCGCGGTGAAGTCGGTGGCGGGCAACTGAGTGGGCGTCAGCCCTTCACGCAAAACCCCCTCTGATCTACGTCTCCGCAGATCAGAGGGGGTTTCCCAGTGTGGCGGCGCCAGGATTCGAACCTGGGAAGGCTGAGCCGGCAGATTTACAGTCTGCTCCCTTTGGCCGCTCGGGCACACCGCCGGGTATTGCTGTCCGTTCGAACCGTCTTTCGGCAGTTCTCCCTGGCAACGACGTAAACAATACCCGATACGGAAGGGTGCTTCGCCACCCGATTGATCGGCACCGCGGGGACGGGGGGTGACTAGGCTGGTGCGGATGCGGCCCGCGGCCCGAAGAGCGGGTTCGGCGGCCTCCCCACACCCGCCGACACGCATCCGATACGCACCTCGATACAAGGAGCCACAGGACATGGCCGACTCCAGTTTCGACATCGTCTCGAAGGTCGAGCGGCAGGAGGTCGACAACGCCCTCAACCAGGCCGCCAAGGAGATCTCGCAGCGCTACGACTTCAAGGGCGTGGGCGCCTCGATCTCGTGGTCCGGTGACAAGATCCTCATGGAGGCGAACTCCGAGGACCGGGTGAAGGCAGTCCTCGACGTCTTCCAGTCCAAGCTGATCAAGCGCGGCATCTCGCTGAAGGCCCTGGACGCGGGCGAGCCGCAGCTGTCCGGCAAGGAGTACAAGCTCTTCGCGTCGATCAAGGAGGGCATCTCCCAGGAGAACGCGAAGAAGGTGGCCAAGCTCATCCGCGACGAGGGCCCCAAGGGCGTGAAGGCCCAGATCCAGGGTGAGGAACTGCGCGTCAGCTCCAAGAGCCGCGACGACCTGCAGGCCGTGATCGCCCTGCTCAAGGGCCAGGACTTCGACTTCGCGCTGCAGTTCGTGAACTACCGGTAGGACCGGAGCGCCACGTACGGGCGCGGCATGCGGAAGTCACGAGGAAGGGTGGGCACCCCGCTGGTGCCCACCCTTCCTCTTTCTGCTGACTGCGGCGCGCTCAGTCGCGTTTCTGCTGACTGCGGCGCGCTCAGTCGCGGGAGTTGCCGAACAGGATGCGGTAGGCGATCAGCAGGACGAGCGAGCCGCCGATCGCCGCGGCGAAGGTGGCGCTGTCGAAGCTCTTGTTGATCGGGTGGTCCAGCCAGCGGGCGGAGATCCAGCCGCCGATGAACGCACCGGCGATGCCGATGAGGGTCGTACCGATGAAGCCGCCCGGGTCGCGGCCCGGCAGCAGGAACTTCGCGATGGCCCCGGCCAGCAGCCCGAGGATGATCCAGCTGATGATGCTCATGCTCTGAACCTGCCCGTCGTACTCGTCGCGTGTCGTGATCGTCTGTCGAGATCGTGCCTACCACACGTGTGTTCATGCGGCGTTCCGACCGCGTTGGGGAGGAAGACGCCACGGCCACGCTCCGCGGTTGCGCTGGTCAGTAGGGTTCGGACCATGACCCGGTCCCCTTCCTCTTCCCCTTCCTTCTCCGCTTCCGCGTCCGAGCTGCGGCGCACCCTGGGGGTCCGGGACGCCGTGGTGGTCGGGCTCGGCTCGATGGTCGGGGCCGGGATCTTCGCCGCCCTGGGACCGGCGGCGCGCGCGGCCGGCTCCGGGCTGCTGCTCGGGCTCGCGGTCGCCGCCGTGGTGGCCTATTGCAACGCCACCTCGTCGGCGCGGCTGGCCGCCCGGTATCCGGCCTCGGGCGGCACGTACGTGTACGGGCGTGAGCGGCTCGGCATGTTCTGGGGTCATCTGGCGGGCTGGGCGTTCGTGGTGGGGAAGACGGCCTCCTGTGCGGCGATGGCGCTCACCGTGGGCGCGTACGTCTGGCCGGGGCAGGCGCACGCGGTGGCGGTCGCGGCCGTGGTGGCGCTGACCGCGGTGAACTACGGCGGCGTCCAGAAGTCCGCCCTGCTGACGCGGGTGATCGTGGCGGTGGTGCTGGCGGTCCTCGCTTCCGTGGTCGTCGTGTGCCTGGGTTCCGGGGCCTCCGCCGCCGGGCGGGCGGCCGTCGGCGGCTCCGTGGGCGTCGGCGGTGTGCTGCAGGCGGCCGGGCTGCTGTTCTTCGCGTTCGCCGGGTACGCGCGGATCGCGACCCTCGGCGAGGAGGTACGGGACCCGGAGCGCACCATCCCCCGCGCGATCCCGCTCGCCCTGGGCATCACACTGGCCGTGTACGCGTGCGTGGCGGTGGCCGTCCTGTCCGTGCTGGGGCCGGTGGGGCTCGGGCACGCGGGGGCGCCACTGGCCGACGCGGTACGGGCGGCCGGGGTGCCCGGGCTGGTGCCGGTGGTGCGGGCCGGGGCCGCCGTGGCCGCGCTGGGGTCGCTGCTCGCCCTCGTCCTGGGCGTCTCGCGGACCACGCTGGCCATGGCGCGGGACCGGCACCTGCCCGGCGTGCTGGCCGCCGTGCACCCCCGTTTCCAGGTGCCGCACCGGGCGGAGCTGGCCGTGGGTGCGGTGGTCGCGGTCCTGGCCGCCACGGTGGACGTCCGGGGCGCGATCGGTTTCTCCTCCTTCGGTGTGCTGGCGTACTACGCCGTCGCCAACGCCTCCGCCTGGACCCTGGACGCCTCTCCCGCCCGGCGCGTGGTTCCGGCGGTGGGGCTCGTCGGGTGCGTGACGCTGGCCTTCGCTCTGCCGTGGGTCTCGGTGGCCGTGGGTGCCGGTGTGCTGGCGGTGGGCATGGCCTCGTACGGCGTACGGCGGTGGGTGGCCGCGCGGTAGGACTCCGGGTCCTTGCCTCCGCCTGTCAGCGTGTCGCGAACGGCTGGTCCGTGCGGACGATCTCGCGGCCCAGCGGGAACAGGGAGACCGGGATCAGCTTGAAGTTGGCGATGCCGAACGGGATGCCGATGATCGTCAGGCACAGCGCGATGCCGGTGGTGATGTGGGTGAGGGCCAGCCACCAGCCGGCGAGGATCAGCCACAGCACGTTGCCGACGCAGGAGGGGGCGCCCGCGTCGCGGCGCTCGACCGTGGTGTATCCGAAGGGCCACAGGGCGTAGACGCCGATACGGAACGAAGCTATGCCGAAGGGGATGCCGATGATGGTGATGCACAGCAGCACGCCCGCGAGGAGGTAGCCGAGGAACAGCCAGAAGCCGCTGAGGATCAGCCAGATGACGTTGAGGATTGTCTTCATCGGTAGTGACCTGCCATCTGCTCGAGTCGGGCGATGCGCTCCGCCATCGGCGGGTGCGTGGAGAACATTCTCGACAGTCCCTGCCGCGGGCGGAACGGGTTGGCGATCATCATGTGGCTCGCGGTCTCGATACGCGGCTCGGGGGGCAGCGGGAGCTGCTGGGTGCCGATCTCCAGCTTGCGCAGGGCGCTGGCGAGGGCGAGGGGGTCGCCGGTGAGCCGGGCGCCGGACGCGTCGGCCTCGTACTCCCTGGAGCGGCTGATGGCCAGTTGGATGACGGTGGCCGCGAGCGGGCCGAGGATCATGATCAGGAGCATGCCGAGCAGGCCGGGGCCCTCGTCGTCGTTGGAGCGGCCGATCGGGATCAGCCAGGCGAAATTGACCAGGAACATGATCACGGAGGCGAGGGCTCCGGCGACGGAGGAGATGAGGATGTCGCGGTTGTAGACGTGGCTGAGCTCGTGGCCGATGACGCCGCGCAGTTCACGCTGGTCCAGGATGCGCAGGATGCCTTCCGTGCAGCACACGGCCGCGTTGCGCGGGTTGCGGCCGGTCGCGAAGGCGTTGGGCGCCTCCGTCGGGGAGATGTACAGGCGGGGCATGGGCTGGCGGGCCTGGGTGGAGAGTTCGCGGACCATGCGGTAGAGGGCCGGGGCCTCGAACTCGCTGACCGGACGGGCGCGCATGGCGCGCAGTGCCAGCTTGTCGCTGTTCCAGTACGCGTACGCGTTGGTGCCGAGGGCGACGAGGACCGCGACGATCAGGCCGGTGCGGCCGAAGAAACTGCCGATGACGATGATGAGTGCGGACAGTCCCCCGAGGAGGACTGCGGTCCTGAGCCCGTTGTGCCGGCGGTGCACGGTACGCCCTCCAAGCGGTGCGGCAGGGGAACCCTTCGCTTGCTGTTGTCCGACGCCACCGATGGCGTGGTGTCGCCTCCAGTGGACCCTTACGTACTGGTCAACGCCAGGCGGGAGCCGCGGGTTCCCTGGAGTGCGCGACGGCGCGCGGGCCGTCCGGGTGAGCGGGACGCCGAGCGGCACGCGCGCGTGGGGGGCGAGTGCCCGGCGCGCGTGTGGCGACTCCCCGGTGTTCAGAACAGGCCGGTGCCGGCGAAGCGCAGGACCAGTTGGGGTGCGCCGGACAGGGCGATGCCGAGGACGGCCGTGAGGGTGATGGCGGCGGTGAGGGGGACCGGGACGCGGTGCCGTACGGGTTCGCCCTCGGGGGCGCGGAACAGCAGTGCCGTCCACTGCAGGTAGTAGAAGAGCGCGATGACCACGTTGACGGCCATGACGACGGCGAGCCAGCCGAGTCCGGCGTCGACGGCCGCGGAGAAGACGGTGACCTTGGCGAACAGGCCGATGACGCCCGGGGGCAGTCCGGCCAGGCACAGCAGGAAGAAGGCCATCAGGAGGGCGGTCAGCGGGTTGGTGGCGTACAGGCCCCGGTAGTCCGTGATGCGGTTGCGTTCCCTCGTACGGCCCACGAGGGCGGCGACTGCGAAGGCACCGAGGTTCACGGCGGCGTACATGAGGGCGTAGGCGACCGTGGAGCCGATCGACTTCTGGGGGTCCTTCGCGTATCCGGCCGCGGCGATCGGCACCAGGAGGTAGCCGGCCTGCCCGACGGAGGACCAGGCGAGCAGCCGTACCGCGCTGTACGCGCGCGTGGCCTGCTGGCGCAGGGCTCCGACGTTGCCGACGGTCATGGTGAGTGCGGCGAATATGGCGAGAGCCGGCCCCCAGGCACCGGCGTACGACGGGAAGGCGACGACGGTGACGAGGATCAGGCCGGTGAAGCCGACCGCCTTGCCGATGACCGACAGGTAGGCGGCGATGGGCAGGGGGGCGCCCACGTAGGTGTCGGGGACCCAGAAGTGGAAGGGGACGGCGGCCGTCTTGAAGGCGAAGCCGACGAGGGTGAGGACGACGCCGGTCTGGGCGACGGTGTGGAGCTGTCCGTCGACGTGCTGGATGCGGTCGGCGACCTGGGTGAGGTAGAGGGTGCCGGTGGAGGCGTAGACGAAGCTGACGCCGAGGAGGCTGACGGCGGTGGCGGTGACCGAGGACAGGAAGAACTTCAGGGCCGCGTCGGAGGACCTGCGGTCGCCGTGCCGCAGGCCGACGAGGGCGAAGGCGGGCAGGGAGGCGACCTCCAGGGCGACGATCAGGGTCGCCAGGTCGCGTGCGGCGGGCAGCAGGGCGGCGCCGGCGGTGGAGGCCAGCAGCAGGAACCAGAACTCCCCTTCGGGCAGTGCTCCGCGCGCGTCCTTCAGCGCGGTGACCGACAGCAGGGCCGTGAGGAGCGCGCCGCCGAGGACGAGGAACTGGATGACGAGGGCGAAGTGGTCGGCGGTGTAGCTGCAGACGTCGGCCTGTCCGGTCAGGCAGAACGTGCTGCGGCGGCCGTCGAGGAGGGGCAGCAGCAACAGGGTGGCGGCGGAGAGGCCCGCGATGGAGACCCGGCCGAGGACGGGTTTGCGGCCGGCGGGCACGAAGAGGTCGGCGACGAGCACCGCGAGCGCGACCACCGCGGTGAGGGTGGGCGGTGCGATGGCGAGCCAGTCGACGGACTGGACCATCGATTCGGCCGACGGCTGGGCCAGGAGCAGGGCGCTCATCGGGTGCCTCCTGCGAGGAGCTGCTGCACGGCCGGGTCGGTGAGCCCGAGCAGGGCCTTCGGCCAGAGCCCGGCGAGGACGGTGAGGGCGACGAGCGGGGTCCAGGCCGCGAACTCGTAGGTGTGGACGTCGGCGAGCCGGGGCGCCTGCCGCGGTACGGCGCCCATGCAGACGCGGCGGACCACGATGAGCATGTACGCGGCGGTCAGGAGGGTGCCGAACACGCCGATCGCCATGAAGGTGAGGAAGGCGGGCCGGCTGAGGCCGTCGGCGGGCCTGAACGAGCCGAACAGGGCGAGCATCTCGCCCCAGAATCCGGCGAGTCCGGGCAGGCCGAGCGAGGCGACCGCGCCGAAGGCGAGCAGGCCGCCCAGGCGCGGGGCCTTTCCGTACAGGGCGGCGCCTGTCTTCTCCGCGAGGGCGTCGAGGTCGGTGGTGCCGGTGCGGTCCTTGAGGGCGCCGACGACGAAGAAGAGCAGGCCGGTGATGAGGCCGTGGGCGATGTTGGCGAACAGGGCGCCGTTCACGCCGGTCGGGGTCATGGTGGCGATGCCGAGCAGGACGAAGCCCATGTGGCCGACGGAGGAGTAGGCGATGAGCCGCTTGAGGTCGCCCTTGGCGCCCGGTCTGGCCAGGGCGAGGCAGGCCAGGGATCCGTAGATGATCCCGACGACGGCGAAGGCGGCGAGGTAGGGCGCGAAGGTGTGGAAGCCGTCGGGCGTGATCGGCAGCAGGATCCGGACGAACCCGTACGTTCCCATCTTGAGCAGGACACCGGCCAGCAGGACCGAGCCGACGGTCGGGGCGGCGGTGTGGGCGTCCGGCAGCCAGCTGTGCAGCGGCCACAACGGTGTCTTGACCGCGAGCCCGACTCCGATCGCCAGAACCGCGATGACCTGCACGGTCGCGGTCAGTGACCGGCCGTTGTCAGTGGCGAGTGCGACCATGTCGAATGTGCCGGCCTTGATCCCGATCAGGAGCAGGCCGAGCAGCATGACGACCGAGCCGAGCAGTGTGTAGAGGATGAACCGCCAGGCGGCGGCCTGACGGCCCTCGCCGCCCCAGCGGGCGATGAGGAAGTACATCGGGATGAGCACCATCTCGAACGCGAGGAAGAACAGCAGCAGATCGAGGACGGCGAAGGTCGCGAGGGTGCCGGACTCGAGCAGGAGCAGCAGCGCGACGAATGCCTTCGGGGTCGGGCCCGCGGGTGGCTTGAAGTAGGAGTACAGCGCGCAGAGGAAGGCCAGCAGCGCGGTCAGGACGAGGAGGGGGAGGGAGATGCCGTCGACGCCGAGGTGGATGCGCACGTGGAGTGCGGGGATCCAGCTGATGTCGGTCGTGGCCTGCATCTTCGACGCCTGGGCGTGGTCGAAGCCGGCCGTGAGGGCGATCGCGGCGGCGAGGACGGCGCCGGTGACCGTGACGCCGTGCCGGAGCACGGCCTGGTCGGGTGACTTCCCCTTCAGTCCGGGCGGGGCAGGCAGGAGGGCGGCCCCGGCCCCGAGGAGCGGGCCGACGACGAGGAATGCCAGAAGGAACTGCATCACGGACTCGTTGATACCGGTCACGCCTGCTCACACTCCCGTGGCGAGAAGGACGGCGGCGACCGCGAGGACGACGGTGCCGGCGAGCAGCGCGCTCACATAGGTCTGCACATTGCCGGTCTGGGCACGCCGTACGACGGCCCCGAGCAGCCGGGGGGCGGCGCCGGCGCCGCGTACGTAGGTCTCGACGACCTCCCGGTCGAGGAACCGGACGAGGCTCGCTCCGGCCAGGACCGGGCGGACGAAGAGGGCCGCGTACACGGCGTCGAGGTGGAAGCCGACGGCCGCGTGGCGGTGCAGCGGTCCGAGCAGCAGCCGTCCGGGGTCGGCGGGGTCGGGCGCGTAGGCGATGTCCCCGTAAGCGGGCTTGTGGCTGGCGATGGCCTCGGCCTCGACGAGTCCGGCGTCGGCCTCCGGGTGGGCGGCGACGGCGCCGAGGGGGACGCGGGCGGCGAGTGCGGTGGTGTGCCGCCAGGCGCCGTAGGTGACGATGCCGCCGACCAGGGCGACCCCCGTGCCGAGGACGGAGGTGGTGAGCGTGGGGCTCAGGTCGCGGCCGTCGAACCAGGCGGGCAGGGTGCGGAAGGCGAGGCCGCCGAAGGCGAGGGACGGGATGGCGAGCACCCAGAGGACGGCGTTCATGGCGAGGGGCTGCTTGCCGTGGTCGGGGGCCTCGGTGCCCTGGCCGCGGAAGGCCCGCAGCCACAGGCGCATGGCGTAGGCGCCGGTGAGCAGGGCCGTGACGAGGCCGGCGACGAGGACGGTCCAGCCCGCCGCGCCGGGGGCGTGGTCGGTGTGGCCGGAGGCGACGTGTTCGGCGGCGCCGAGGACGGACTCCTTGGAGAAGAAGCCGCTGAAGGGGGGGATCGCGGCGAGCGCGAGGAGCGCCACGGTCATCGTCCAGTAGGCGTCCGGGACGCGGTCGCGCAGGTTGCTCATGCGGGACATGGCGGCCAGCGAGTTGGTGCCGGCGGCGTGGATGATCACGCCGGCGGCGAGGAACAGCAGCGCCTTGAAGGCGCCGTGGGACAGGAGGTGGAAGACGGCCGCGCCGCGGTCGGCGACGGCGAGGGCGCCGGTCATGTAGCCGAGCTGGCTGATCGTCGAGTAGGCGAGGACGCGTTTGATGTCGTCCTGGGCGAGTGCGGCGAGCGCCGAGCCGGCCATGGTCACGGCGGCCATGACGGCGAGGACGGTCATCGCGGCCGCGGAGGCCTGGAAGACGGGGAGGAGCCGGGCGACGAAGTAGACGCCGGCGGCGACCATCGTCGCGGCGTGGATCAGCGCGGAGACGGGTGTGGGGCCCGCCATCGCGTCGGGCAGCCAGGTGTGGAGCGGGAACTGCGCCGACTTGCCCGCCACGCCGGCGAGGAGCAGCAGGGCGACCACGGTCGGGTGGTGCAGTCCGCCGCTCGCGACGGTGTCGAGGACCTCGGTGATCCGGAAGGACCCGGCGGCGGTGCCGAGTGCGAACAGGCCGATCAGGAACGGTACGTCACCGAGCTTGGTGACCAGGAAGGCCTTGATGGAGGCGGCGCGGGCCTCCGGGGTCTCCCAGTAGTGGCCGACCAGGAAGTAGGAGCAGATGCCCATGACTTCCCAGCCGACCAGCAGCACGATCAGGTCGCCGGAGTAGACGACGAGCAGCATCGCGGAGGTGAACAGGGAGACGAGAGCGGCGTAGGAGGGGTAGCGCGGGTCGTCGCGCAGGTAGCCCATGGAGTAGATCTGCACGCAGGTGGCTACGGCGCCGACCAGGACGGCGACGAGCGCGGCGAAGCCGTCGATGTGCAGGGCGAGTTCGATGGGGACCGAGCCGGTGGGGGTGAGCTCGGTGGCGGCGTCGACGGCCCGGCCGCCGCCCTGGTCCGCGGCGACCAGCGCGGTCAGGACGAGGGAGGCGAGGGTCGGCAGGACGGCGAGCGGGCGGACGAAGCCGGGGGCGGTGCGGCCGAGCAGCAGGCCGGCCACGGCGCCGAGGAACGGAAGGAGGGGGACGAGGACGGCGAGGGTGGTCGTGGTCACGCGGTGGCCTCCGCCTTCCCAGCGGCCTGCGCTCGCGCGGCGGCGTCGCTGTCGGGGCCGTCGTCGAGGTCGTCGTCGGGGCCCTCGGCGGCATCGCGGAGCCGGTCGATGTCCGAGGTGCCGCGGTTGCGGTGGACGGCGAGGACGATCGCCAGGCCTATGCCGATCTCGGCGGCGGCGATGGCGATGGTGAACAGGGTCAGGGCCTGCCCGGAGTGCAGCGTCTCGATCGCGGCCCTGGTGAGCCAGACGTCGAAGGCGACCAGGTTGAGGTTGACGGCGTTGAGCATGAGCTCGACGGACATCAGGACCAGGATCGCGTTGCGGCGGGCGAGGACGCCGTACAGGCCGGTGCAGAAGAGGAGGGCGGAGAGCACGGCGGGATAGGCGAGGTGCATCAGCGGGCACCTTCCTGCGCGCTCCGGTCCGTGTTCCGGTCCTCGCTCCGGTCCGCGCCCTGGTCGCCGCGCTCCTGCGGAGCTCGGGAAGAAGCGGCTGCGTCCGCCTTCGCCTTGCGGGACAGGACGATCGCGCCGACCAGGGCGGCCAGCAGGAGGACGGAGAGGGCCTCGAAGGGCAGCACCCAGTTCTGGAAGAGGCTCTCGCCGGTGACCTTCGTGGTGCCGACGGCGGCGCCGTCCAGGTCGATCCAGGTGGTGCGGAAGGCATCGACGACCACCCAGACCAGGGCGGCCGCGGCGGCGCCGGCCACGAGGAGGGCGGCCCAGCGGTTGCCGGAGTCGGCGTCCGGGGAGCGGCCGATGGGGGCCTTGGTGAGCATCAGGCCGAACAGGAGGAGGACGACGACGGAACCGACGTAGATGAGGACCTGAACCCAGGCGATGAACTCGGCGGTGAGCAGGAGGTACTCGACGGCGAGGCCACCGAGGGCCACCACCAGCCACAGGGCGGCGTGCACCAGCTGCCGGGTGGTGACGGTGACGAGGGCGGCGCCGAAGGTGACCAGGCCGACGAGGAGGAAGGCGATCTCGACTCCGGTCGGGGAGAGGAAACCGGGGCTTGCGGCGGCGATGCTCATGCGTCCTCCTCCCGCGGTTCGGGCTGCTTGGGCGGCTCTGACTGCTCGGTTTGCTTCGACTGCTCGGCCTGTGCGGCCTGTGCGGCCTGCTGCTGGGCGGCCAGCTTCTCGGCGGTCTTGCGGGCGGCGGCGATCTCCTTGGGTTCCTCCGCGCCGGGGTCCAGGGCGGGCGGGGCCGGCACGGTCCACATCCACTCGCGGAGCTTGTCGCGCTCGTGGGTGAGGTCGCGGATGTCGGTCTCGGCGTACTCGAACTCCGGGGACCAGAACAGGGCGTCGAAAGGACAGACCTCGATGCAGATACCGCAGTACATGCACAGGGCGAAGTCGATGGCGAAGCGGTCGAGGACGTTGCGGCTGCGTTCGCGGCCGCCGGGGGTCGCCGCCGGGATCGTCTCCTTGTGGGAGTCGATGTAGATGCACCAGTCCGGGCACTCGCGGGCGCACAACATGCAGACCGTGCAGTTCTCCTCGAACAGGCCGATCACTCCGCGGGTGCGGGGCGGCAGGTCGGGCTGGGTGTCCGGATACTGCTCGGTGACGGTCTTCTTCGTCATCGTGCGCAGGGTGACGGCCAGGCCCTTGGCGAGGCCGGAGCCAGGGATGGGGGCCATTCAGGAAATCACCACCTTGACGATGCCGGTGAGGGCGATCTGGGCGAGGGAGAGGGGGACGAGGAGGGTCCAGGAGAACTTCTGGAGCTGGTCCGCGCGCAGGCGGGGGTGGGTGACGCGCAGCCAGATGACGACGAAGGCGAGGACGGCGGTCTTCAGCAGGGTCCACAGCCAGCCGAGTCCCTCGGCGCCCCAGGGGCCGTGCCAGCCGCCCAGGAAGAGGACGGTGGTCAGACCGCACAGGACGACGATCCCGGCGTACTCGGCGAGGAGGAAGAGGGCGAAGCGCAGACCGGTGTACTCGGTGTACGCACCGAAGATGATCTCCGAGTCGGCGACGGGCATGTCGAACGGCGGACGTTGCAGTTCGGCGAGGCCGGCGACGAAGAAGACGATCGCGCCGACGATCTGCCAGGGCAGCCACCACCACTGGAAGGCGTGGACGATGCCGGGCAGGGAGACCGTGCCGGCCGCCATCGCCACGGAGGCGGCGGCGAGCAGCATGGGCAGTTCGTAGGCGAGGAGCTGGGCGGCGGTGCGCAGGCCGCCGAGGAGGGAGAACTTGTTGGCGGAGGCCCACCCGGCCATGAGCGAGCCGAGGACGCCGACGCCCATCACGGCGAGCACGAAGAAGATGCCCGCGTCGAGGACCTGGCCGACGGCGCCCTCGCCGGGGCCGATCGGGATGGCGAGCAGCACGAGGAGGTACGGCAGCAGGGCGACGGCGGGGGCGAGCTGGAAGACCCGGCGGTCGGCACCGGCCGGGACCACGTCCTCCTTCTGCACGAACTTCACGCCGTCCGCGACGAGCTGGGCCCAGCCGTGGAAGCCGCCGGCGTACATGGGACCGAGGCGGCCCTGCATGTGGGCCATCACCTTGTGCTCGGTCTGACCGATGATCAGGGGGAAGGTGAGGAAGACCGCGAAGACGATCAGGAGTCGCAGGGCGACGTCGACCGCGTCGTTCACTGCGGGCCTCCTTCGGAGCCGTCGGGGGTGTCAGGGGTGTCGGGGGCGTTGTCGTCGGGGGTGGCGTCCTCGGGTTTCCGCCGCGGCTTCGGCTCGGACTCGTCGAACGCCGGGCGGGCGTGGTGCCAGGGGGCGTCCGGGCTGCGCGGGGTCGCGGGAGGCACGGGCGACCGGTCGGCCGCCGCCGCACGCTGGGAGGCCGAACCCTCGCTCGCGCTGCGCGCACGACGTGGCCCGGTGCCGGCCCGCTGGGAAGCCGACCCCTCGGACGCGCTCTGCGTACGCCGAGGCCCGGACCGGGCTGCGGAGGACGCCTCCGCGCCCGGCTCATGGGCCACCGAAGCCTCCGCGGCCGGCCCTTCCGCCGCCGCGGCCTGCGACGTCGCGCCTTCGGCCGCGGCCTGTTTCCGCCGCGCGGCACCCCCGGCCACCGCCCCGCCGCCTTCCGCGGGTGCGCCCTCGGCCGCCGTCGCAGCCTCCGGGCTCGCGTCCTCCACGCCTGCCGCGCGCTGACTGACCGACCCCTCGGACGCACTTCGCGCCCGGCGGGACCCCCCGGCCGCCTGCCCCCGCGGCGCGGTGCTCCCGGCCACCGCCCCGGCCTCGCCGGGCGCGCCCTCGGTCCCCGCCGGAGTCTCCCGGCCGGTGCCCTGGCTGACCGAACCCTCGCTCGCGCTCCGCGTCCGGCGGGGCCTCGCGGCCCCGGTCGCGTCCGTTACGGAGCCGGTCTGGCTCGCCGAGCCCTCCGCCGCCGTGCGGGTACGCCGTACCGGACGCTCGCCCGCCGGGCGGGCCGTGCCCCTTGCGGGGCGGGCCGGGGCCGGTGGGAGTTGGCCCTTCAAGGGGCCCCACTCGTTGGGGTCGGGGACGCCCGGGGGCAGCATCTGGCGGCGCCTGGGGCCGCCGTGGGCGGTACCCACCGCGGGCTCCCCTGGTTCCTTCGCCCCCGGCCAGGCCTTGGCGACGCGGGCGGCCAGGACGAAGTCCTTGCGCAGGGGGTGGCCCTCGAAGGTCTCCGGCAGGAGGAGGTGGTCCAGGGCGGGGTGGCCCTCGAAGCGGACCCCGAACATTTCGTGCGTCTCGCGCTCGTGCCAGCCCGCGCCCGCGTAGACGTCGACCGCGGTGGGCAGCACCGACGCCTCGTGCGGGACCGTCGTACGCAGCAGCAGGCGCCGTACCGGGGCGAGGGCGACGACGTGGGCCGAGACGCGGAAGCCCGTGCCCGGCTCGTCGACCGCGCTCAGCCAGTCGAAGTAGGTGCAGCCCAGCTCGTCGCGGGCGGTCAGCAGAGCGGGCACCCACGCGGTGGGCGGTACGTCCACCGTGAGGACCTCGTAGGACTCCTCCGCCGTGGCCCCTTCGCCGAACAGTTCCTCGGCGGGCGCGGGCAGCCAGCCGGCACCGGCACCGCTCATCGCGCGTCCTCCTCGCCGACGGCTCCGGCGGCCGGCGGATTCACCAGCCCGCTCCGCAGCGCCGCCGTCGAAGGGCGCGCCGTCCCGACCCCGTACCGCTCCCCCAGCGACTCCCGCGCGATCTTCTCCTGGAGTTTCAGGATCCCCTGGAGCAGCGCCTCCGGGCGCGGCGGGCAGCCGGGGACGTAGACGTCCACCGGGATGATCTGGTCGACGCCCTTGGTGACGGAGTACGAGTCCCAGTACGGGCCGCCGCAGTTGGAGCAGGCGCCGAAGGAGATGACGTACTTCGGCTCGGGCATCTGCTCGTACAGGCGTTTGATCGCCGGGGCCATCTTGTCCGTGACCGTGCCGGACACCACCATCAGGTCGGCCTGGCGCGGCCCGGGCGCGAACGGGATCACGCCGAGCCGGATGAAGTCGTGCCGGGCCATCGACGCGGCGATGAACTCGATCGCGCAGCAGGCGAGACCGAAGTTGAAGACCCACAGCGAGTAGCGGCGGCCCCAGTTCAGGACGACCTTCATCGGCTCGGGAGCCAGCCGGGCGAGCGCGCCCAGCCTCTTCGGCTCGGGCAGCAGAACGGGCTCGGGGTTCACGTCCATGCCAGGACGCCCTTCTTGTATGCGTACAGCAGGCCCACGGCCAGGAAGCCGAGGAAGATGAACATCTCCACGAGCGTCGTCGCGCCGTAGCCGGGGGCGGCGAAGACCGTCGCCCAGGGGAACAGGAAGATCGAGTCGACGGCGAAGACGACGTACAGGAAGGCGTAGACGTAGTAGCGGACCTGGGTGTGCGCCCAGCCCTCGCCGACGGGGTCGACGCCGCACTCGTACGTCAGCAGTTTCTCCGGCGTGGGGACCACCGGGCGCAGCAGCCGGCCCGCGCCGAAGGCGACGGCGACGAACAGCACGCCCACGACGGCGAGCAGCCCGACGACCGAATAGGACTGGAAGTGGTCCGCCGCGACGACGGCGGTCGACCCCCGCAACGTCTCCCGCACCGTCCGTCCCCTCGCTCCCTGGCCGTGCCGGCCCTGTCTCCCGGACCTGTCTCCCGGCCCTGTCTTCTGGCCTTGTCCTCTGGCCCTGTGTTCGACGATCTGTACGCACGGGAGTCTAGGCCCTGATAAAGGAACGGTAAGCAGTCCTGCACACCATGAGGTGCGAGGGTGGGGTTTTCCCCCGCCGGACAGGGCGGCCGACCTCATGGCGCGGGACGCCCGCCGCACGGCACGCTGACCGGTATGACCGCACGCAACTCCCCCGCCGATCCGGTGGCAGCCGGCGCCGAGGACCGTCTGCCCCCGGCTCGTCTCGCCTACGACCTGCCCACCTGGAAGGAGATCACGCATCTCCTGGCGAACCTGCCGGTGTCGCTGTTCGGTTTCGTCTACGTGGTGTCGGTGCTGCCCACCAGCGCCGCGCTGACGCTCAACGTGATCGGCTTCCCGCTGCTGGCGGCCGGGCTCATGGGCACGCGGCAGCTGGGCCGGCTGGAGCGGGCGCGGGCCCGGGCACTGCTCGGGGTGCGGATCGAGGAGCCGAGCCCGCTGCCGCTGCTCCGCACGAAAGGACTGCCCAACCGGCTCTGGACGGCGCTGAAGGACCCGGTGGGCTGGCGCACGGCGCTGTACCACTTCATGCGACTGCCCTGGGGCGTGTTCACCTTCGTGGTCACGCTGGTCTCGCTGTTCGTGCTGTGGCCGGTGCTGCCGTTCCTCGCGCGGGGCATGACGAACGTGGACCGGGCCATGGTGCGCGCCCTGCTCTCGCCCTCCGACGAGCTGGAGCGGCGCATCGCCGAACTGGAGTCCGACCGCGGTGTCGTGGTCGACACGGCCGCCGCGGACCTGCGGCGCATCGAGCGGGACCTGCACGACGGCGCGCAGGCCCGGCTGGTCAACCTGGCCATGGGTCTCGGCCTGGCCAAGGAGAAGCTGCTGGAGGGTCAGGCCGACGAACTGGTCGCCGCGATGGTCGAGGAGGCGCACGGCGAGGTGAAGCTCGCGCTGCAGGAGCTGCGGAACCTGGCCCGCGGCATCCACCCCGCCGTACTGACCGACCGCGGCCTGGACGCGGCCCTGTCCTCGGTCGCCTCGCGCTGCACCGTGCCGGTGAAGGTGACGGCCGACCTGGACGCCCGCCCGGCCGCGGCCATCGAGGGCATCGCCTACTTCACGGTCTCCGAGCTGCTGCAGAACGTCAGCAAGCACAGCGGGGCCCGGTCCGCCTCCGTCGACGTGTGGCGGACCGAGGGCCGGCTGCTGATCCAGGTGTGGGACGACGGCCGCGGCGGTGCCCGGCTGGACGGCGGGACGGGGATGCGCGGTCTGGCCGAGCGGCTGGACGCGGTCGACGGCCTGTTCGTCGTCGACTCGCCGCAGGGCGGCCCGACGACGGTCACGGCGGAGCTGCCGTGGCGGGACCGCACGGACGGCCGGGGCGCGGACGCCTCCGGCCCGAGGTAGCGGGACGCGGGCGCCCCCGGCAAGGGGTGGGGAAAACCCCCCGCCCAGGACGCCGACGCGCTCCATGGCCCCACCCCCCACGGCCGAGCAGGCTGGAGGCATGGCGGGACAGCCGCGGAAAGCAAGCCGCAGGACGCAGCACGACGAGACGCAGCGCGACGAGACGCAGCACGACGAGGGGAACGGGACGACGCCGATGGCCACCCAGTACGGATCGCGGTACGGACAGGGGTACGGGCCCTACAGCGGGGACGGGTTCCACGACGGGACCCCGGGCCGGCGGCGGCACCTGGTGCCGGCCGGGCTGCGGGCGCCGTTCGAGGCGCGCAGCTGGCGCGAGTTCGGATACGTGCTGCTGAGCCTGCCGGTCGGCATCATGCTCTTCACGTACGCCGTCACGATGGTGTCGCTGGGCGTGGGCATGCTGGTGACGTTCTTCGGTGTCCCGGTGCTGGCGGCGGCGCTGGCCGGCTGCCGCCTGTTCGGCGTGCTGGAGCGGGCGCGGGCGCGCGGTCTGCTCGGCCTGGAGGTGGCCGAGCCGGAGCCGCTGCGGACGAAGGAGTCGGGTGTCCTGGCCTGGACGGGGACCCTGCTGAAGAGCGGCAGCTCCTGGCGGGCCCTGCTCTACGCCGTGCTGCAGTTCCCGTGGGCGGTGTTCTCCTTCTCCGTCGCGGTGACCTTCTGGTCGCTGGGCTGGGGGCTGCTGACGTACCCGCTGTGGTTCTGGGTCTTCCCGATGTGGGCCGACCAGGGCGGCATCCAGCTCTACGGCGACGGGCAGCACGGCATCTACCTCGACAACCCGTTCGAGATCACGGTGACCGCGCTGGTGGGGCTGCTGTTCACGCTGGCCACGCCGTGGATCGTGCGGGCGCTGACGATGGTGGACCGGGTGCTGGTGCACGGGCTGCTCGGGCCGTCGCGGCTGTCGGCGCGGGTGGTGGAGCTGGAGTCGGACCGGGGTGTCGTGGTCGACACGGCCGCCGCGGACCTGCGGCGCATCGAGCGGGACCTGCACGACGGCGCGCAGGCCCGGCTGGTGGCGCTGGCGATGGACCTGGGCCTGGCCAAGGAGAAGCTGGCGGAGGACCCGCAGGCGGCGGCGCGGATGGTGGACGAGGCGCACGGCGAGGTGAAGACGGCGCTGCAGGAGCTGCGGGACCTGGCCCGCGGCATCCACCCCGCCGTACTGACCGACCGCGGTCTGGACGCGGCCCTGTCCTCGGTCGCCTCGCGCTGCACCGTGCCGGTGCGGGTGGAGGTGGACCTGGCGCAGCGGCCGGCACCGGCGATCGAGGGCATCGCCTACTTCACCGTCTCCGAGCTGCTGCAGAACGTCAGCAAGCACAGCGGGGCCCGGTCCGCCTCCGTCGACGTGTGGCGGGCGGAGAACCGGCTGATGCTGCAGGTCGTGGACGACGGGGTCGGCGGTGCGGACCCGTCCGAGGGGTCGGGCCTGGCGGGGCTGGCCGAGCGGCTGGACGCGGTGGACGGGATCCTGGTCGTCGACTCGCCGGCCGGCGGGCCCACCCGGGTGACGGCGGAGCTGCCCTGGCGGCGCTGACCGCACCGCGGATCCGAATTCTTTGACGTGCGGCCTGCCGGCCGCGGCCACCCGGCCGTGGTCGGCAGGCCGAGACATGCCGCAACATGCCGTCAGTCGTGTAGCCGAATACGTCGAATACGCAGCCACCTCCCCCACTTCCCGGGGCCCGGGCGCGGCAGGGTCCGAATGCTGGAATGCTGGACCATGTCGTATGCAACGACCGACGAGCGGGGCTGTGGGGGGCCGAGGATCGTGGAGGACAGGGTGCGGGTGGTCATCGCCGAGGATTCAGTGCTGCTCAGGGAGGGCCTGACCCGGCTGCTGACCGACCGCGGGCACGAGGTCGTGGCGGGTGTCGGCGACGCCGAGGCGCTGATCAAGACCATCACGGAGCTGTACGACCAGTCGGCGCTGCCCGACGTCGTCGTGGCGGACGTACGGATGCCGCCGACGCACACCGACGAGGGGGTGCGGGCCGCCGTCCAGCTGCGCAAGGCGCACCCGGGGCTGGGTGTGCTGGTGCTGTCGCAGTACGTGGAGGAGCGGTACGCCACCGAGCTGCTGGCCGGCTCCAGTCGCGGGGTGGGCTATCTGCTCAAGGACCGGGTGGCCGAGGTCCGGGAGTTCGTGGACGCGGTGGTGCGGGTCGCCGAGGGCGGTACGGCCCTGGACCCGGAGGTGGTCGCCCAGCTGCTGGGGCGCAGCCGCAAGCAGGACGTGCTGGCCGGGCTCACCCCGCGGGAGCGGGAGGTGCTGGGCCTGATGGCCGAGGGGCGGACGAACTCGGCGATCGCCCGGCAGCTGGTGGTGAGCGACGGCGCGGTCGAGAAGCACGTCAGCAACATCTTCCTGAAGCTCGGACTGGCCCCGAGTGACGGGGATCACCGGCGTGTTCTGGCCGTGCTCACCTATCTGAACTCTTGATCGTCCGACACTGTGACGGTCGGATCGAGCCGTCTCAGCGTCGCGTCCACCATACGAACGGTTCAAGGAAGGCGACCCTGACCGACGTAGGGTTGAAACCGGGAAGGTCTTCGGCAGGCTCTTCGTGAAGGCCGCTCCCATACAGCCGCCTCGAGGGAGGTCCAGTTCAGTGACCAGCCAGGTCAGCAGTCCAGCGGAGCAGGCCGACGGAGCCGTCGTAGGAGAGCAGCGCAGGGCGGCCGGGACGAAGGACGTCCGCCGTCTGGACCGGGTGATCATCCGGTTCGCGGGGGACTCCGGCGACGGTATGCAGCTCACCGGTGACCGTTTCACCTCGGAGACGGCGGCCTTCGGCAACGACCTGTCGACCCTGCCGAACTTCCCGGCCGAGATCCGCGCCCCCGCGGGCACCCTGCCGGGCGTGTCCTCCTTCCAGCTGCACTTCGCCGACCACGACATCCTCACCCCCGGCGACGCGCCGAACGTGCTGGTCGCGATGAACCCGGCCGCGCTGAAGGCGAACATCGGCGATCTGCCGCGCGGCGCGGAGATCATCGTCAACACCGACGAGTTCACCAAGCGCGCGATGGCGAAGGTCGGCTACGATGCCTCCCCGCTGGAGGACGGCTCGCTGGACGGCTACAGCCTGCACCCGGTGCCGCTGACCACGCTGACGGTGGAGGCGCTGAAGGACTTCGACCTGTCCCGCAAGGAGGCCGAGCGCAGCAAGAACATGTTCGCGCTGGGCCTGCTGAGCTGGATGTACCACCGGCCCACCGAGGGCACCGAGAAGTTCCTGAGGACGAAGTTCGCCAAGAAGCCGGACATCGCGGCCGCCAACATCGCCGCCTTCCGCGCGGGCTGGAACTTCGGCGAGACGACGGAGGACTTCGCGGTCTCCTACGAGGTCGCCCCGGCCGCCAAGGCCTTCCCCGTCGGCACCTACCGGAACATCTCCGGGAACCTGGCCCTGGCCTACGGCCTGGTCGCCGCCTCCCGGCAGGCGGACCTGCCGCTGTTCCTGGGCTCGTACCCGATCACCCCGGCCTCGGACATCCTGCACGAGCTGAGCCGGCACAAGAACTTCGGCGTGCGGACCTTCCAGGCCGAGGACGAGATCGCCGGCATCGGTGCGGCGCTCGGGGCCGCCTTCGGCGGTTCGCTCGCCGTCACCACGACCTCCGGCCCGGGCGTGGCCCTGAAGTCGGAGACCATCGGGCTCGCGGTCTCCCTGGAGCTGCCGCTGCTGATCGTCGACATCCAGCGCGGCGGGCCGTCCACCGGCCTGCCGACCAAGACCGAGCAGGCCGACCTGCTGCAGGCGATGTACGGCCGCAACGGCGAGGCCCCGGTCCCGGTGGTCGCCCCCCGCACCCCGGCCGACTGCTTCGACGCCGCCCTGGACGCGGCCCGCATCGCGCTGACGTACCGCACGCCCGTCTTCCTGCTCTCCGACGGCTACCTGGCCAACGGCTCCGAGCCGTGGCGCATCCCCGAGCCGGACGAGCTGCCGGACCTCACCGTGCGGTTCGCGCAGGGGCCCAACCACACCCTGGCCGACGGCACAGAGGTGTTCTGGCCGTACAAGCGGGACGCGAAGACGCTGGCCCGCCCGTGGGCGATCCCGGGCACGCCGGGCCTGGAGCACCGCATCGGCGGCATCGAGAAGCAGGACGGCACGGGCAACATCTCCTACGACCCCGCCAACCACGACTTCATGGTCCGCACCCGGCAGGCCAAGGTCGACGGCATCGAGGTCCCGGACGTGGAGGTCGACGACCCGGACGGCGCGAACACCCTCGTTCTGGGCTGGGGCTCGACCTACGGCCCGATCACCGCGGCCGTACGCCGGCTGCGCGCGGCCGGGGAGGCCGTCGCGCAGGCCCATCTGCGCCACCTCAACCCGTTCCCGAAGAACCTCGGCGCGGTCCTGGAACGTTACGACAAGGTGGTGATCCCCGAGATGAACCTCGGGCAGCTCGCCGCTCTGGTGCGGGCGAAGTACCTGGTGGACGCGGACTCGTACAACCAGGTCAACGGAATGCCGTTCAAGGCCGAACAGCTCGCCACGGCTCTGAAGGAGGCCATCGATGGCTGAGACGTCCACGGAAGGCAGGAGCACGGTCGAGGCGCTCTCCCTGGTGCCGAAGGCCGAGGCCAGGCAGTCCATGAAGGACTTCAAGTCCGACCAGGAAGTGCGCTGGTGCCCCGGCTGTGGCGACTACGCGATCCTGGCGGCCGTCCAGGGCTTCATGCCGGAGCTGGGACTGGCCAGGGAGAACATCGTCTTCGTCTCCGGCATCGGCTGTTCCTCCCGCTTCCCGTACTACATGAACACCTACGGGATGCACTCCATCCACGGCCGCGCCCCCGCCATCGCCACCGGCCTGGCGACCTCGCGGCGCGACCTGAGCGTGTGGGTGGTGACCGGTGACGGCGACGCGCTGTCGATCGGCGGCAACCACCTGATCCACGCCCTGCGCCGCAACGTCAACCTCAAGATCCTGCTGTTCAACAACCGGATCTACGGCCTGACCAAGGGTCAGTACTCCCCGACCTCCGAGGTCGGCAAGATCACCAAGTCGACGCCGATGGGCTCGCTGGACGCGCCCTTCAACCCGGTGTCGCTGGCGATCGGCGCGGAGGCGTCCTTCGTGGCGCGGACGATCGACTCCGACCGCAAGCACCTGACCGAGGTGCTGCGCCAGGCCGCCGCCCACCCGGGCACCGCGCTGATCGAGATCTACCAGAACTGCAACATCTTCAACGACGGTGCCTTCGACGCCCTCAAGGACCGCCAGCAGGCCCAGGAGGCCCTGATCCGCCTGGAGCACGGGCAGCCGATCCGCTTCGGCGAGGACGGTGCGCGCGGTGTCGTACGGGACGCGGCCACCGGCGATCTGAAGATCGTCGACGTCACCCCGGCCAACGAGTCCGACATCCTCGTCCACGACGCCCACGCGACCTCGCCGACCACGGCCTTCGCGCTGTCCCGGCTGGCCGACCCGGACACCCTGCACCACACGCCGATCGGTGTGCTCCGCTCCGTCGACCGCCCGGTGTACGACACCCTGATGGCCGACCAGCTGGACACGGCGATCGAGCAGCGCGGCAAGGGCGACCTGGCGGCGCTGCTGGCCGGCGGGGACACCTGGACGGTCGTCGGCTGAGTACGCCGGCTCCTGCCGAGTACGCCGGGCACCCCCGCCTGTCATGACCGTCCTGCGGTACGGGTATGACAGGCGGGGGTGTCCGGCGTTACCTTCTTCTGTGGCGCGCGCACGCGGGCAGAGCATGAAGGAGGGATCGCTTGAGCGAGAAGCCGAGGGCTGAACGGCGCACAGGACTGCTGAACGGCATAGCCGCCTACGGGATGTGGGGCATCGTCCCCATCTACTGGACTCTGCTCAAGCCCGCCGGCGCGGTGGAGATCCTCGCCCAGCGCATGGTGTGGTCCCTCGCCTTCGTCGCCGTCGCGCTGCTCGTCGTACGCCGCTGGGCCTGGGCCGGCGAACTGCTGCGGCAGCCGCGCAGGCTGGGCCTCGTCGTGGTCGCCGCCGCGGTGATCACCGTCAACTGGGGCGTCTACATCTGGTCCGTGAACAGCGGGCACGTCGTCGAGGCCTCCCTCGGCTACTTCATCAACCCGCTGGTCACCATCGCGATGGGCGTGCTGCTCCTCAAGGAGCGGCTGCGGCCCGTGCAGTGGACGGCGGTCGGCATCGGCGCCGCCGCCGTCGTGGTGCTGACCATCGGCTACGGCCGCCCGCCGTGGATCTCCCTGTGCCTGGCCTTCTCCTTCGCCACCTACGGTCTGGTGAAGAAGAAGGTCAACCTCGGCGGCGTCGAGTCGCTGGCCGCCGAGACCGCCGTCCAGTTCCTGCCCGCCCTCGCCTACCTGCTGTGGCTGGGCGCCCAGGGCCGCTCCACCTTCGCCACCGAGGGCGCCGGGCACACCGCCCTGCTCGCCTCCACGGGCATCGTCACCGCGCTGCCGATGGTCTGTTTCGGCGCGGCCGCGATACGGGTGCCGCTGTCCACACTGGGCCTGCTGCAGTACATGGCCCCGCTCTTCCAGTTCCTGCTGGGCATCGTCTACTTCCACGAGTCCATGCCCGCCGAGCGCTGGGCCGGATTCGCCCTGGTCTGGCTGGCCCTGACCCTCCTGACCTGGGACGGCCTGCGCACGGCCCGACGGGCGGCACTGCTCAGGGCCCGGATCGGGGCTCCCCGGGCGGCGGCGGTGGCGAAGGCGGATCCGGTGGAGGCGTAGACGGCAGGCCCGCCGCCGGTAACGGTGTGAGCACCCCGGAGCGGGCACGGGCGCCCGGCCACCCGTTGTTGTCAATGGTTCCTGGCACACGGGCCGGCCGCTGTTCCGGCGGATGCCGGAAGCCGGAGGGCAACGAGTTCTGCGTGGCCCGGCCGGCCGGATCGGCTCGGTGGAGCGTGACATGTCCGCGCCCCGCTACCCTTGCGGGCACGCCGCCCTGACGATCATGGCGGTCGGCTTCGCAAGCGACACCGGTACCCGCTCGACGTACCCGAGTACATGCGTTCAGGGGCCGGTTGGGAGGGGGTCCCATGACAGAGAAACCACCTGTGCCCGCCAAACCGCCCGAGCGGTCCCGGCCGACGGAGCGCATACCCGAAGTGCCTGAGGGAGAGGCGGAGGGCAGGGCGCGCGCGGCGACGGACACGCGGTCCGGCGAAGCCCCCGGCTCCGTGTACGCGGGCACCCACACCCACGAACTCTGGTTCACCGACCTGCCCCGTGAACCGCCCTCCACCGTGGACACCCCCGTCCTCTGGTCGGCGCTCGCCACCGGCGTGCTCAGCATGGTGCTGCTCAGCCACGGTGTGGGCGTCAATCTGCTGCTCGTCGCCCTGCCGGCCACGCTCACCGCGTACTTCGCCGCGCGCCAGGCGGGCCGGACACAGGCCCGTCCCTGGACGCTCGCCTGGGGCGTCGGAGGGCTCGCCCTCCTGCTGGTTCCGGCGCTGCGCGCCGCCCAGTGGCCTTCTTTCCTCGCCGTGGCCACCGCCATCGGTCTCGCATCGCTCGCCCTCCACGGCTCGCGGACCTGGGCCGGTGTCGCCCTCAGCTCCTTCGGGCTGGTCAACTCGTTGTTCAAGGGCACCGTGTGGGGCTGGCGAGGAGTGCGCGCCCGGGCCGGCAACGCCTCCGGCAACGTGGGTTCCGCGCTGCGGGCCCTTGCCGTGACGGCCGTGCTCCTCCTCGTCTTCGGCGCGCTGTTCGCCGGGGCCGACTCGGCCTTCGCCGACCTGCTGAGCAGACTGGTCCCGGACACGTCCGTCGGCGAAGGCCCCTGGCGGCTGGTGCTGTTCGCCCTCGGGCTCCTCGGTGCCCTCGCGGCGGCACACAGCGCCGCCGCCCCGCTGCGGTGGGACAGCTTCAGGACCACTCCGGGCCGCGCCCGCGGCCGGGGCGAGTGGGCGCTTCCCCTGCTCGTGCTGTGCGCCCTGTTCGCCGTCTTCAACGCCATCCAGCTCGCCGTCCTCTTCGGCGGATACCAGGCCGTCCTGGAGAAGACCGGCCAGACCTACTCCGAGTACGCGCGGCAGGGTTTCTGGCAGCTCCTCCTCGCCACGCTCCTCACCCTCCTGGTCATCGTCCTCGCGCTGCGCTGGGCACCACGCGGCGGGCCCGGTGACCGGACCCTGGTGCGGGGAGTCCTCGGCACCCTCTGCGCACTCACCCTGATCGTGGTCGCTTCGGCGGTACGGCGCATGGACATGTACGTCGAGGCGTACGGGCTGACCCGGCTGCGGATCTCCGTCGTGGCCGTGGAACTGTGGCTCGGCCTGGTCATCCTGCTGATCATGGCCGCCGGAATCTGGGGCGCACGCCGGCTGCCCCGCGCCGTCGCCGCGTCGGCAGCTGCCGGGGTCCTCGCCTTCGGCCTGGCCTCTCCCGACGGTCTGATCGCCGAGAAGAACGTGCGGCGTTACGAGAGGACCCACAGGTTCGACCTGGACTACGCGCGTGACCTCTCGGCGGACGCGGTCCCCGCCCTGGACAGGCTGGAGGAGCCCCTGCGGTCCTGCGTCCTCGGTGCCCTGGCGAAGGAGCTCGGTCCGGCAACGGCGTCCTGGTACGAGACCAGCTGGGGAGATGTCCGCGCCCGGCAGATCCTCGAGGAACGGCCGCCTGCGATGACGGACCCGATGGTCTGCGAAAGCATCGGGGAGAGCTCCGAGTACCGCTGACCGGGGCGTCCCGTTTCCGCCGCGGCGAACGCGTCAGCTCGTAGCCGGGGGCGCCGCGTTGCGGGCTCGTTCGGCCAGGCGGCCCATACGGGCGCGGGCGGAGCGCAGTTGGTCCATGTCGTCGGCGGCGGGGCCGGCCTCGGTGGTGAGTTCGGTCCACAGGCCGATCAGGTCGCGGCCGAGGCGCAGGCCCTGCTCGGGGTCGCGGACCGCGCGCCAGGCGGTGGCCGCGCTCTGGATGTCGCCGTAGGCGGCCTCCGCGTCGCGGTGGCGGCGGTGGATGCGGGCGAGGTCGAGGCAGAGGCGGAGGGAACGGAGCGGGTCGCCCGCCAAGTAGGCGATGTAGGCGGTCAGTTCGCGCAGGCGCAGTACCTCGGGGTGGTCCGGGTCGAGGGTGCCGGAGGTCTGCGCGACGGTGCGTTCCGTCAGCGTCGCCGCCTCGTCGATACGGCCCTCCTTCACGGCCTCGTTGATCCGCGCCAGGGGTTCGGCGAGCAGGACGGCGCCCGTCCCACCGGTCGCGGTCCTGGGGTCCTCGCCGAGCACGGCTTCGGCCACTGCGTCGAAACCGCGGGCGGGGGCGGGCTCGCGGGTCGGTCGAGACATCGGTTCCCTCACTCGGATGAGTGCCATCCGGTCGTACGCGTACGCGTACTGTCGAGTCTCGCCGCCCGCCTGCCCCGCCCACGTCACCGCAACGTCACAGACTCGCACCAGGAACCGGTGGCCCGCGCCGTCACCGGGGCCGGTCCCTACGCGGTGATGTCCTTCGCCGTGAACCGTGCCCAGGCCGCCGAGCCGAACACCGCCGCGTACAGGGTCTGCAGCTGAAGGTTCTTCACCAGGCCGTCCCAGTGGACCGGCTCGCGCATGAGGTCGGCGAAGGACAGCCAGTAGTGGGAGAAGAGATACGGCTGGATCGCGTGGAGCTGGGGGATCTGGTCGAGGATCTGGACGGTGATCAGCAGGCCCACGGTCGTGGCCATCGCCGCGATGCCGCTGTTGGTCAGCGTCGAGACGAACAGGCCGAGGGCGGCGAGGCCGGTCAGGGACGCGGCGACGACGAGGGCGATCAGCAGTGCCCGGCCCAGTCCCTCGGCGAAGCCGATCCGCGTGCCGGAGATGGTCGTCAGGTCGCCGAGCGGGAAGAGCAGCGCGCCCACGGTGAGCGCCGAGACGGCGACCACGAGGGTGGCGACCAGGCAGAACACCATCGTCGTGGCGTACTTGGCCAGCAACAGGCGGGTACGGCCGGCCGGGGCGACCAGCAGATAGCGCAGGGTGCCCGTGTTCGCCTCCCCCGCGATCGCGTCACCCGCGATCACGCCGACGGCCATCGGCAGGAAGAACGGCAGGGTGGCGGCCAGCGCGGTGAAGACCAGGAACAGTCCGTTGTTGGTGATCTGCGCGATGAACGCCGGGCCGTCACCGCCGCCCCCGTGGGCCGGCGACGAGCCGTCCCCCGTCTCGATCCTGACGGCCACCCCGACCAGGACCGGTACGGCGGCCAGCACGCCCAGCAGGGCGAGGGTGCGCCAGCGCCGGAAGGTGGTGGCCAGCTCGCTGCGCAGCAGCCCGAAGGTCCACAGCGGGCTCGGGGTGCGTACGGCGGTCTCAGCCCGCGACATCGAAGCCCTCCCCCGTGAGCGCCACGAACGCGTCCTCCAGCGAGGCCCGTTCGAGCCCGAAGCCACGCACGCGGACGCCCGCCGTCACCAGCGCGGCGTTCACCTCGGCGAGATCACGCTCCGGTGGGTCGCCGGTCACCCGGTCCTCGCCGACGACCAGGTCGCCGACGCCCTGTTCCTTCAGCACCCGGGCCGCCTCCCCGGTGTCCGGCGTGGTCACCACCAGCCGTCCGCGCGCACCGGCGGCCAGCTCGGCCACCGCGCCCTGGGTGACCAGCCGGCCCTGGGTCATGACGGCCGCGTGGGTGCACACCTGCTCGATCTCGTCCAGCAGGTGGGAGGAGAGGAAGACGGTCGTGCCGTCACAGGCCAACTCCCTTATGAGGGAGCGGATCTCGCGCATGCCCTGCGGGTCGAGGCCGTTGGTCGGCTCGTCCAGGACGAGCAGTCTGCGCGGCTGGAGCAGCGCGGCGGCGAGGCCCAGGCGCTGTTTCATGCCCAGGGAGTACGCCTTGGCCTTCTTGCCCGCCGCCGCCGTCAGGCCCACCCGGTCCAGCGCGGCGGCGACCCGGGCACGCCGGGTGCGGGGGTCGGCGGTCGAGTCGGCGGCGTCGTAGCGCAGCAGGTTGTCCCGGCCGGTCAGGTAGCCGTACAGGGCCGGGCCCTCGATGAGCGCGCCGACCCGGGGCAGCACGGCGCGCGAGGAGCGGGGCATGGCGTGCCCCAGCACGCGCGCCGTGCCGGAGGTGGGCTCGATGAGCCCCATCAGCATGCGGATGGTGGTGGTCTTGCCCGAGCCGTTCGGACCGAGGAAGCCGAAGACGCTGCCCGCCGGGACGGTCAGGTCGAGACCGTCGACGGCGAGCTGCCCGCCGCGGTAGCGCTTGGTGAGCCCGCGGGTGCGGATGACGCCGTCATTCCCTTCGTCCATCGGCTCCCTCGTTCCGTCCGTTTCGTCGTGCCGTCGCGTTCTCACCGCGCGCTCTCACCGCGCGGCGTCACCGCCCGGCGTCACCGCCCGGTGTTCGCCGCCTTCACCAGCGCGTCCTTGGTGACGGCACCGACGTAGACCTTGCCGTCGTCCGTCATCAGGGCGTTGATCAGGCGGGTGGAGAAGACCGTGCCCTTGCCGAACGTGCCGGAGACGCGGTCGCCGAGCGAGCCGAGGAAGCCGCTCAGGTCGCCGTTGCCGGAGGACGACGGGATGCCGCCCTCGGCGCCGGAGTCGAACACGGCGATGGAGTTCCAGCCCTTGCCGAGGACCGTCGGGCCGCCGCTCTTCGCGAGGTCCTTCCGCGCCGGGCCGGAGTCCCGGAAGTGCTCACCCGGTCCGGCGTCCTTGCCCCTGTCCTTGCCGGTGCCCTTTCCGGCGTCCTTCTCCTCGGTGATCTTCGCCCCCTTGGGCGGGGTGAAGTCGAACGTGGCGGCGGCCGGCCTGGCGAAGCTGACCTGGGTGAAGCCCACGTCCACGACGGCGGCGCCGCCGCTCGCCGGGGTGAGAGTGAACTTCAGCGGCAGCCCGGTTCTGGCGTCCACCGCGATGCTGATCGCGCCGACCGTGGTGCCGGAGGCGTGCTTCGGCTTGACGACCAGCCGGTAGGCGTCGCGGCCGGCGACCCGCGCGGTGCCGTCGACGATCACCGAGGTGGTGTCGTCGACCGACTTCAGGGCCTGGTCGGCGAAGTCCTTGGGCGTGGCGGGCACGTCGCCCCTGTCGCCCCTGTGCTTCCCGCCGCTGTCGGCCGCCGTGCCGTGGAAGACCTCGTTCGACTCGCTGTCGTAGCCCCAGACGTCCTTGCCGTTGTGGATGAGGCTGTACTCGGCCGCCTTCTCGATCAGCGAGATCTTCTGCCGGTCCGGGCCGTCGGCCGCGACGCGCAGGGTGTGCGTGCCGGAGACCAGTTCGGTCAGCTTGGACGTCGGGTCGGCCGACGAGCCCTCACCACCCTTGCCGACGCCCGGGATCAGGCCGCTCTCCAGGCCGCCGAGGTCGGGCAGGCCCAGGTCGGTGCTGATCTTGACCGTGCCGGACAGCTGCTGGACGTCCGACCGGGCTATTTTCTCCACGAGTTGCTGCGCGGTGATCTTCGGCAGGTCGGGGCTGCCGGAGTCGGCGAGTGCCGGGACGAGCCCGATGGTCACCGCCGTCACCCCCACCACCGCGACCGGGACGACGTAGCGCGCGGCCCTGCGCCGGCCCGAGTGCTTGCCGTCCACCTGCCCGGCGCCCGTGCTGTCGTCGGATTCGTACGGTGCCATGTGTGCCCTACCTCCGTTGTCGGCGGCGGCTGTTCTTCGGCTGTCCTTCGAACTGGGGCAACCCCGAGCCGCCATTCTCACCCAAATCGGTGAGGAGTGGTGTGGTCCGTGGTCTCCATCCGACCAAATCGGCCGCGAGGAAGCGTCAGTCCCCGGAGCCAACTCGTGTACGCCTGCGGTATGACACGAAAAGGGCGGCGCCTCCGCCACCCCGTAGGGGTCGGGGTGGAGAGCGCCACCCGAATGGAGCAGCCCGGCGCGGGCCGCACGGCCTGGAACCGGCCCTAGCCGGCCCGGTGCACCACCGCGTCGCACAGGTCCGTCAGCGCGGTCTTCGCTTCGCACTCGCGCAGCGGAGCCAGCGCGGCCCGTGCCTCCTCGGCGTAGCGCACCGTGTCCCGGCGGGCCTGCTCCAGCGCCGGGTGAGTGCGCAGCGCCGTCAGTGCCTCGGCGTGCCGCGTGTCGTCGCTCAGGTCGGAGTCCAGCAGCTCGCACAGGGCGACGTCCTCGGCCAGCCCCATCCGGGCCACGCGCTCGCGCAGCCGCAGGACCGGCAGCGTGGCGATGCCCTCCCGCAGGTCCGTGCCGGGCGTCTTGCCGGACTCGTGCGAGTCGGAGGCGATGTCCAGGACGTCGTCCGCGAGCTGGAAGGCGACGCCCAGCCGCTCGCCGTACTGCGTCAGCACGTCCACGACCGTCTCGTCGGCGCCGGACATCATCGCGCCGAACCGGCACGACACCGCCACCAGCGACCCGGTCTTGCCGCCCAGCACGTCCAGGTAGTGGTCGACCGGGTCCCGGCCGTCCTGCGGGCCCGCCGTCTCCAGGATCTGCCCGGTGACCAGCCGCTCGAACGCCACGGCCTGCACCCGGACCGCCTCCGGCCCGAGGTCGGCGAGGACCTGCGAGGCCCGGGCGAACAGGAAGTCGCCGGTCAGGACGGCGACGGAGTTGCCCCAGCGGGTGTTCGCGCTGGCCACCCCGCGGCGCACCGCGGCCTCGTCCATCACGTCGTCGTGGTACAGCGTGGCCAGGTGGGTCAGCTCCACGACCACGGCCGACGGCACGATCCCCGGCGCGTACGGGTCGCCGAACTGGGCCGCGAGCATCACCAGCAGCGGACGGAACCGCTTCCCGCCCGCCTTGACGAGGTGCTGAGCGGCCTCCGTGATGAACGGGACCTCGCTCTTGGTGGCTTCGAGCAGGCCTTCCTCGACAGCCGCCATCCCGGCCCGGACATCGGCTTCGAGAGCCTGGTCCCGCACGTTCAGCCCGAACGGCCCGACGACGGTCACGAGGGGTCTCCTGTCTGCTGGTGTCAGCTGGCGGTCACACGGCTTGTCGATAGGTCTCTGCCATCACTCAAGTCAGCGTATCCGGTCAAGTTTCGATCACCGATAGCGCCCACCGATACGGGTCGGGCCTCATCACCCGACGTGACCACCATCACGCGCCTGCCGCACGGCCCATACGGGCACTCACCCACACGGCCCGATTCACCCCTATTGGGGTTTCAATTCCCATTGGCCGCAATTACTCCTCACGCCACCAAACCGTGAATTGGGTCACGTCGACCTCTCTGCCCATCTCCCCCCGGTCGACTTGACCTTTCCTTTGCCTGTACGCCAGTTGAGCCTTGGCGGGCGCAAAGGATCAAGCACCTCATACCCCTCGGATCAAGGTCAATCAGGGCGTTCCCCGCATCCGACCCTTGTTCCGGACATGTGCTCTCGCATACGTTCCCGGCCGACGGGCGGACGCCGAATCCTGCCGCCGCCCGTGAACCCATCGACCAAGTCACTCACGGCAGGAGCGGGGGACCCAGGTAAGTCGCCGGGCCGGGCGTCGTACGTCCTGTGTCGTACGCCGCGCCGGAACGGCTCGGGGTGAAGTCGTGCCCTCAAAGGCACGGCCGGGCACCTCCCCGCCCGAACCCGACAGCTCACCTCGCAGGCGACGGAGAGGAAATTCCCCATGCCTGCAAAGGGTCAGCGCCACCGCTCCCGCACAGCCCGCGCCCTCCGCACCCTCGCCGTCACCGGTACGGGTGTCGCCGTCCTCGCCGTTCCGCTCCTCGGTGCCACCAGCGCGTCCGCGGCGACCCCGGCCGGCGGGGCCACCGTCCGGACGATCACGGGCATCGGCTACCCGAACAACCTCGACGGCTGGATCCGCGCCTCCCTGGAGGTCATGAAGAAGAACGGCATCCCGGGCACCTACAACGGCATCCACCGCAACATCATGCGCGAGTCCTCCGGCAACCCGCGGGCCATCAACCTCTGGGACTCCAACGCGGCCAAGGGCATCCCGTCCAAGGGCCTGCTGCAGGTCATCGACCCGACCTTCAAGGCCTACCACGTCCCGGGCACCTCGTACGACATCTACGACCCGGTCGCGAACATCACCGCCGCCTGCAACTACGCGGCCAAGCGGTACGGCTCGATCGACAACGTCAACGGCCCCTACTGATCAAACAATCGCTCGAGGACGACGGCGATGCCGTCGTCCTCGTTCGACAGCGTGACCTCGTCGGCCACCGCCTTGAGCTCCGGATGGGCGTTGGCCATGGCGACACCCCGGGCGGCCCACTGGAACATGGGGATGTCGTTGGGCATGTCACCGAAGGCGAGGGCGCTCTCGCGGCCCAGCCCCAGGTGTCCTGCGGCCAGCGCCAGCCCGGTCGCCTTGGTGATGCCGCACGGCTGGAGTTCGACGGTCCCCGGGCCCGACATGGTGACCGTGGCCAGGGAGCCCACCACGCTGCGCGCCGCCGCCGTCAACTCGTCGTCGGACAGCACGGGATGGCGCAGCAGCACCTTGCTGATGGGCGTGCGCCACAGGTCGTCGCGCCGGTCGACCCGTACGGCGGGCAGGGTCGGGTGCGGCATGCGGTACCCCGGCTCGATGAGCGTGAGCCCGTCGACGCCGTCCTGGTCGACGGCGGCGTACACCTCGCCCACCTCGGCCTCGATCTTGCCGAGCGCGGTCTCGGCCAGTTCCCGGTCCAGGGTGACCGACCACAGCAGACGGTTCGTGACGGCGTCGTAGACCTGTGCGCCCTGACCGCACACCGCGAGCCCCGTGGCGCCCAGGGCGTCGAGCAGCGGCCGCACCCTCGGCGCCGGCCGTCCGGTCACCACGAGGTGCCGGGCACCGGCGGCCGCCACCCGCGCGAGCGCGGCGAGGGACCGTTCGGACAGGCTGTCGTCGCCGCGCAGCAGCGTTCCGTCCAGGTCAGTGGCGATGAGGGTATATGCGAGGGCAGGGGGCATGATCAGAGAATACGTACCCTCCGCCCCGGCGACTCGACGGGAACCGGACGACGGCGGCGGACACGGCTGTTCCGGCCGCCCTCCCTCAACCCTCCCGTCCGGGCGGGCGCTTCGGTGCCCCGAGCGGGAAACTCCCCGAATTGCCCGACTGGGCCCCGTCACGAGGAGCTTGGGCAGCCGCAGGACCGGGCTGCCCTAACCGGTCGCGCTGCCGCGGCGGTTGGTCCGCCACAGTTGGTGGAGGTGCTTCGCGCCGGGCCGCACGAAGCGCACGAGCATGGTGAGGAACGGCAGCGGGTCGTCACCCGCGAGCCAGGCCAGCTCCGTCCCGCTCGCCCTCGCCGGCGCGTGCGGCGTCGTACAGCCGCTGCGGCGGTAGGCGAGCAGGGCGGGCAGGTCGATGTTCTCCACGACGTACCGGCGGCCCGCGCGCTGTTCCCCCTCCGGAACGGGGCGACCGGTCAGGTCGAGGTGCATGGCACGCACGACATCCACCCCCGACTCGCTCTCGAAGAGCCGGAACTGGGCGCCCATGCGCGGATTGAAGTCGAGGAGCTTGTACTGTCCGTCGCGCCGGTCGAAGCGCAGGTCCAGGTCGACGATGCCGGTGAAGCCGATCTGTTTGATGAAACGCGCGGCGAGGTCGGCGAGTTCCGGGTTGTCCACGATGTACGCGTTCGCCGTCATCCCCGCATGCGGCGGCCAGGAGCGGACCTTGACGCCGGTGAACATCGCGAGCGGGGCCGAGTCCTGACCGAAGTAGGCGTGCACGATCCAGTCCTCGGCCTCCTCCCGCGGCAGGTACTCCTGCAGGACCACGCCGGGCCGCTCGCCCCAGTCGCGGGCGAGGGTCAGCAGGCCCTCGCGGGTGGTGATCCTCGTGGTGCCGTTCACGGCCGGGCGTTCGCGCCGTACGAACGCCTCGCGGTTCTTGGCCACCACCGGGAAGCAGGCCTGGTCGGCGAACGCCACGATCTCGTCGTACGACTGCGGGAAGGCGGCCGCGGGGCTGGGGATTCCGTGCTCCACGCACATCTCGTGCAGGCCCTGCTTGCTGGCCAGGCGGCGCGGCAGGCCGGGGGCGACGCGCGGGAAGAGGAAGCGGCTTTTGAGCTCGTCCTGGTGTTCGGCGATCAGGACGGCGGCCTCTTCGTCCGTGGGTACGAGGACGGTGGGCCGGCCGATGCGGCGGCCGACCCGCAGCAGGCCCTCCACCAGGTGGTCCGCCTCCTCCGTGCCCCGTGTCGGCCAGACGAACGCACGCCTGAGATAGCGGGAGGCGGCGGCGGGCGTGTACGCGTCCTCGGTGATCGCGTACACGGGGATGCCGAGACGGCCCAGACTGCGGATCGCGCCCACCCCGCCGTGGTGCAGCGGATAGTCCCCGAACTTCACGATCAGGCCCGGTACATCACGGTCGGCCCGGAAAGGCACACTGACGGCATTCCTGGCCACGGGCCCCCCACGTGTCCCCCTGCGGAGCGGACCCACCCCGCCCGCGTCCCCCAAGGACGCTAAGCCGGAATTGACCCCTCCCACAAGACCAATTCGGACATTGCAAACTCTTTAGGCCCTGCCCAAGAACGGCAGTACCCCCGTAACGTGTGGCGCGACCACATGGAAAGCACGTGGATCACGTGGATAACGGGAAAGGAAGGCAGTACACCCCATGCCCCCCTTCGAGGTCCCCGAGGGCGACCCCTTCGGTCCGCACAACCTTCCCTACGGCGTCTTCTCCCGGGCCGGGTCGCCGGAGAGGACCGTCGGCGTCCGGCTCGGCGACCACGTTCTCGACGCCGGTGCGGCGGCTCGGGCGCTCGGCTCGCCGTACGCCGACCTGCTCGCGCGGCCGACCCTGAACCCCCTGCTCGCCGCCGGCCGCACCGCGTGGTCGGACGTGCGGCGCGCGCTGACGGCGTGGGTGACGGTGCCGTCCCACCAGGAGGCGGTCGCGCCGTTCCTGCACCCGCTGTCCTCGGTGACCCTGCACCTGCCCTTCGAGGTCGCGGACTACGTCGACTTCTACTCCTCGGAGAACCACGCCCGCAATGTCGGGCAGATCTTCCGCCCGGACGCCGCGGACTCGCTGACCCCCAACTGGAAGCACCTGCCGATCGGTTACCACGGCCGCTCCGGGACGGTGGTGGTCTCGGGCACGGACGTCCTGCGCCCCTCGGGCCAGCGGAAGGCTCCCACCGACCCCGCACCGGTGTTCGGTCCTTCGGTCCGGCTGGACATCGAGGCCGAGGTCGGCTTCGTGGTGGGCGTCCCGTCGCGGATGGGGCAGCCGGTCGCGCTGGGCGACTTCCGCGAGCACGTCTTCGGGCTGTGCCTGCTCAACGACTGGTCGGCGCGCGACATCCAGGCCTGGGAGTACGTCCCCCTCGGCCCGTTCCTCGGCAAGTCCTTCACCACGTCGGTGTCGGCGTGGATCACCCCGCTGGACGCGCTGGAGCACGCGCGGGTGGCTCCGCCGGAGCGCACCCATCCGCTGCTGCCCTATCTCGACGACTCCGCGGAGGAGCCCGGCGGCTACGACCTGCGGATCTCCGTCGCGATCAACGGTCACGTGGTGTCCGAGCCACCGTTTTCCACCATGTACTGGACGGCCGCGCAGCAGCTCGCCCACCTGACCGTCAACGGCGCCTCGCTGCGCACGGGAGACCTGTACGGCTCGGGCACGGTGAGCGGACCCACCGAACGCGAACGCGGCTCGCTGCTGGAGCTGACCTGGAACGGCCGTGATCCGCTGGAACTCCCGGACGGCAAGCGGGCGTTCCTGGAGGACGGGGACGTGGTGACGCTGTCGGCCTGGGCTCCGGGGGCGGGCGGCGCCCGGGTGGGGCTCGGGGAGGTGGCGGGGCGGATCGTGTCGGGATGACGGGGGTGTCTGTGGCCGGTGTGGCGGGGGAATCGGTTGCGGCCGGCCCCTGACTCCCGGTGCCCGTGACCGTCATACTGGCGGCAGGCCGTGCGCGCCCGACGCGCCGGCCTGCCGTACCCCACCGCCCCACCACCGCACGACCCCGACACCCGCCCCCTCCGACGAGGATCCGGAGTCCGTGGCAATGACCGTCTGCCTGCTCCTGCTGGGCGCCGTCGCACTGACGGTCGCCGTGCCGGTCCCCCGCGCGCTGACCCGGGCGGCGTGGCCCGAACGGGAGCCCGTCGTCGCGCTGTGGGTGTGGCAGTGCCTGGTCGCCACGGCTCTGCTGTGCTGCCTCGCCGCCCTGGTGCTGGGCACCGCGGCCGTCTTCCGCACCGTTCACGACCGGGTCTTCGCCCCGGCGCCGCCGGCCGTGACCGCCGCGTACGACCTCTCGGCGGCGCCTGCCTGGACAGCCGGCCTCACCCTGCTGCTGGCCTGCGGCGCCGCCTGGACCACCGCGATGCTCGCCCGCGAACTCGTCGAGGCGCGCCGGCGCCGCGGCCTGGCCCGAGCGCACCTGCGCGAACGCGCTCCCGACCTGCCCGCCGGCCTTCCGGCGGCCCGCGGGCCGCTGCTGGTGCTGGAGGACGAGTACCCCGACGCCTGGTGGGTGCCCGGTCACCCGCCCCAGCTGGTCGTCACCACCGGCGCGCTGCGCCGGCTCACCGGCCACCAGCTCGACGCCGTCCTCGCCCACGAGCGGGGTCACGCCCGCGCCCGCCACGACTGGCTGCTGCACCTGTCGACCGCGCTGGCCACCGGCTTCCCGCGCGTTCCGCTGTTCGCGCACTTCTGCGACCAGACGCACCGGCTGGTCGAACTGGCCGCCGACGACACGGCCTCCCGCCGCCACGGCCACCTCACCACGGCGCTGGCCCTGATCGAGCTCAACCAGCACCGCGGAGTCCTCTCCTGCGCCAACAGCCACCGCCTGCTGGGCGAGCGGGTGGACCGCCTCCTGGAGCCCCCGCCCCGGCTGGACCGCGGGCACAGGACGCTCACCACGGCGGTGGCGTCCCTGGTGCCCCTGCTCCCGCTGCTGATCACATTCGCCCCGGGGCTGACGGCCATGTGACGCCCGCCCCTGTGCCCAGCCGCCTACATCCAGTCGTCGGGTTCCGGTTCGGGCAGGTCCTCCGCCGGTTCCGGTCCGCCCGGACCGGCCGTGCCGTCATCGGCCACTGCCGCGCCGGGCGGCCCGCCCAGTGACTCGAGCACCGCGAGCACCCCGTCCCCGTACGTCGCCAGTTTCTTCTCGCCGACGCCGCCGACCGTGCCGAGCTGTGGCACGGAGACCGGCCAGAGCATGACGATCTCCCGCAGGGTGGCGTCGTGGAAGATCACGTAGGCCGGGACCCCCTGCTCGCGGGCCTGTTCGGCGCGCCAGGCGCGCAGGGCCTCGAAGGCGGGGAGCAGTTCCTCGGGCAGCTCGGCCGCCGCCGCCTTGGGTTTGCGGTCGGCCCGGGCGGTCGACGCCCGTACGGCCGCCGGCTTCCCCGGCTCCTTGCGCAGCGGCACCTCACGCTCGCGCCGCAGCACCGAGGCGCTGCTGTCGGTCAGTACCAGCGTGCCGTACTCACCCTCGACCGCGAGCAGGCCCTGCGCCAGCAACTGCCGTACGACACCCCGCCATTCGCCCTCGGTGAGTTCCTCGCCGATGCCGAAGACGGACAGTTGGTCGTGGTCGAACTGGATCACCTTGCCGGTGCGCTTGCCGAGCAGGATGTCGATGATCTGCCCCGCGCCGAACTTCTGACCCCGCTCCCGCTTCAACCGCACCACCGTCGACAGCACCTTCTGGGCCGCGACCGTGCCGTCCCAGGTCTCGGGCGGGGTCAGGCAGGTGTCGCAGTTGCCGCAGCCGGCCGGGTCCGGGTCCTGGCCGAAGTAGGCGAGGAGCTGGCCGCGGCGGCACCGGGCCGTCTCGCACAGGGCGAGCATCGCGTCCAGATGGGCCTGGGCCCGGCGGCGGAAGGCCTCGTCGCCCTCGCCGGACTGGATGAGCTTGCGCTGCTGTATGACGTCGTTCAGGCCGTAGGCCATCCAGGCCGTCGACGGCAGGCCGTCGCGTCCCGCGCGGCCGGTCTCCTGGTAGTAGCCCTCGACCGACTTGGGCAGGTCCAGGTGGGCGACGAACCGTACGTCCGGCTTGTCGATGCCCATGCCGAAGGCGATGGTGGCGACCACGACCAGGCCGTCCTCCCGCAGGAACCGGGACTGGTGCGCGGCGCGGGTGCCCGCGTCCAGACCGGCGTGATAGGGCACCGCCTCGATGCCGTTGCGGCTGAGGAACTCCGCCGTCTTCTCCACCGAGTTGCGTGACAGGCAGTACACGATGCCCGCGTCGCCCGGGTGCTCCTGACCGAGGAAGGTCAGCAGCTGCTTCCTGGGGTCGGCCTTGGGCACGATCCGGTACTGGATGTTGGGCCGGTCGAAGCTCGCCACGAAGTGCCGGGCCTGCGGCATGTTCAGCCGCTGGGTGATCTCCTGGTGGGTGGCGCGGGTGGCTGTCGCCGTGAGCGCGATCCGCGGCACGTCCGGCCAGTGCTCGCCCAGCAGCGACAGCGCCAGGTAGTCGGGGCGGAAGTCGTGGCCCCACTGGGACACGCAGTGCGCCTCGTCGATGGCGAAGACGGAGATCTTGCCGCGGGAGAGCAGGTCGAGCGTGGACTCCAGGCGCAGCCGCTCCGGTGCCAGGTAGAGCAGGTCCAGCTCGCCGGCCAGGAACTCCGCCTCCACCACGCGACGCTCGTCGAAGTCCTGCGTGGAGTTGACGAACCCGGCGCGCACACCCAGCGCCCGCAGCGCGTCCACCTGGTCCTGCATGAGTGCGATCAGCGGCGACACGACGACGCCCGTACCGGGTCTGATCAGGGCCGGAATCTGGTAGCACAGCGATTTGCCACCACCGGTGGGCATGAGCACGACGGCGTCGCCGCCCGCCACCACATGCTCGATGACCGCTTCCTGCTCGCCCCGGAATGCCTCGTATCCGAAGACCCGGTGCAGCGTGGCCAGCACCTCGCTCGCCTCGCTGTCCATCACTGGCATCTCGGTGACACCGCCCGTCCCGCTCATCGTCTCGTCCCCCGTGCGTCGTCCCTCGACCACTGCCTCCACGATAGGGGTCCGCACCGACGGACCCCGAAGTTATCCACAGGACGCCAGTCCGAAGATCCGCACATACGACTGTCCGGCCCTACATGCGGCTGCCCGGTACCTCCGCCGACGGAGGTACCGGGCAGCCGCGTGTCGCGGAGACGGCCTCAGCGCACGAACACCCCCGCCTGGTTCGCCAGGTCCAGGAAGTACTGCGGCGCCACACCGAGCACCACCGTGACCGCCACGCCCACGCCGATCGCGGTGATCGTCAGCGGTGACGGGACCGCCACCGTCGGGCCCTCAGGACGCGGCTCGCTGAAGAACATCAGGACGATCACGCGGATGTAGAAGAAGGCGGCGACCGCGGACGAGATCACACCGATCACGACCAGCGGGACCGCGCCGCCCTCCGCCGCCGCCTTGAACACGGCGAACTTCCCCGCGAAGCCGGAGGTCAGCGGGATGCCGGCGAAGGCCAGCAGGAACACCGCGAAGACCGCCGCCACCAGCGGCGAACGGCGGCCGAGCCCCGCCCACTTGGACAGGTGCGTGGCCTCGCCGCCGGCGTCGCGGACCAGGGTGACCACGGCGAAGGCGCCGATCGTCACGAAGGAGTACGCGGCCAGGTAGAACAGGACGGAGGAGACGCCGTCCCGCGAGGTCGCGATGACACCCGCGAGGATGAATCCGGCGTGGGCGATCGACGAGTACGCCAGCAGCCGCTTGATGTCGGTCTGCGTGATCGCGACGATCGCACCGACCAGCATGGTGACGATCGCGACCGCCCACATCACCGGCCGCCAGTCCCAGCGCATGCCCGGCAGGACGACGTACAGCAGCCGCAGCAGCGCGCCGAAGGCCGCCACCTTGGTCGCCGCCGCCATGAACCCGGTGACCGGGGTCGGCGCGCCCTGGTAGACGTCCGGCGTCCACATGTGGAACGGTACGGCGCCCACCTTGAACAGCAGGCCCATCGTGACCATCGCGGCGCCGATGAGCAGCAGCGCGTCGTTGCCCATGGTGTTCGCGAGCACCGGGTCGATCCTCGGCACGTTTCCGTCGACGACCTGCGCGATCGTCGCGTACGACACCGAGCCCGCGTACCCGTACAGCAGCGCGATGCCGAACAGGGTGAACGCGGAGGCGAACGCGCCCAGCAGGAAGTACTTGACCGCCGCCTCCTGCGACATCAGCCGCTTGCGGCGGGCCAGCGCGCACAGCAGGTACAGCGGGAGGGACAGGACCTCCAGGGCCACGAACAGGGTCAGCAGATCGTTGGCCGCCGGGAACACCAGCATGCCGGCGACCGCGAACAGGAGCAGCGGGAAGACCTCGGTGGTGGTGAAGCCGGCCTTGACCGCGGCCTTCTCACTGTCGCTGCCCGGTACGGACGCCGCCTGCGCGGCGAAGGAGTCGACCCGGTTGCCGTGCGCGGCCGGGTCCAGTCGCCGTTCGGCGAAGGTGAACAGGCCGACCAGGGCCGCCAGCAGGATCGTGCCCTGCAGGAACAGGGAGGGTCCGTCGACGGCGATGGAGCCCATGGCCGCGATCTGCGCCTTGGTGGTGCCGTATCCGTCCGCCGCGAGCGCGACGACCGCGGCGAACGCGGCGCAGAGCGCGACGACGGACACGAACACCTGCGCGTAGTAGCGCGACCGGCGCGGGACGAACGCCTCGATGATCACCCCGACGATCGCCGCGCCCACGACGATCAGGGTGGGCGACAACTGCCCGTATTCGATCTTCGGCGCGTCGATCTTCGAGATCGGATCGGCCGCGGTTGTCCACAGGTTGTGGACGACTGCTGTGCTCACTTGGCCGCCTCCACCTCGGGCTTGGGGTCGGTCTTGTGTACGTCGGACAAGGTCTGTTTGACCGCCGGGTTGACGATGTCCGCGACGGGCTTGGGATAGACGCCCAGGAAGATCAGCAGCACGACCAGCGGTGCCACGACCACCAGCTCCCGCACCCGCAGGTCCGGCATCGCCGAGACCTCCTTCTTGACCGGGCCGGTCATCGTCCTCTGGTAGAGAACGAGGCTGTACAGCGCGGCGAGCACGATGCCGAAGGTGGCGGCGATGCCGATCGCCGGGTAGCGCGTGAACGTGCCGACCAGGACCAGGAACTCACTGACGAAGGGCGCCAGTCCCGGCAGGGACAGGGTGGCGAGGCTGCCGATCAGGAACGTGCCGGCGAGCACCGGAGCGACCTTCTGCACACCGCCGTAGTCGGCGATGAGCCGGGAGCCGCGACGGGAGATCAGGAAGCCGGCGATCAGCATGAGCACGGCCGTCGACAGGCCGTGGTTGACCATGTAGAGCGTCGCCCCGGACTGGCCCTGGCTGGTCATCGCGAAGATGCCCATGATGATGAAGCCGAAGTGCGAGATCGACGCGTACGCGATCAGGCGCTTGATGTCCCGCTGGCCGACCGCCAGCAGCGCACCGTAGATGATGCTGATCAGGGCCAGGACCAGGATGACCGGCGTGGCCCACTTGCTCGCCTCCGGGAACAGCTGGAGGCAGAAGCGGAGCATCGCGAAGGTGCCCACCTTGTCGACCACGGCCGTGATGAGGACGGCGACCGGCGCGGTGGACTCCTGCATGGCGTTGGGCAGCCAGGTGTGCAACGGCCACAGCGGCGCCTTCACCGCGAAGGCGAAGAAGAAGCCGAGGAACAGCCAGCGTTCGACGTCGGTCGCCATGTGCAGCGAGCCGTTGGCACGGGCCTGCGCGATCTCGGTGAGCGAGAAGCTCCCGGCGACCACGTACAGGCCGATCACCGCGGCCAGCATGATCAGGCCGCCGGCCAGGTTGTAGAGCAGGAACTTCACCGCCGCGTACGACCGCTGTGTCGACGCCGCCTTCTCCCCGTGCTCGTGCGCACGGTCCCCGAAGCCCCCGATGAGGAAGTACAGCGGGATCAGCATGGCTTCGAAGAAGATGTAGAAGAGGAAGACGTCGGTGGCCTCGAAGGAGATGATCACCATCGCCTCAAGAGCCAGGATCAGGGCGAAGAAGCCCTGTGTCGGCCGCCAGCGGCGGCTTCCGGTCTCCAACTGGTCGGCGTCGTGCCAGCCGGCCAGCATCACGAACGGGACGAGCAGGGCGGTCAGCCCGATCAGCGCCACCGCGATGCCGTCCACGCCCAGTTCGTACCGGACCCCGAAGGCCGCGATCCAGGAGTGGGACTCGGTGAGCTGGTAGCGGGCACCGCCCGGGTCGAAGCGGACCAGGATGGTGACCGCCAGCGCGAGCGTGCCCAGCGAGACGGCCAGGGCGAGCCACTTGGCGGCGGTGCGCCGGGCGGCCGGCACGGCGGCCGTGGCGATGGCCCCGACGGCCGGGAGTACCGCCGTCGCTGTCAGCAGAGGAAAGGACATCGGTATCAGACCGCCCTCATCAGCAGGGTCGCGGCCACCAGGAGTGCCGCACCGCCGAACATCGAGACCGCGTAGGAGCGCGCGAAGCCGTTCTGCAGCCGGCGCATCCGCCCGGACAGGCCACCGACCGAGGCCGCCGTGCCGTTGACGACACCGTCGATCAGGGTGTGGTCGAGGTACACCAGGGACCGTGTGAGGTGCTCGCCGCCGCGGACCAGGACGACGTGGTTGAAGTCGTCCTGGAGCAGGTCGCGCCGGGCGGCCCGGGTGAGCAGCGACCCGCGCGGGGCGACGACCGGGACCGGCTTGCGGCCGTACTGGGCCCAGGCGATGGCCACGCCGATCGCCAGGCACACCATGGTCGCCGCGGTGACGGTCAGGGCGCTGAGCGGCGAGTTGCCCTCGCTGTGTCCGGTGACCGGCTCCAGCCAGTGCAGGAAGCGGTCGCCGATGCTGAAGAACGCGCCGCCGAGGACCGACCCGACGGCCAGCACGATCATGGGGATCGTCATGACCCTGGGCGACTCGTGCGGGTGCGGCTCGGCGCGGGTCCCGCGATCCTCGGCCGCCGGCTCCACGTCGGGCTCGGCGGGGGAGGCCGTCGGCCGGTTGCGCCAGCGCTCCTCGCCGAAGAACGTCAACAGCATCACGCGTGTCATGTAGAACGCGGTGATGGCCGCGCCCAGCAGGGCCGCGCCGCCGAGGATCCAGCCCTCGGTGCCGCCCTTGGCGAAGGCCGCCTCGATGATCTTGTCCTTGGAGAAGAAGCCGGACAGGCCCGGGAAGCCGATGATGGCGAGGTAGCCGAGGCCGAAGGTGATGAAGGTGACCGGCATGTACTTGCGCAGGCCGCCGTACTTGCGCATGTCGACCTCGTCGTTCATGCCGTGCATGACCGAACCGGCGCCGAGGAACAGCCCGGCCTTGAAGAAGCCGTGCGTCACCAGGTGCATGATCGCGAAGACGTAGCCGATGGGGCCGAGGCCCGCGGCCAGCACCATGTAGCCGATCTGCGACATGGTCGAGCCGGCCAGTGCCTTCTTGATGTCGTCCTTCGCGCAACCGACGATCGCACCGAACAGCAGCGTGACCGCGCCGACGACGGTGACCACGAGCTGTGCGCTGGGCGCGCCGTTGAAGACCGCTGCGGAGCGGACGATCAGGTAGACGCCCGCGGTCACCATCGTGGCGGCGTGGATGAGGGCGGAGACCGGGGTCGGGCCCTCCATCGCGTCGCCGAGCCAGGACTGCAGCGGCACCTGGGCGGACTTGCCGCAGGCGGCCAGCAGCAGCATCAGGGCGATGGCGGTGAGCCTGCCCTCGGAGGTGTCACCGGCGTGGCTGAACACCGGCCCGAAGGCGAAGGTCCCGAACGTCGCGAACATCAGCATGATCGCGATGGCCAGGCCCATGTCGCCGACGCGGTTGACCAGGAAGGCCTTCTTCGCCGCGGTGGCCGCGCCGGGCTTGTGCTGCCAGAAGCCGATCAGCAGGTAGGAGGCGAGGCCGACACCTTCCCAGCCGAAGTACAGCAGCAGGTAGTTGTCGGCGAGGACGAGCAGCAGCATCGCCGCGAGGAACAGGTTCAGATAGCCGAAGAAGCGGCGGCGCCGCTCGTCGTGCTCCATGTACCCGACCGAGTACAGGTGGATCAGCGAGCCGACACCGGTGATCAGCAGTACGAACGTCATCGACAGCTGGTCGAGGCGGAACGTGACGTCCGCCTGGAAGCCGGCCACCGGGATCCAGCTGAACAGGTGCTGGGTCAGGGTCCGCTGGTCGGCGCTCCTGCCGAGCAGGTCGGCGAAGAGGACCAGGCCGATCCCGAAGGAGACGGCCGCGAGCAGGGTGCCGATCCAGTGGCCGACGGCGTCCAGGCGCCGGCCGCCGACCAGGAGGACGGCCGCTCCGAGCAGGGGCGCCGCGATCAGCAGCGCAATCAGGTTCTCCACGATTCTTCCGACCCCTTACAGCTTCATCAGGCTGGCGTCGTCGACCGAGGCCGAGTGGCGGGAACGGAACAGCGACACGATGATCGCGAGCCCGACCACGACCTCCGCTGCGGCGACGACCATCGTGAAGAACGCGATGATCTGGCCGTCGAGGTTGCCGTGCATCCGGGAGAAGGCGACGAGCGCGAGGTTGCAGGCGTTCAGCATCAGCTCGATGCACATGAAGATCACGATGGCGTTGCGCCGGATCAGCACGCCGGTGGCGCCGATCGTGAACAACAGGGCGGCGAGGTAGAGGTAGTTGACGGGGTTCACTTCGACGCCTCCTCGGACCGCTTGAAGGTCGCCGGCTCGATCTCGGTGCGCTCCAGGCGCTCCTCGGCGCGCTGCTCCAGGGCCCTCAGATCGTTGAGCGCCTCCGTGGAGACGTCCCGGATCTGGCCGCGCTCGCGCAGCGTCTTGCTGACGGTGAGCTCGGACGGGGTGCCGTCGGGCAGCAGGCCGGCGATGTCCACGGCGTTGTGGCGGGCGTAGACGCCGGGTGCCGGCAGCGGCGGTACGTGCGTCCCCTCGCGCACGCGCTGCTCGGACAGCTCGCGCTGGGTGCGGGCCCGCTCGGTGCGCTGGCGGTGGGTGAGCACCATGGCGCCGACGGTGGCCGTGATGAGCAGGGCGCCGGTGAGTTCGAAGGCGAACACGTACCGGGTGAAGATGAGGGAGGCCAGGCCCTCCACATTGCCGTTCGCGTTCGCCCTGCCGATGCCGTGGAAGTCCTTGAGGGAGGCGTGGGCGATGCCCGCGAAGAGCAGGATGCCGAAGCCGAGCCCACACAGGAGGGCCAGCCAGCGCTGGCCCTTGATGGTCTCCTTCAGGGAGTCCGCGGCGGTCACACCGACGAGCATCACCACGAACAGGAACAGCATCATGATCGCGCCGGTGTAGACGACGATCTGCACGACGCCCAGGAAGTAGGCGCCGTTGGCGAGGTAGAACACCGCCAGGACGATCATGGTGGCGGCCAGGCACAGCGCGCTGTGCACGGCCCTCCTCATGAAGACGGTGCACAGGGCGCCGATCACCGCGACGGTGCCGAGGACCCAGAACTGGAAGGCCTCTCCGGTGGAGGTGGAGTAGGCGGCGAGCTGTGCGGTCATCGGCCGATCACCTCCTCCGACGCGGGTTCGTCCTCGCCGAAGGTCGAGGAGGCCTCCTGCGGGGCCTCTCCCTTGGAGACGGCGGCCTGGCGCACCGTGCCGGGCGCGGCCTCCGTCACCAGACCCCGGTAGTAGTCCTGCTCGTCGGTGCCCGGGTAGATGGCGTGGGGCGTGTCGACCATGCCCTCTTCGAGTCCGGCGAGCAGCTGTTCCTTGGTGTAGATGAGGTTGGCGCGGCTGGAGTCGGCCAGTTCGAACTCGTTGGTCATCGTCAGCGCGCGCGTGGGGCACGCCTCGATGCACAGGCCGCACAGGATGCAGCGGGCGTAGTTGATCTGGTAGACGCGGCCGTACCGCTCGCCCGGCGAGTAGCGCTCCTCGTCGGTGTTGTCGGCGCCCTCCACATAGATGGCGTCGGCGGGGCAGGCCCAGGCGCACAGCTCACAGCCGATGCACTTCTCCAGGCCGTCCGGATGGCGGTTGAGCTGGTGCCGTCCGTGGAAGCGCGGAGCGGTGGTCTTCTCCTGCTCCGGGTACTGCTCGGTCAGCCGCTTCTTGAACATGGCCTTGAAGGTCACGCCGAAGCCGGCCACGGGGTTCAGGAAACCGGGGTTGGTCTCCTTGGGCTCCTCAGCCATCGGACGCCTCCTTTCCATCCAGAGATCCGTCACGTTCAGTATCCGACCCGCCACTGACAATCAACTCGCGCTCGCGGCGCGGGCGGCGCCGCGGCACCGGCGGCAGCTCCTGCCCCGGCAGCGGCGGTACGGGGAATCCGCCGGCCATCGGGTCGAAGCCGACGGGTTGGGCGACGGGCTTCTCGGCGGCCTTCGCCCGTTCGCGGAACATGTCGGCGACGAAGGACAGGACCAGTACGGTCAGCACGGCGGCGCCGACGTACAGGGCGATGTCGACGAAGTCGACGTTCTCGTTGCGCAGCACCCGCACTGTCGCCACGAGCATCAGCCAGGCCACGGAGGCCGGGATGAGCACCTTCCAGCCGAGCTTCATCAGCTGGTCGTAGCGGACCCGTGGGAGCGTGCCGCGCAGCCAGATGAAGAAGAACAGCAGCAGCTGGACCTTGATCACGAACCAGAGCAGCGGCCACCAGCCGTGGTTGGCGCCCTCCCAGAAGGTGCTGATCGGCCAGGGGGCCCGCCAGCCGCCCAGGAACAGCGTGGTCGCCACCGCCGAGACCGTCACCATGTTCACGTACTCGGCGAGCATGAACATCGCGAACTTGATCGACGAGTACTCGGTGTTGAAGCCGCCGACCAGGTCGCCCTCGGACTCCGGCATGTCGAACGGGGCGCGGTTGGTCTCGCCGACCATCGTGACGATGTAGAGGATGAAGGAGAACGGCAGCAGCAGGATGTACCAGCGGTCGTGCTGCTGCTCGACGATCGCCGATGTCGACATCGACCCCGAGTACAGGAACACGGAGGCGAACGCGACGCCCATGGCGATCTCGTAGGAGATCATCTGCGCGCAGGACCGCAGGCCGCCCAGGAGCGGGTAGGTGGATCCGGAGCTCCAGCCCGCCAGCACGATGCCGTAGATGCCGACGGAGGCGACCGCGAGGATGTAGAGCACCGCGATCGGCAGGTCGGTCAGCTGCATCGCGGTGCGGTGGCCGAAGATCGAGATCTCGTTGCCGGCCGGCCCGAAGGGGATCACCGCGATCGCCATGAAGGCCGGGATGGCGGCGACGATCGGCGCGAGGACGTAGACCACCTTGTCCGCGCGCTTGACGACGAGGTCCTCCTTGAGCATCAGCTTCACGCCGTCGGCCAGCGACTGGAGCATGCCCCAGGGGCCGTTCCGGTTGGGGCCGATGCGCCGCTGCATCCAGGCGACGACCTTGCGCTCCCAGACGATGGAGAACAGCACGGTCACCATCAGGAAGGCGAAGCAGAACACCGCCTTGACGACGACCAGCCACCACGGATCGGTGCCGAACATCGAAAGGTTCTCAGCGGCGAGGTACGGGCTCATGCCTCCACCTCCTTGGGGGCCTCGGTCGAGGACGTCGCCGGGCCGATACGGACGAGGGAGCCGGGCACCGCCCCGGTGTCGGAGGCGGCACCCCCGCCGACGGAGTTCAGCGGGAGCCACACCACCCGGTCGGTCATCTCGGTGATCTCCAGCGGGAGTTCGACCGATCCCGCGGGGCCGGTCACGGCGAGCAGGTCGCCGTTCCGGACGCCCACCTCGGCGGCCGTGGCGGGCGACACGCGCGCGCGTGCGGCATGCCGGGTGCCGGCGAGCGCCTCGTCGCCCTCCTGCAGGACACCCTGGTCGAGCAGCAGCCGGTGCCCGGCGAGCACGGCCTCCCCGGCGGCGGGCCGGGGCAGTACGCCCGTGGCCCCCTGCGGGTCGTCGGCGCGCGGCCCGGTCCAGGCGCCCAGCCGGTCCAGCTCCGCGCGCACGGTCCGCAGGTCCGGCAGCCCCAGGTGTACGTCCATGGCGTCGGCCAGCATCTGCAGGACGCGCGCGTCGGTGGGCGACAGCGTGCGGGTCATCTGGTCGGGCTTGAGCGCGGCCTCGAAGAAGCGGACCCTGCCCTCCCAGTTGAGGAAGGTGCCGGCCTTCTCGGCGACGGCGGCGACGGGCAGGACCACGTCCGCTCGTTCGGTGACCTCGCTGGGCCGCAGTTCCAGCGACACCACGAAGCCCACCTCGGACAGGGCCTCACGCGCGCGTGCCGGATCGGGCAGGTCGGCGACCTCCACACCGGCCACGAGCAGCGCCTGCAGTTCGCCGCCGGCCGCGGCCTCGATGATCTGGCCGGTGTCGCGGCCGTAGCGGTGCGGGAGTTCGGCGACGCGCCAGAGCGCGGCGACCTCCTCCCGCGCGCGCGGGTCGGTCGCCGGACGCCCGCCCGGCAGCAGCGACGGCAGTGCGCCGGCCTCGACGGCGCCGCGCTCGCCCGCCCGGCGCGGGATCCACACC
>NZ_QFDQ01000295.1 GCF_003270085.1 Streptomyces triticisoli | reverse complement strand
CGTCGCGGTGGCCGTCGCCGCGGCCGCCCTGACCGGCTTCGGCTGCGCCCTGCTGCTGCCGGCCAGGGGCGAGGCCGGCGCCGCACCGGCCGTGCCCCCCACCGCGACGGTCACCGCCACCGTGTCGGTCGACCCGGACGGCCCGGGCACCCTGCGCGAGGGCGACACCGGCCCGGACGTCACCGAACTGCAGCAGCGCCTCCTGCGCGTCCCGGACGTCTACCGCGACGGCTCCACCAGTGGCCACTACGACAGCACACTGAAGGCGGCCGTGGCCCGTTTCCAGCTCTGGTACGGCATCAGCGGCGACGAGACGGGCGTCTACGGCGACGACACCCGCCGCGCCCTGGAGTCCCGTACGACGCTTGGCGGCGGGTGAGAGGGGCAGACGTCACCGGGGTGTGCTGAGCTGGTGCCACCCAGCGGCTGCGGCGGACGGAGCGGGACGGGCATGACGGGGCAGAACGCGTTCATCGACCGGCTGAATCCCGACATGTGCGTGGTGACGGCCGCGGCGGGCGGGGAGCGTGCCGGGTGCCTGGTCGGGTTCGCCTCGCAGTGCTCCATCCGGCCGCCGCGGTTCGTGGTGTGGCTGTCCAAGGCCAACCGGACCTTCCGGGTGGCCGAGCACGCCGACCACCTCGCCGTGCACCTGCTCACCCGGCGGCAGCACGCGCTGGCGGCCCTGTTCGGCGGCCGCACCGGCGACGACGGAGTGGACAAGTTCACGGAGGTGCGCTGGGCGGAGCGGCGCGGCGGGGCCGTCGTACTCCAGGACGCGCCGGCGTGGTTCGTCGGCCGGGTGGTGCTGCGCCTGGACGCGGGCGATCACGTGGGTTTCGTCCTCGACCTCGTGGAGTCGGGCGGCGCGGACGGCTCCGGCGGGCCGTCGCTGCGGCTTCAGGACGCGCTCGACATCTCCCCCGGGCACCCGGTCGACTGACCTGCGCCCGGACCCGCCCTACGCCGGCGGCGTGGGCATCCGGATGTCCAGGACGCAGACGTCGTCCCGGCGTTCGCCCTCCAGCATCGTGGCCAGCAGCGGCCCCAGCGAGCCGGGGGTGTCGGCGCGGTGGGCCGAGGCGGCCTCGGCGAGCCGCGCCAGGCCCCGCTGGATGCCCTCGCCGGGCCGCTCGACCAGGCCGTCGGTGTAGAGCAGCAGCCGGTCTCCCGGCTCCAGCCGGCACCGCGCCTCCTCGAACACCGGGTTCCTGCTCGCCCCGAGCAGCACCCCGCGCGGGCGCTCGAGGTAGCGGGGCTCGCCCCGGCGCAGCAGCAGCGGTGGCAGGTGGCCCGCCTGGGCCCAGAGCAGGAGGTGCTCGGCCGGCTTGTAGCGGGCCAGCACGAGGGTGGCCGTGCCGTGCGTGTCGCGGGAGTGGATCAGCAGGGTGTTCAGCCGGGACAGCGCGCCCGTCAGCGAGGAACCCGTGAAGATCATGCCCTTGGCGGTGAAGCGGAGCTGGGCCATGGTGGCCACCGCGTCGATGCCGTGCCCGGCCACGTCACCTATCACGAACAGCGCGTCACCGCCCGGCAGTTCGATCGTGCTGAACCAGTCACCGCCGACGTTGATCCCGGACTGGGCGGGCAGATAGGCCACGTCCACCAGCAGCCCCGCCCGGCGCACGGGCCGGCGCGGCAGGGGCAGCAGCGCGTGCTGCAGCCGGCCCGCCAGCATGCGCTCGGCCTGCAGGATTCCGTGCTGGGCCAGCATCGCCCGCTCGCTCTCGACCAGGGCGAGTTCGGCGCTGCGCTGCGCGGTGAGGTCCTGCACGAAGCCGTGCACCTGGACGGGTGTGCCCCCGGCGTCCGGGACGGCCTCGGCGACGGCCCGCAGATGCCGTACCCCGGCCGTCGTACCGATCCGGAAGGACGTGTCGAACGGCTTGCCCTCGGCGAGCAGTTCCCGCACGACCCGGGCGAGCGCGGGCCCGTCCTCGGGCAGGGCGAGGTCCGGCAGCTCGTTCAGGCGGACCGGGCCGGACGCGGGGTCGCGGTCGAACAGTGCGTAGACCTGGGACGACCAGGACGCCTCGTGCGTGACCAGGTTCCAGGTGGCCCAGCCGAGCCGGCCGAGGCGCTGCAGATCCGCCAGGCGCTGCTCCTGCCGGTCGGAGGAGCCGTGCCGCACCACGGTGACCACCAGGGCGTCGCCCAGCCGGGCGGCCCGTACCGAGTACGTGGACAGCTCCTGGCCGCCGTTCACGAACTCCTGCTGCGCGAACGGCTCGCTCTCGTAGGGCTCCCCGGTGGCCAGCGCGTCCAGCCAGCCCTGCCACAGCGGCTCCTGGACGACGGCCGGCCAGCACTCGAGGACCCGCAGGCCGACCAGTTCGTCTCCGCTGCGGCCGAACACGTCGACGGTCTGCGAGGTGGCTGCGTCGATGCGGTAGTCCTCGACCTCGCCCGACGGCGACCGCACCGGGGTGAGCAGCAGTGTCATGCCCGGAAGGGCCCCGAACAGGGCGTGGACCCCGCCCGCGGCGCTGTCCACGGCGGGCTCCGGCCGGTCGGCGAAGGCACGCAGCCGGCCGGCGCACAGCCGGGACACGCCGCGCAGCAGCTCCCGGGTGCGCGGGGTGAAGGCGCCCGGCCGGTCGCGCAGCACACCCATGGCCACGTCCGCCGAGTCCCCGCTGAGCACGGGCAGCCAGGCGCGGGAGGGCCACCGGTCGCTGTCCTCCCCGATCAGCAGGTACCGCTTCCTGTCCTCCTCGACGTCCTCCAGCCAGCGCTCCTCGTGGCTGCCGAGGGCGTCCCGCGCGGCGATCCCGCCGACCGGCGGCACGTGCCGCCACTGGCCGGCGAGGGTCTCGTCGATGCCGGCGTGGCCGATCAGCTCCAGGCCGCCGCCGGTGGGCAGCTGCCGGTAGATCGTCACCGCGTCGGCGCCGACGGGTGCGGCCAGGTGGTCCAGCAGACACCGGGCGAGGTCCTGGGGGGTGCCGGCCCGGGCCAGGGCCCGGCCGAGGACGGCGAGGACGGCGGAGTCCTCGCTGTCCTCGGCCGCGGTGGCTGCCCCGGCGTCGGCGGGCGGGATCTCGGCGGAGGCCGGTGCGGTGCAGACGGGCGCGGGGGAGAGTGCGACGACCCGGTCCAGCGGGGGCACCAGGCTGCCGAGCGTGAGCCGGCACTCCTCCATCAGCGTCCGGTTCGCGGCCTTGGACCGCTGCACCAGCTCCTCGTGCGCGGCCTCCGGGGAGCAGCCGGTCAGCGCCATCAGCGCCCCCTTGGCCCGCTCCAGGACGGCCGAGGTCGCCGCCAGATCCTGCAGCCGGTCGAGCTCGGCGCGCTGTCTGGCCACCACCTCGGCCAGCGCCGCCATGTCGGGCACGGCGCCGGACTCCCCGGGGAAGGCGGGTTCGCTGGTCACGCGACGAGCATCGCACATACCATGCGGTTGGATCACCGGGCTGCCGGGCCGGATCCGCGTGGGACTGTGGGGGCCGGGGGCGGGTGGGGTTGTGCGGGCTGGAGGCCGGCGGGGCTGTGCGGGCCGAGGTTTGCGTGAGGCTTGTGCGGGTTGGGTCTACCCGTGGCTGTGCGGGCCGCGGGGCCGCGCGTGGGGCCCTGTGGGCCAGGGCCCGTGCGTGGCTGTGCGGGCCGGGGGCGGGTGGGGGCTGTGCGGGCCGAGGTCTGCGCGGGGTCATGCGAGTTGGAGTCTGCCCGTGGCTGCGCGGGTCGGGGCCCGTGCGTGGCCGTGCCGGCCGGACCCGCGCGCGGCGGTGCCGGCCGGAGCCGGGTGCGGTCGGGTGGGCCCGGAGGGGTCAGCGCTGGGTGCCGCGCTCCACGAGCGCCTCGGTCACCGCGCGGACACTGCGGGCGATGTGCTGCAGCTGCAGCAGCTCCGCCGCGTACAGCTTGATCGTGTGCTCGATGACCGACTCCGGCATGCCGAACCGGGGCAGCTCGGTGCGCGCCGTCTGCAGGGCGGTGCGGGCCACCCGGATCTCCTGCTGGACCTGGATCTGCGCATGGCGGGCGAGCAGCACCGGATGGCGGATCAGCGCGGGGTAGCTGCCGTAGCGCGACGGCACCAGTTCGCGCAGCCACTTGACCGCCGAGCGCTCCCAGTCGTAGCTGCCGGGGGCCTTGACCTGGCAGGGCCAGTCCGGGTTGATGCGCGTGGTCGTCAGGGGCATGATCATCGCTTCCGGGTGTGCGGCGTCGAGAAGGGTGGTCCGACGGGTGGGGGCGGCCCCGGCCTAGGGGATGACCGGGGCCACCGCGGGCGCTCGCGCAGGCGATGCCCGGCCGAACACCCCGTGCGCCGGCACTGGTGGAGACGGCGGCGCGGGGTGTCCGTGTGCGGGGTGGCACGTGCCGGGCAGTGGACCGGCCGTGATCCGTGAGCAGTATTTATATATGCCGTGTACTTTGCAAGACGTATGAAAACATTCATGTCTGCTCCGAACGGCGGCTCTCACCCGGAGTGACACCAGGCAGGGATCCGGTCAGTCCCGGAGGAAGAACTGGTGCTGGTCGGCGATCTGCTCGTACTCCTCCAGCCGCGCCTGGGTCCGCTCGGGGTCGGCGTCGGTCATGGCCTGCAGCAGCGCCGCGCACATCACGCCGGCTGCCGCGTAGGAGTCGAAGACCAGGCGGGAGCCGGTGCCGGTGGCGAAGGTGACGTCGGCCTCGTCGGCGACCGGCCCGAGCGCCAGGTCGGTGATCAGGGCCACCTTGAGCCCGGCGTCGCGGGCGACCCGTACGGCGGCCAGGGTCTCGTGGGCGTGCCGGGGCAGGGAGAACGCCAGCACCCAGGTGCCGCCGGCCTCACGGGACTGCAGCAGCGCGTCGTAGGCGACGCTGCCGCCGAGGGTCACCAGCCGTACGTCCGGGTGGATGCGCCGCGCCGCGTAGGCGAAGTACTCGGCGAGCGACACCGAGATGCGCAGGCCGAGCACGGTCAGCGGGGCGGACCGCGACAGCTTGCGGCCGGTGTCGATCACGAGGCCGGGATCGGCGAAGTCCCGGCGCAGGTTCTCCAGGTTCTCGATCTCCGCGTCGACGGCCGCCTGGAGTTCGTTGCCCCGGTCCTCCTCGGCCGCGCCAGGGCCCCCGGCCAGCGTCCGCAGCGCGATGGACTGGAGCTTCTCGCGCAGCGCGGGGTAGCCGCTGAAGCCGACCGCCGCGGCGAACCGGGTCACCGACGGCTGGCTGACGCCGACCCGGTCCGCCAGTTCCGTGATCGACAGGAACGCCGCCTCGGCGATGTTCTCGATCAGGTACTGGGCGATGCGGCGCTGCCCGGGAGACAGGTGCGGTCCGTCGAAGAGCGCTCGGAGCTGGGACGCCGGGGCGGCCTGAGCCCGCGGCGCCGCCCTCCCCGAGGTGATCGTGGACGCCTGTGCGCGAGCCTGCTGCGGCGATGGCACCGGGGTGCCTCCTTTGTCTCCCACAGAGGTTCAACATAGCTCACTCACCGTCATGACCAGGGGGTGCGTCGAACGCGTTCGACCGCGCCCGACGCGTTCGACCACGACTCCGCAGCCCCGGCAAACCGGAATGACACCCTCCGGATTTTGGCGGGCGGATGGATACGCGCCCCCCGCGGGGGAACCCGCCGCCAGGAGAAGATCCCCACCGACACACGAGGAGCAGTGCGCCATGACCGTCCCCGAGGAGAACCGGCCCAAGACCGACACCACCGACGAGGTGCTGGAGAACCGGCAGGAGGACAGGCCGAAGGAGCCGGGCGCCACCGGCCGCACAATGCGCGAGGCGATGGAGGAGGCCGAGATCCGCCCCGACGACTTCGAGGAGAAATGACCCGGACGGCCCTTCGGCGGGTGAAGGCCGCCATGAGCGCACTCAGCGCGCTGGAACAGGCCCTGGAGAACCGGTGGGAGGCGCTGTGGGCGCGGCTCGCCGGCAAGGAACCGGTCGAACTCCTCGCCGCGCTGCGCCGCGAGTGCGACGCCAACGCCGTCGTGGTCAGCGGGCGACGGGTCATGGTGCCCAACGCCTACGACGTCGAACTCGCCGACTCCGTGTACGACGAACTGACCCGGCGCGGCAGCAACGTGGGCCAGGTGCTCACCGACAGCCTGGCCCGGCACGCCGAGCGCCGCGGCTACGAGTGGGCGGGCCCGCTGACCGTGCGCATCGCCCGATCCGGCCAGGTGCCCAACGGCCGTTACCGCGTGGCCGGCCGCGTCATGCCGCACGTCAGCGCGGAGGGTTTCCAACCCCCGGAGTGAACAGGGCACTTGTGGTCGGCCACCGCTGCTGGAGAGTGGTCGAGTGACCGACCTCGCCGGCCGGCCGGAGCCGGTCAGCTCGGCCGGCCGTCCCTGCACCTCGGCGACCGCGGAGTCCGGCACCATCAGCAGTCCCTGCACCCGCCTCGGGGGCACGCCATGCGCCGGCCGGACGGCACGGCCGCCTCCGGCACGATCAGGTCCGCGCGGTCCCGGGTCGCCGCGACCAGGTCCGCGTTGCGCTGGTCGGTGCCCAGCACCCAGTCCACCGCCTCCTGGTGCGCCTTGCCGAACTCCTCGTGGCGGGCGACGAGACGGCGGACGCGCTCGGACTCGTCGAGTTCACAGAACCACACCTCGTCCAGTTCGAACCGCACCCGCGCCCAGGGACCGGTGCCCAGCAGCAGGTAGTTGCCCTCCGTCACGACCAGCCGGGCCGACGGCGGCACCGGGACCGCACCCGCCAACGGCTGTTCCAGGACCCGTTCGAACCCGGGCGCGTACACCGTCTCGTCCCGCTCCTCGCGCAGCCGGCGCAGCAGCGCCGCGTACCCCGCCGCGTCGAAGGTGTCCGGCGCGCCCTTGCGGTCCAGGCGGCCGAGCCGGCCGAGTTCGGCGTCGGCGAGGTGGAAGCCGTCCATCGGGACGTACGCCGCCCACGGCTCGCCGTCGCCGTTCAGGGCGCGTACCAGATGCCCGGCCAGGGTCGACTTGCCCGAGCCGGGGCTGCCCGCGATGCCGAGGAGCGCGCGCCGCCCGGTCCCGGTGAGGGCCCGGGCACGGGTGAGGAGGTCGTCGAAGGTCAGCTCCACACGCCACAGTGTGGCACCCGGACGGCGGCCGATCCTGGCGTACCGTGGGCATCCGTTGGTCGGAAAGAGCGTCAGACGGGGCACTCGACACCCTCTCGAAGCCGCCACGCGGGGAAAGGCGCCTGCATGACACAGCTCGGTCTGCCCGAAGACATCACCGTCTGCCTCTTCGACCTGGACGGGGTGGTCACCAGGACGGCCGTGGTGCACGCGGCCGCCTGGAAGGAGACGTTCGACGCGTTCCTGCGGGAGCGGGACGGCGCGGACTTCCGGCCGTTCGACCCGGTCGCCGACTACGACGAGTACGTCGACGGACGCCCCCGCGCGGACGGGGTGCGCACCTTCCTCGCCTCCCGCGGCATCCAGCTGCCCGAGGGCACCCCCGACGACCCGCCGGACGCGCGGACGGTCAACGGGATCGGCAACCGCAAGAACGAACTCGTCCTGCGGAAGATCCGCACCGAGGGCGTGGAACCGTACGAAGGCACCCTCCGCTACATCGAGGCCGTCCGGGCCGCGGGCCTGAGGACCGCGATCGTCTCCTCCAGCGCCAACACCCGCGCCGTGCTGCGCTCCATCGACGCCGAAGGCCTCTTCGACGTCCGCATCGACGGAGTGGTCGCCCGCGAGCGCGAGCTGCCCGGCAAGCCCCACCCCGACACCTTCCTGGCCGCCGCCCACGACCTGGGCGCCGACGCCGGGCGGGCCGCCGTCTTCGAGGACGCGCTGGCCGGCATGGAGGCGGGCCGCTCGGGCCACTTCGGATACGTCGTCGGCGTCGACCGCGCCGGGCAGCGGGACGCGCTGTACGCGCACGGCGCCGACGTGGTCGTCAAGGACCTCGCCGACCTCCTCGCGGGGGGTGACGCCGCGTGATCACCCACCGTTCGTACGCCGTCGAGCCGTGGACCGTGCGCGAGACGGAACTCAGCCTCGACGTCCTCGCCCAGAGCGAGTCCGTCTTCGCGCTGTCCAACGGGCACGTCGGCTGGCGCGGCAACCTCGACGAGGGCGAACCGCACGGCCTGCCCGGCTCCTACCTCAACGGCGTGTACGAGGTGCACCCGCTGCCGTACGCGGAGGCCGGCTACGGCTACCCCGAGTCGGGCCAGACCATCATCAACATCACCAACGGCAAGGTGCTGCGGCTGCTCGTCGACGACGAGCCGTTCGACCTGCGCTACGGCCGGCTGATCTCCCACGAGCGCGTCCTCGACCTGCGCCGCGGTGTGATGGAGCGGACCTGCGAGTGGTGCTCGCCGGCCGGAACCCGGATCCGGGTGCGCGCCACCCGGATGGTCTCCCTCACCCAGCGCTCCATCGCCGCGGTGGCCTACGAGGTGGAGCCGGTCGACTGCCGGGCGCGCGTGGTCGTCCAGTCGGAGCTGGTGGCCAACGAGCAGCTGCCCGAGTCCGACGGCGACCCGCGGACGGCGTCGGCCCTGCGGTCCCCGCTGGAGCCGGAGCAGGACTTCGCCTCCGGTCACCGGCTGCGCCTGGTGCACCGCACCCGGCACAGCGGCCTCAGGGTGGCCGTGGCCGCCGACCACGTCGTCACCGGCCCCGAGCACACCACCACCGACAGCGAGAGCCACCCCGACCTGGCCCGCCTGACGATCGCCTCCGTCCTGGAGCCGGGGCGGAAGCTGCGGGTGGAGAAGCTCGTCGCCCACGGCTGGTCCGGCGCCCGCTCCCTGCCGGCGATGAGCGACCAGGTGGACGCCGCCCTGGCGGCCGCCGCGCACAGCGGCTGGACCGGCCTGGCCGACGAACAGCGGGCCTACCTCGACGACTTCTGGGCGCGCTCCGATGTCGAGGTGGACGGCGAGGAGGAGATCCAGCAGGCCGTCCGCTTCGGCCTCTTCCACGTGCTGCAGGCCGGTGCCCGCGCCGAGGAGCGGGCGATCCCGGCCAAGGGGCTGACCGGCTCCGGCTACGACGGGCACGCCTTCTGGGACACCGAGATGTTCGTGCTGCCCGTGCTGACCTACACCTCGCCGGACGCCGTGGCCGAGGCGCTGCGCTGGCGGCAGAACACCCTGCCCGCGGCCCGGGAGCGCGCGGCCCAACTGGGTCTGCGCGGCGCCGCGTTCCCGTGGCGGACCATCGAGGGCCAGGAAGGGTCGGGGTACTGGCCCGCCGGGACGGCCGCCTTCCATGTGAACGCCGCCATCGCGCGCGCCGTGGTGCGCCATGTCGCGGCGACCGGCGACGAGGACTTCGAAGTCGACACCGGGCTCGAACTGCTCGTGGAGACCGCCCGCCTGTGGCGCTCGCTCGGCCACCACGACCACCGCGGCACCTTCCACATCGACGGCGTCACCGGCCCCGACGAGTACAGCGCGCTCGCCGACGACAACACGTACACCAACCTGATGGCCCGCGGGAACCTGCTGGCCGCCGCCGACCTCGTCGAACGCCACCCGAAGGAGGCCGAACGCCTCGGCGCCGACGACGAGGAGAGCGCCTCCTGGCGGGACGCCGCCGAGGCGATGAACATCCCGTACAACGGCGAACTGCGGGTGCACGAGCAGAGCGCGGGCTTCACCCGCTACCAGCGCTGGGACTTCGCCGGCACCCGCGCCGACCAGTACCCGCTGATGCTGCACTTCCCCTACTTCGACCTGTACCGCAAGCAGGTGATCAAGCAGGCCGACCTGGTGCTGGCGATGTACACCTGCGGCGCCGAGTTCGACGAGGAGCACACCGCCCGCAACTTCGCCTACTACGAGCCGCTGACCGTGCGGGACTCCTCGCTGTCGGCGTGTGTCCAGGCCGTCATCGCCGCGCAGACGAGCCATCTGCGGCTCGCCTACGCCTACACGGTCGAGGCGGCCCTGATGGACCTGGAGGACCTGGAGCACAACACCCGCGACGGGCTGCACATCGCGTCGCTGGCCGGCACCTGGATGGCGCTGGTGGCCGGGTTCGGCGGCACTCGCAGGGCGGGCGAGACGCTGCGGTTCTCGCCGCGGCTGCCGGAGAAGTTCAGCCGCCTCGCCTTCATACTGCAGTTCCGCGGCCGCCGGCTGCGGGTGGAGATCACCCAGCGGAGCGCCACGTACTCACTGGTGGACGGGGAGCCCCTGACGATCCGCCACCACGGCGCCCCGGTCACGCTCCGCCCGGACGCCCCCGAGGTCCGTCCGGTCCCGCCCCCCGTACACCGGCCCGCCCCGGAACAGCCCCCGCACCGCAAGCCCCACGTCCACTGACCCCCGGGTGCGGGCGGCGGCCGTCAGGCGGCGCCTTCGGTGAGCAGGTCGCGCAGGGCCCGCGCCTGCTCGGGGCTCAGCCCGGTCACGAACTGCCGCAGGGCGGCGATCGGGTCCGGGCCCCGGTGCAGGGCGTCGTGCATCGCCTGCGCGGTCAGCTCCGCCGCGTTCTTCGTGGGCCGGTAGGCGCCGCGCCGTCCGTCCACCTCGCGCAGCACCAGGCCCTTGTCGTAGAGGCGCTTGAGGATGGTGTGCACGGTGTTGTAGGCCAGGCCGCCGCCGATCTCCAGCTGGATCTCGGCCGGCGTCAGCGGCCGCTCCGTGGCCCACAGAGCGGCGAGGACCGCGCTCTCCAGCTCGCCCGAGCCGCGCCGTTCCGTCCTGCCGTGAGGCCCACCGCCAGCCATGCCCTCAACCTTACAGCGCGTAGGGAAAACAGGCGTTCGGTGGTGTTCCGCCCGCGAGCGGGCACATCACGGGATAGTTTGTCCCTGTTTCTCGCGATGTCTCTTTGACGTTCCTGATGCGTGCAGGGGTGAGGGGTGGAGATGGCCGACAGTACGCACGCCATACTCGCCGGGACGCGGCGATCCGGACCGCTGTCCGGCCCACGCGGCGGCCCCCGGGCCCGCGGCGACGTCCTCGTCGCGGCGGTGGCCGTCGCCTTCACTCTCGCCCAACTCCTCCTGGTCCGCCCCGGCATGGGCCTCGGCTGGGACGAGACCGTCTACGTCAGCCAGGTCAGCCCGCACGCACCGGCCGCCTTCTTCAGCGCCCCGCGCGCCCGCGGCGTCCCGCTGCTCGTCGCACCGGTCGCCTCTTGGTCGTCGTCCACCGCGCTGCTGCGCGTCTACCTCGCGGTGCTCTCCGGACTCGCCCTGTACCTGGCCCTGCGCGTGTGGCGGCACGCCTTCCCCTCCCGCGTCCTGGCCCTCGCCGGCGCCCTGTTCGCCTCCCTGTGGGTGACGCTGTTCTACGGCCCGCAGGCCATGCCCAACTACTGGGTCGCCATCGGCGCCCTGACCTGCGCGGGCTGTTTCCTGCGCGTACGGCCCGGCCGACGCGACCGCGCCGCACTGTGTGGCCTGGCCGGCGGCGCCGCCCTCATGGCGCTGATGCGCCCCATGGACGCGGTCTGGGCCGTCCTCCCGCTGCTCGCGCTCGCCGTGCTCAAGCGCCGCCTGCCGCCGCTCGCCGCGCTGCTCGCCGGACTGGCGGCCGGCTCCGCCCAGTGGGTGATCGAGGCGTACACCGGCTACGGCGGCCTGCTGAAGCGGCTGTCCGACGGCTCGGCCATCCAGGGCGGCCTGGGCTGGCACTTCGCCGTGGCCGACCAACTGCGCAGCCTGGGCGGACGAACCCTGTGCCGCCCGTGCACCGGCGCGGTGCCCAACGTGGCGATCACCGCCTGGTGGTACGTCCTGCCGCTGCTCGCCCTGCTGGGCCTCGCCGTGGCCCTGCGCGCCCGGCGGACCCCGCCCACCCTGGTGGCGCTGGCCTGCGCCGCCACGGCCGCCTTCCCCTATCTGTTCCTGATCGGATACGCGGCTCCCCGCTTCCTGCAGCCCGCCTACGCCCTGCTCGCGATCCCGGTCGCCGACGCCCTCGTCCACCTCGTCGAGGCACCCGGCGGCCAGTGGAGGCCCCTGGCCCTGTCCCTGGTCGCCCTCGGCCTCGCCGGACACCTGGCCGTGCAGTACGCCGTCCTCACCCACACCGTCCAGCGCACCACCGCAGACCGCCGGGCCTGGTCCGGCACCGCCGCCGACCTGCACCGCCTCGGCGTACGCCCGCCCTGCCTGCTCACCGGCAGGAACGCCGTCCCGATCGCCTTCTACACCGGCTGCGGCTCCGCCGCGACCGACGGCCACAACGCCAACACCACCCGGGCGATCATCGAACGGACCGCCCGGCGCATGCCGGTGGCCACCCTCACCACCCCCGACGGCACCCCACCCGCCTACGCCCGCACCTGGCCCTCCCACCGATCCGGCGACCTGCGCCTGTACATCGCGCCCCGGCCGCGCACGAACACCGGCCCATGACGCCCCACCGCCCACCGCCGGGCGCCGACGGGCCTGACCGGGGCCGACCGCCGGTGTCCGCGGCGGCCGGCCCCGCCACCCGGACCCGACCGGCGCC